>NZ_CP014870.1:2236833-2539000 GCF_001661075.1 Pseudomonas silesiensis
CTGATTTGCTGTCACAAGAACGTCTAAGCACTGGGTGAAACAAGTAAGAGAGAAGTTCTCGAGCAGCAGAAACCCTATAGTTGACACTTTGCGAGTTTTTGGTCGCGATTCAATTGACTGAGCGCCAGGGATCTGGGAGGTCACACTCGAGTCCTCTTGATATTTTTCATATCAAACCGTCCTGCTAGCTAGTGCTGCGGAATCAACATCGATTTTGGTCAGGGTGGTCCGTGTAACAGCGAACACCCTGTGTTTATTCTTATCAAATCGCCTGAGACGCGGTCTCAGTTTCAGCCAGGCGCCTTGTCATCAACTCGCAGTACCAATCGACGAATTGGCAGACGCCATTCTCGACCAACTGCGAGTAGGGGCCGGGCTGGTAAGCTGGCGAGGTCACGCCGACTTGGGCGCCTTCCACTAAACGACGATCCTGATCGTTAGTTGCCATCCACACCTTGGTGAGGCGTTCGAGATCGTAATCCACCCCTTCTTGGGCATCCTTAGGCACCAACCACTTGGTAGTGACCACCGTTTCACCTGGGCCTCGGGGCAAAACACGAAAGCTCAGAGCGTGATCGCCGAGAAAGTGGTTCCAGGTCGATGGATAATTGAAGTACAGCAGAGCACCGATATTCTCCACGCCGCTGCGATCCAAACGACGGTTAACGGCAGGTTGACCGTCCATGGTGTAACTGCTGGCTCCATGGTCGAGCGGAATTCGTGTCATACGGAACTGTCCGGCTGGATCCATAACGAGCCGACTGGCCAAGCCGCCAGCTTCACAAGTGTTCCAATAGGCGGTTAACTCAGGGTCTTCCTCGCCGGAGATGCCCTGTACAGAGGCGATCTCGGTATAAGACTGGAGCAATTCCGGGTGCGTACCGTCACAGTGGTAGCACTCGCGGTTATTCTCGAACACCAGTTTCCAATTGCCTTTCTCAACCAGATTAGCTTCGAAGGCTACCTTGCAATCCTCCAGATGGTGAGGGCCAATAAATGGCGATACGGCGCTTCGGAACTTTTCGAAATCAGGAGCAACCTTTGCCACACAAACGTAAATGTAGCTATGCACTACCTCACAATGAGCAGGCAGCAGATCATGGTCCGCTGTGTTGAATTCAGGGCCCATATTGCCGGCGTACAGTAGTTTGCCGTCCAACTCGAATGTCCATTTGTGGTAAGGGCATACCAGTTTCGCTACCTTCCCCTTATCTTCCGTACAGATCTTTGATCCACGATGGCGGCATGCGTTATGGAACGCACGGATGTTGCCGTCTTTTCCACGCACGATTGCGATCGGGTAATCGCCAATCTGTAGTGTCAAATATTGCCCCGGCTTTTCCAGCTCAAAGGTGTGACCCGCAAAGATCCACTCTCGATGCCAAATTTGCTCGCATTCTTGACGGTACACATCAGGATCATTATATGCAGCGCCCGGAAGCCCGTGCTGTGTTTTACGTTGCTTGATCAGGTCTAATACGGCGGTGTGTTGTTGCATTTTTTTATGCACTCCTAAGTAGGGGCTTTTTTGCACTGACCGCATCGCTGAAGGCTTGGTTTTCGACCCGCTTTAAGCGCGAATGGGCTACTACGCTGTAGCCAATTCGGATAACCTGCCGCTATGCATGCTTCTCGATATGGGGCGCTGGTGCCTTGCAAATAGTCTATGGCGAGGTCGTCAACGTTAAGAATCGACATTTTTTATAGGCTAATGATGACCTACTGTTATGGTTAAGCAGACTGAACCCGATCAGACCTTGATCAAGATGCCTTCGCTACGCGCTGTGAAAGCGTTTATCGCGGCAGCCAAGTATCAAAATTTCACGCGCGCTGCCGAGGCGCTGTGCGTCACCCAGGCTGCAATCAGTCGCCAGATACGGGAGTTGGAAGACCATCTGGGGACGGAGCTTTTTGACCGGGCAGGGCGGGCGGTCAAGCTCACTGATGCGGGTTCCAATTTCTATGATGTAGTGCAGCTATCATTCAGCAGTATCGCTCAAGCGGCTGAGCGTATGCGCAGCAATACCAGCGCCAAACACGTGGTCACGCTGTGTTGCTCGCCCGCATTCACCAGTTTTTGGCTGGGGCCCCGACTTCCCGCGTTCTTTGCGGCCCACCCTGAGATTGACCTCAACCTGGTCGTAACCCAGAATTTCCTGTCAATGGAGACTGGTGTTCATCCAGATATCATCATTTGTAAAATGATGAAGAGTCATGATGGGTATCACAGCCAACCTTTGGTATGCGACGTGATTTACCCAGTGTGCACACCTCAATATCTGGAGCAGCATCCCGAGCTGCAATCCATCCAGGGCATTCGTGATAGCGCGTTGCTGAACCTGAGTCCTTATGGCCGCTCGCAGGTAGCGGAGCATGTGGACTGGAGCGGATGGTTTGCCCATCACGATATTGACCTGAAAGCCCGACCTCGTACGGCGCCGCATTTTTTTAACGCTAACGACTACAACCTGCTTATCCAGCTCGCATTAAATCACCAGGGCGTTGCTCTTGGCTGGCACTACCTCGTGGCTCCTTTGGTCGAGAAAGGGCTGCTGGTTCGCCCAGTCAAAGAGAAGCTGGTGCACCGAGAAACCCTGCACTATCTGAACGTCAACGAAGACAAAGCCCGAGACCCCAGTTGCTGCAAGCTGCGGGATTGGCTTATCGCGCAGTTCGAGAGCGGGTTGCTCGAGGATCCCGACGCCCAGGAAGCATAACCCCAGATCATCAATTGCTCAGCGTAAAAGTCGCTGTGTCCCAATCTCGCTTGTCATTATTCTTTCACCATGAAATCTGAATGCGAAATGAACGCTTCAAGGTGATTGGATGAACATTATTTCCTGATTGTTTGGTTCCTATTCCAGAGGCAGGACGCTTGTACCCACTGGCATTGGAAATTGCCTTGGAATAAAGAAGATGAATCTACGACTTATTGAGCGCTCAACGAGTGCCAGGTAGATACTCGCATTTTATTTATTAATTAATGCCGGCATTTATCTGTCGAGTAAGTATCGGAAAGGGTTTCGGTGGCGGTAATAACTCGCCTCGTGCTCACGAATCACTACCCCCCGGCTGAGAACTATCTGGCTGAATGTTTCCAGCTAAAACAAGATGAGGTTTGAATCAATGTCCGCATTCGCTTTTTCCGGTGTCAATCTTGCAATCACTACTCCGTTTGATGCGCAGGGCAAAATCGATTACCCGCGTTTTGAAGGTTTGATTGAGCGCTACATCTCCGCTGGCGTGCAAGGGTTTGTCCTGAGCTCTGGCACGGGCATGCATGTTTACCTGAGCAAAGAGGAATCCAGGCAACTCGTAGCTTTCGGTTCCAAAGTCATCAATGGTCGCGCACGAATAATTGTGCAAACGTCTGCTTTGCTTGCGGACGAAGTAGTAGAACGCACCCGTCATGCGGTCGATTGCGGGGCGGATGGCGTCATGGTGCTGCCGCCGTTTTTCGAAGGCCCGACCGATGACCAGGGGATCATCGACTTCTATTCCACAGTGTCTGAAGCCGGGCTGCCAATCATCGGCTACAACGTGCCTCAGGCTGTCGGCGTAGAAGTTACGCCGTCCCTGTTCCGTCAATTGAGTGAAATTCCAAATTTTGTATCGGTCAAAGACAGCAGCGGTGATCTTGCGGCGCAGGCGTCGCTGATCCGTACGGGCTTGCCGACGATGAATGGCGCCGACCCGCTGGTGCCATACGCTCTCTTTGCTGGTGCTGCCGGCCTGATTTGGGGTGGGGCAAATATGGCCCCCCGCTCTTGCGTAGCAGTGGTAAATGCCGCCTTGGAGCAGGATTGGATTCGTGCTCGTGAGATCTGGCGCTCGCTTGAGCCCGTTATGTCGTTGATCTGGCAGGGTGACTATGTCCAATCAGTTTATGCAGGTTCGGAGATCACCGGCTACGGAGCTGGAAATCCTCGTCGACCATTGGCGCGTTTATCCGCTGACAAAATTGATGCGCTCAAGGCCGCCCTTGAACCACTGATCGCTCTCGAGTCCAACCTCGCCTGACGACTTGGAGTAGAAATCATGTACGTGGCCACCAAGTTTCCAAAAAACAGTAGTCGTTCAGCTTGGGTTGAGATGCTTCCTCCGCGAAAGCCTGGATTGTCCCTTAATGGGGCCGTGATCGCTGACGTTGCAATCATTGGCGCTGGCTTTGCTGGATTGTCTGCTGCACGACGGTTATCGCAGCTGGATCCAACACTGCGAGTTGCCGTGCTGGAAGCGGGTGTCGTCGGAGAAGGTGCCACCGGGCGTAATTCGGGGTTCATTATCGATTTACCCCACGAAGTCAGCTCGGAGGATTTCGGTGACACGTCAACAGAGCGTGCTCGGCGGGATATCACTCTCTATCGCACCGCAATTAGCCTGGCCACGGACATGGCGAAAGAATATGGCTGGGGGCGTGAAATCATAGATCCCTGCGGTCGCTTCAGCGTAGCGATTAGCCAGAAAGGCGATTCCCACATCGTTAACTACGCTCGCCAGCTACAGGGTTTAGGTGAGTCCCACCAGTTACTTGATGCCAAGGGTATCTACGACGTGACGGGCAGCCGCATATACACCTCCGGGCTTTACATGCCTGGAACAGTGATGGTGCAACCAGCAGCCTACATTCGAGCTGTTGCGGATAGCCTGCGAAGCCCTGTGACGTTGTACGAGAACTCCCCAGTCCAGTCGTTCGAGAAGCAGTCTGGCAATTGGTTATTGAAGACAGCCAACGGCTCCGTCACGGCCAAGCGGGTCATCTTGGCCAACAATGGTCATGCTCAGAGCTTCGGCCTGTTTCGCGGGAAGATGTTGCACGTCTTTACATATGCCTCCATGACCGAGTCTTTTGATCCAAATCGACTCAGCGGAAAACGCGACTGGGCGGCGACACCAGCATTACCAATGGGAACTACGGTGCGTCGTGTAAGTGGCGTTGACGGTGACCGCATCTTGATTCGCTCACGGTATTCATACCACGCGGGATTGGAAATCAACGAGGGTCATGTACGAAGCGCAGGTCGGGTGCATGACAGTAAGTTTGCAGATCGTTTCCCTGATCTTGCTGGAGTGAAAATGCAGTATCGCTGGGGCGGCCCTATGGCATTGACCTGGAACAGCGTGCCGATTTTCGGGGAAATTGAACAAGGTCTGTTTGCTGCTTGCGCTTGCAATGGCCTGGGTGCTTCGAAGTCGACGGCAGCTGGCATCGCTGCCGCAGAAGCGGCTCTAGGGGTGAAGTCTCAGTTGGTTGAGATTTTCTCCAACTATGACTCACCGAAAAATCTGCCGCCTCAACCGTTTCTAAGCATTGGTGCGAAGGCTGACTTAAAGCTACGGGAATGGCGCGCAGGTCGTGAGTGAGCCCCTTAAAAATTAAGTGAATTATTGCACCTATCATGAAGGAGACGAGCCATGAGTGATCTTTTGACGGCAACTGAATACGCTGCCATTGCAGAAAACCTGACTTTCCCTAACGGCACATTTATCAATGGAGCCTTCCGTTCAGCTGCATCTGGAAAGACGCTCGAAACCAAAAACCCTGCGACTGGTGAAAAGCTGACCGACTTGGCGGCGTGCGGCGCGCAGGATGTTAATGATGCAGTCGCTGCGGCGAAAGAGGCTTTTGAAGATGGCCGCTGGCGTCTTCAGCATCCTGCTGAGCGCAAGGCCGTGCTGTTGAAGCTTGCCCAGCTTATGGAAAGCCATGCACATGAATTGGCAGTGTTGGAAAGTCTCGACAGCGGCAAACCGATTCGTGAATGCCAAACTGTAGACGTGCCAGACACTATCAATACGCTTCGTTGGCACGCCGAGCTGATCGACAAGATCTACGACAATACTGCGCCCGTCGGTAGCAACGCATTGACAATAGTAGTACGTGAACCCATCGGGGTAGTTGGCTGTGTACTACCGTGGAACTTCCCCCTTTTAATGCTGGCATGGAAAATCGGCCCAGCGTTGGCCGCAGGCTGTTCTGTGATTGTCAAACCAGCTGAGCAAACGTCACTGACTACTTTGCGTGTAGCCGAGTTAGCCCATGAGGCGGGAATTCCACCTGGTGTGTTCAGCATCGTCACCGGCACGGGTAAAGATGTGGGTGAGCCCATAGGTCTCCATCCGGATGTGGATATGGTGTCTTTTACCGGGTCTACGGCCACTGGACGGCGCTTTTTGCATTATTCGGCCGACTCCAACCTCAAGCGCATTGTTCTGGAATGTGGCGGCAAGAACCCTGCCGTGGTCATGAATGATGCTGAAGATCTGGAACTCGTCGCTGAACAAGTTGTGAACGGTGCGTTCTGGAATATGGGAGAAAATTGTTCTGCTACCTCCCGACTGATCGTCCATGCCGATGTGAAGGATGATTTGCTGGGGCGCATCGCTGCTCATATCGGCGAGTGGAAAATGGGTAACCCTTTAGATCCGCAGAACCGTCTGGGTTCGCTGATCAGTTCCGCGCACTTCGAGAAGGTCAGCTCCTACCTCGAGAAGGCAAAAGATGAAGGACTTCATGTGGTCGTCGGCGGCAATACAGAAGCGGGCATTTATGTAGAGCCGACAGTCATCGATGGCGTAGGTCGCGACAGCAGCCTGTTTCAGGAAGAAATCTTTGGCCCGATTCTGGCGGTGACTTCATTTACGTCAGTGCAGGAGGCTATTTCGATTGCTAACGATACCGTCTACGGACTGGCAGCGTCCGTGTACACCGGCAACCTGCGTACAGCGGTCAAACTATCACGTGAGATTCGAGCAGGCGTGGTGACTGTCAACTGCTTCGGCGAAGGTGACGCCAGCACACCTTTCGGTGGCTACAAACAATCCGGGTTCGGAGGCCGGGACAAATCTGTGCACGCGCACGACCAATACACTGAACTTAAGACGGTGTGGATGGATGTGTCGGATCGCTCCGTGGAATAGACCGAAATTGAGGTTGTCAGGCTCTCTCCTAAGTTGGCTGGCAACCACTTTAGCTAAGTGAAAAAAGGCTACATGTCACTCACGCAGTACGCCTGAGAAGGCGATTATGAAAACCTCTGTAGGGGATACACCATGAAGACGATCTGGAAGGCGATGTTCGTGTTACTGATGGTGATCGGCTCTATTTTGCCGGTGCAGGCCGAAGAAAAAAGTATCACGATGGGCACGATGGCATGGGAAGACATGTCGCCAATGGCTTTGATTACTAAAAAAGTTTTGGAAGATCAAGGTTATACCGTAAAGCTTACGGAGTTCTCGGAGTGGGGTATTGCCTATGCAGCTCTGGGAAAAGGTGACATCCAGCTGTTGGTTTCTCAAATTAACTATCTTGCTCAGGACTATTGGAACAAGAGCAAAAATCGCCTTGAAAGAATCTCGCCTGTTTCTGATGGACTTTATCAAGGCATCGCAGTTCCAAAATACGTAACCATCGACTCCATTGACCAGCTCAACGATAACGCTGATAAATTTGGAGGCAGGATTATTGGCATCGAACCGGGCGCTGGTCTAATGCGTTCTGCCAGCGAAGCCGTCAAGAATTACAACTTGAAGCTTCAGTTGGTTGAAGGCAGCTCCGCTGCCATGACCGCAGCACTGAAGTCAGCAGTCGATCGCAAAGAGTGGATTGCTGTAACCCTCTGGGATCCGTCCTGGATGTCCATGAAGTTTGACGTCAAATACCTTAAGGATCCAAAAGGGGTATTTCAGCCGTCACAGACCTATTACTGGATTGCACAAAAAGGCTTTTCCGAGAAGTACCCCCAAGCCCGGGAAGTCGTCGCCAGTATTTTCATCCCTATTACTGATATCCGGGCCATTAACGGTGAAATCAACGAAGGAAAATCGGTTGATGAGGCAGTCAAATCCTGGATTGCAAAAAATAGTGATTTGATTGGGCGTTGGGAAAATAACAAAAAATACTAATGCGCTATTTATTCAGCTGCCGAACTTGAAACAACAATACCTGATAACAGGTTCGATAGGATTGCCATGATGACTCCAAAGTTAGACGTTAATGATGTGCTGGTAAGCTGCCAGTCGGTCTGGAAAATTTTCGGTGAGAATTCTGCAGCGGCGATGAAAGCCGTCGTCGAAAGAGGCCTGACCAAGAAGCAGATTCTTCAGGACTATAGCTGCGTCGTCGGCGTGTCTGATGTCAACCTGGAGGTTCGCCGTGGTGAGATTTTCTGCATCATGGGCCTGTCCGGCAGCGGTAAATCCACGCTGATTCGCTTGCTTAATAAACTGATCACACCCAGTTCTGGCAAGGTGCTGGTCAATGGCCGCGAGCTGTCATCGCTGAGCGCTGCTGAATTGCGAGCGGTACGAGCGCGGCAAATTGGCATGGTGTTTCAGAGCGTAGCGTTGTTGCCTCATCGTACCGTGCTGGAGAACACCGCCTTTGGGCTGGAAGTACAGGGCGTTGCCAAAGCTGAGCGATTGAAGATAGCCGAGGCAGCGTTGACCAAGGTCGGTCTGGCTGACTGGATTCAGCGATACCCTGACGAGCTGTCCGGCGGAATGCAGCAGCGCGTGGGCCTGGCCCGTGCGCTTGCGGCTGACCCGGAAGTGATCCTGATGGATGAACCTTTCAGTGCACTTGATCCGCTGATACGTCGTCAACTGCAGGACGAGTTCCGCCAGCTGACAAAAGAGTTGGGCAAGTCAGCGGTCTTTATTACCCACGACCTGGATGAGGCAATCCGAATCGGTGATCGTATCGCGATCATGAAAGACGGGATGATAATACAGGTGGGGACGGCTGAAGAAATCGTGCTGAATCCAGCCGATGACTACGTAGCTGAGTTCGTTGCGGGCATATCGAGGCTTCACCTGGTCAAAGCCAATTCGGTGATGTCGCCCGTTTCGCTCTACAAGGCGGCACATCCCAACGTTGATGTCAGTCGACTGCCCACTACACATCCAGACGCCGATCTTGATCATGTCATCGGTCTTGCTGTGGCTAATGATCGCGATGCGATTGCCGTCATTGATGCCGGTATTGTTGCAGGTGTAATCACCCTGCGCGATTTGCTTAGAGGCGTACAGGGGACTGCTAACGAGTATGCACTTTCGGCCGGTCAACCGCTGGCGGAGGTCTCGTCATGAACCTGGAAAATTTTCCCGGCAGCTTTGATTCGACCGTAGACACTGGACTGCAATGGCTTTCCGACAACGGGTCGGGGCTGTTCGACGCAGTAAACGACGTTCTGAAAAGTATCTACGAAAGCCTCCTATGGGTATTCAATCTACCGCCTTATTATGTTGTTGCAGCGCTTATCGCGTTGCTGGGCTGGCGGCTTGCCGGACCACGCTTCGCCGTTGCGGCATTGTTGGGAATGCTGTTCTGCGCCTTTATCGGCTTGTGGCCAGAAACCATGGGCACTTTGGCACTGGTCGTCGTAGCGACGTTGATGGCACTCGTGGTAGCCATTCCACTGGGTGTGGTAGCTGGACTGCTTCCGGCGATGGATCGCATGATCGAGCCCACTCTCGATCTGATCCAGACCATGCCGCCGTACATCTACCTGCTACCCGCCATCGCGCTTTTAGGCTACGGCACAGGTACGGCTTTGATCGCGACGTTCATTGTGGCGTTGCCGCCGGCGTTTCGCCTTACATCACTGGGCATCCGGATGACGCCGAATGAGTTCATCGAACTTGGCAATGCAAGTGGCGTTACTGGCTGGCAGATGTTCTTGAAGATTCGCCTGCCATTTGCAATGCCGAGCATCATGGCCGGCATCAATCAAAGTCTCATGATGGCTTTTGGCATGGTGGTCATCGCTGGCATCGTTGGCTCCGGCGGTCTGGGTGAGACCATCTACGGGGCAATCCGCACGCTCAATATCGCTCAATCGATCAACGCTGCTATCGCAATTGTGATTCTGACTATGGTGCTTGACCGTCTGGCGCAGAGCGCTGCGGCTTCGCAAGAGGGCAAACGATCATGAGCGAACCGCTAATTCAATTTTCCCCCGGGAAATACATTGCCCCGTTCGTGGACTGGTTCAATACCAATCTGCATGTTGTGTCTAAAGCTATAAGTGTGGCAGTAGAAGCCAGCTTGCGAGCAATTGAAGGTGCACTACTGGCATTGCCGCCATTGGCAGTTATCGCCATCGTTGCCATCGCTGTCGCGCTGATTGCACGTGTGCGCGTCGCGGTGCTGGCGGCGGTGATGTTGGGATATTGCCTGATTTCCGGCCTTTGGATCGCTTCCATGCAAACCATAGCGCTGGTATCTGTGGCTGTACTCATCTCAGTATCAATCGCGTTTCCACTTGGCATTCTCGCTTCCCGGGTCAAGCGTTTCGATGAAGCCGTACGGCCGGTGCTCGACGTAATGCAGACCGTTCCACCATGGGTCTACCTGATCCCGGCGGTAATGATTTTCAGCCTCGGCCGCGTCCCCGCCATCATCGCCACTGTGGTTTACGGAATTCCTCCTATGCTGCGGTTAACCACACTGGCGCTTAAACAAGTGCCAAGGGAAATGATCGAGCTGGGGAACGCCATGGGGGCAACAAAAAGGGCGATTCTTTTCAAGATCGAGATTCCATTGGCCACCCCTACGTTAATGGTGGGATTGAACCAATGCATTTTGTTGTCATTAGCAATGGTTGTTCTCGCGGGTCTGGTAGGCGCTGGAGGTTTGGGCGCTGAGGTAACGCGAGGACTCACTCGTATGGAAATGGGCCTTGGCCTGAGGGCAGGGCTGGCGATCGTAGCTGTAGCGTTACTTTTAGATCGTGTAAGCCGTGGGTTGCTAAACCGCAATAATCGACCCTTGGCGGCACGTTGACTTGACCTGCAGGGTTGTGCCTTAGCGCTGAATCAGCCCACGCCCATGCGCGGGCACGCGCTATTCATCGGATCCGCAAAAACGTTCCTTGCTGTAGTTGTTCATAGCCGCTAATAGTTAGTAGTAGTTAGAGTGGTTCGACGGTGAATTCGAAGAGGACGTGATGATGGCCTTGAGATTCGGTGTTGTTCCTGCATTACCCACGGATTCTGAATCCGTGCACAACGGAACGCGCTCTTATTGTAAAAACGCGAGTGTAGGTTTTAACCTCTACGACAACGAAAAAAAGC
Source organism: Pseudomonas silesiensis (assembly GCF_001661075.1). Taxonomy (NCBI): domain Bacteria; kingdom Pseudomonadati; phylum Pseudomonadota; class Gammaproteobacteria; order Pseudomonadales; family Pseudomonadaceae; genus Pseudomonas; species Pseudomonas silesiensis. The sequence goes on from NZ_CP014870.1 coordinate 2,247,910, forward strand.
TGCGGCTGCCGACCACCTATGAGACCCGGGCAGAAGCCGAGTATGAGTGCCAGCGGCGCAACATGGAGCGGCTTCAAATCGTCCATTCGGAACGGGACGCGCAGCTCGGTCAATAAACGCTCAACGGGCCGGAAGAATCTTGATTTCCCTGGCCTCGAGCGATTGTTGACAGGCTCGATACTGACCGGGCGTCATGCCGAACCAGCGCAGGCAAGCCTTGTGAAAACTGCTGTGGTCGTGGAAGCCGAGCAGGTAAGTCACGTGCTACACGCAGCGTCGCCAGCCGAGGCCGCTCCTACTGCTCCTACCGCCGGTGCTTCCCCCCGTTGCACCACAGACCTCGACCCCGACGGCTGCGATCAGTGAAGTCGACGTCGCCTCGAAACTGGAAGCCTTGGCCAGTCAGCAAGGCGAGCAGCTCAATTGGCGCACCTCGATTGTAGATTTGCTCAAACTGTTGAACATCGACAGTAGCCTGGCTGCGCGTAAAGAACTTGCTACAGAGATGCCTTACACAGGCTCTACTGACGATTCGGCAGCGATGAACATCTGGCTCCATTCAGCGGTTATGGAAAAGCTGGCTGAAAATGGCGGGAAGGTTCCTGGGGATCCATTGAATAAGAATCATTTTACCTGGGTACAAATCCTGCGCTGGTGCCTACCGTGTTTACGGGCTGATAACCTACGGACGACGGTACGCACCTATCGACGCTGTAAGGTCAAAAAAAACACTGCCCCATCATTGAGTCGCTCATCATCGGAGCACTAACGATTTCGTCCTCGTTATTTCGTTGAATAGAGATTCGCATCAGCCGACTTTAACAAAGGGGCTGGCGTCGCTTCTTCGATGCTCGGCGGGCTTATAGTAATGAATGCAATCGCAGTTACCTTTCCCAACGGCGACTCGGGACGCCGGGTCTCAGCTTGTTTATAGCTTTTGCGATCACACTTTTTACGCTTTCTTTACGGTAGTTTTTTTTACCCGCAACGATACTGGTCGCGTTTATTAGATCGTCCAGAAGCCCTTCATCTCCACGGGCCCTGGAAAATCGTATTGTCCAGGGATGGCATGCACTTTCTCCCCAGCAACCTGAGAGAAGCGACCCTTGAGTGAAACAGCGACCGTTGTACATGAAGACTCCCAATCCAAATCCTCAGGTGTGGGCTTGCTTGTTGCTGCTGTCGGAGTGGTCTACGGGGACATAGGTACCAGCCCTTTGTACACGCTCAAAGAAGTATTTTCCGGCCACTATGGAGTCCAGGTAAATCACGACGGGGTGCTGGGCATTTTGTCGCTGATTTTTTGGTCACTGATCTGGGTTGTCTCGATCAAATACGTGCTGTTCATCCTTCGCGCCAATAACCAAGGGGAAGGCGGCATTATGGCGTTGACGGCGTTAGCCCGCCGAGCGGCAGCACCTTATCCGCACATGAGCAAGGTGCTGGTATTGCTCGGCCTGTTCGGTGCAGCACTTTTTTACGGGGATAGCATGATCACCCCAGCTATTTCGGTGCTGTCTGCGGTTGAAGGATTACAGCTGGCATTTGACGGGATCGAGCACTGGGTCGTGCCGATTTCAGTAATCGTGCTGGTGGGACTGTTCCTTATTCAAAAACATGGCACGGCTCGCATCGGCATCCTGTTTGGCCCGGTCATGGTGCTGTGGTTTGTGGTGCTGGGTGCGCTCGGGATCTACGGTATTTTGCAGCGTCCCGAAGTGCTGCAAGCGCTCAACCCTGCTTGGGCAGTGCAGTTCTTTGTGGTTCATCCGGGAATGGGTGTGGCGATTTTGGGAGCTGTCGTGTTGGCATTGACTGGTGCAGAAGCACTGTATGCCGACATGGGCCACTTTGGTCGCAAACCGATTTCTCGTGCATGGTTCATTTTGGTGTTGCCGGGGCTGGTACTCAATTATTTTGGCCAAGGTGCCTTGATCCTGGAGAACCCGGAGGCTGTGCGCAATCCGTTTTATCTTCTTGCGCCTAACTGGGCACTGTTGCCGATGGTCGCGCTCTCCACCCTGGCCACCATCATTGCTTCTCAAGCCGTAATCTCCGGGGCTTTCTCACTGACGCGCCAGGCCATCCAGCTTGGGTACGTCCCTCGTATGTTTATCCAGCACACCTCCAGCCAGGAGCAGGGGCAGATTTACATCGGCACAGTTAACTGGGCACTGATGGTTGGCGTTGTGTTGCTTGTTATTGGCTTCGAGTCTTCCAGCGCCTTGGCGGCTGCTTATGGGGTTGCCGTGACAGGCACCATGTTGATCACAACCATCCTGTCTTCGGCTGTCGTCCTGCTCCTTTGGAAAATACCGCGCTGGTTGGCCATCCCGATGCTGCTCGGTTTTCTGCTGGTAGACAGCCTGTACTTTGCGGCCAATGCACCGAAGATTTTTCAGGGCGGTGCGTTCCCGGTCATTGCCGGGATTGCCCTGTTCATTTTGATGACGACCTGGAAGCGGGGTAGGAAGATCATTGTTGAGCGTTTGGATGAAACCGCGCTTCCTCTGCCATTGTTTATCAGCAGTCTCCGCTCACAGCCTCCGCATCGGGTGCAAGGCACGGCGGTTTTTCTGACGGCCAGGACTGATGCTGTACCTCATGCACTTCTGCACAACTTACTGCATAACCAAGTCTTGCATGAACAGGTGGTGCTGCTCACCGTGGTGTCTGAAGACAGCCCTCGCGTAAGTGCTGGCCAAAGGTTTGAGGTTGAAGCCTATGGTGAAGGCTTCTTCCGAGTCAGCCTCCACTTTGGCTTTATCGAAGAGCCAGATGTCCCTCTGGCGTTGAGTCTCTGTCATTTGGTTGAGCTGGATTTCAGTCCAATGCGCACAACCTATTTCTTGAGCCGAGAGACGGTCATCCCGACCAAACGCATTGGTATGGCGCGGTGGCGAGAGAGTTTGTTTGCGTTTCTGCTGAAGAACGCCAACAGCAACCTTAAGTATTTCAAATTGCCGCTGAACAGGGTGATTGAGCTAGGTACTCAGGTGGAGATGTAAAAAGCCCGGCTTTCAACTGCCGCATAAAAGCGATTGGCGTCGTACAACCGGCAAAGCTGTCGCGCTCTGACTTTCGATTCAGCGGTTGGCATCGACCAGACCAGCCTCAATGAAGCCTACTGAACTCTCCATCGCCTGTGTTCAAGGTTTGCCCACGCAGCAAAAAGTGTTTAGCACAAATTTGAGCTATTCATCGGATCGCCAAGAGCGCTTCTTGCTGTAATGGTCCTTAGCCGCTAATAGTTAATTGTGCAAATGGCTCGACGGTGAATTCGAAGAGGACGTGACGGTGGCCATGAGATTCGGAGTTGTTCCTGCATTACCTACGGATGCGGAATCCATGCGCAACGGAACGCGCTCTTACTGTAAATCCGCGACCGTAGGTTTCAACCTCTACGACAATGAGAAAAAGTTGCGGCTGCAGACCACCTATCAGACCCGAGCAGAGGCCGAGTACGTGTGCCAGCGGCACAACATGGAACGGCTTCAAATTGTCCATTCAGAAAGGGAGGCGCGGCTCGGTCGATTGGCTCCCAATCTGATAAATTCTGTGGTTTAACGCCTCCCTTAGTGGGCTAGAAGAATCTTTTATTCCCTGGCCTCGAGCGATTCTTGACAGGCTCGATACTGACCGGGCGTCATGCCGAACCAGCGCAGGCAAGCCTTGTGAAAACTGCTGTGGTCGTGGAAGCCGAGCAGGTAAGTCACGTGCTGCATATTGAAATGGGAATGGCGCAGATAGAAGTCGGCCAGTTGCTGACGCATATGGTTCAGGATATTCGAGAACTGCGTGCCTGCCTTCTCCAGTGCCCGTTGCAATGTTCGCTTGCTGATACTCAGCGCGGCTGCAATCGATTCCATATTACATTGGCCCTGTCGTTGCGCCTGGCTCAGGCGTTCGGTGATCAGGGCACGAATCCTGCACACCACGGTGGAGTCATTCAGCAGGTCAAGCTGACCGTTGGCATAGCTTTCATGGAGCTTGGCCAATGGTTCGTTGGCCATGCTCGACGGACGCAGTAGCTCCTCGCCGTCGAACAGGATGCTGTCATAGGCGGCCCCGAAACGCAGCTCGCAGCCAAACAGCTGTTGATGCTCATGGATGTCTTTGGGTTGGGGATAGCTGAATTCCACACTCAGCGGTTTCAGCGATTTGCTATCACTCAGCCAGCGGTAGGCACCTAGTAGGGCTGCGAGGCTGGCATCGGTGTACTGGCGGGGTTTGATCGAGCCGCGTTGATGGTGATCGAACGTGGCCAGGCGGTAATCCTGTTGTTCCTGGACAACGAACAGGGTGAAACCTGTGCCGATCAACGGGCTGAAATGAGCCAGTCGTTCGAATGCATTTTTCAGGTTCGAACTGGACATCATGGTATAGCCGACGATCTGGAACATGCCTGGATGGAAGTGCTCGGCCGTTTTCAAACCGATGTCTGGATCGCCGCAAGCCTGAGCAGCCAGATCCAACAGGCGGTAGATAGCGCTTCGTTCACAGAATGATCCCGAGATATCCGCGAGATTCCTGTCAAGTCCGGATTCCAGGCACAGACGATCGACATCCAATCCTTGCGCCGAAAGCATTTTCACCAGCACGCAGGCATAACCTGCACTCATTTTATACATGACGATTCATCTCCCTGTTGAATCAGACATCCATGGCCCACTCAAGGCGCCAACGAGGAGTTGATGGCTGAGGTTCATGAGCTCGGTGCACCCGCAGCTCCACTCATTTGCAAGAGCAAAGGGACAGGGCTCTCATGTTCTTCCATCATCAATCGTAGCTGAAAATGCGCTGCTGGCAGGCCGTCGGGCACTCATAGAATGTCAAAACATTACGAGCTGTTTTGCTGGGCCTCCATCTCTGCGCTGAGCATTCGAGTCCGGGTATGTTCGTGCTTTTGGACAAGGGAGAGGTACTCATCGACGTCTTCCTGCGTCCGATGCTCCTGCCCCAGGAGCGACTCGCTCAAAAAGTTGAATCGCATGGATTCCTCGAGCGTCAGGCCAGCAAAGACTTCGTTGCCCTGATGGTCTTCACTGAGGGCGCGTATTTTCCTGAGGTACGTGCGCTGCATGTCCGTGAGCACAAGCATTTGGATCTCCTGTCAATTGCCACTGCGAAGCTGTGCCGCAATGCGCAGAGGTGGTCGCCCAATTTTTTAGGGCTGCTTGTATGGGGGCAGCAGCGCTTGAAAGTTCCATCCCGGATTTCATCGGTGAAGAAGCGCCTGTCCGAACGGATTTGCCAGGACCAATGGCTTGTTTCCGTCTGCCTCTGTCGGGCATTCACGCACAATCCTAGACAATTATTAGAAACTTTACAGAACGTAGGAGGGGGCGCAGACCCTTGATAGACGACGCATCCCCTTCTCAAGATGCTGCCTGCCTCTGAAGACGGCGGTCTCTGTTTGCCTATGCGCTTCGTACGCCAGGCACATCCATGTTGATTTTGCGCCAGGCAGCTTCGGAAAAGCTGTAAACCGAAAAGGCGATCATCCCCAAGGCCATCACCATCAAAATCAAACCACCCGCCGGCAGGTTCTGTAGAGCATCGAGGGCCTCCTTCATGCCTGGCGGATCCATGGCCTGGTAAGTCGAGCCACTGATCATCAGCAGCACGGCGATCTCGATAAAGACGACACCACGGGCTATCAGGCCAAATCGAGACACCGGTCGGACGTACTGCATAACGTCTTCGTCAGCTTCGAAATACTTCTCGAACGTCGCCTTCCAGCCCTTGATGATGTGCGCAATGCCTACGCCGAGCGGTACGAGCGCGATGAGGTACACCAGTAAATTCGAGTGTTCCCAGGACAACAGATGGGCCAGTAGATCCTTGGTTTGCCCACCTCCGGAATTGCCCGAGCTTTTGATGCCGCTGACGAGCAGGCCCATGGCAAAAAACGCCAGCGCGCCGTTGGCTACACCCCCCGCGAGCAAACCTGCACGGATGACCCACCCCTTCATGTCTTTACCGTGATGATCGACGTCGCGTATTGCCTGCAACACTCGCCAAGCGGCGAAGGCCAACAGGCCAGCTACCACCAACCCGACCAGAACATAACCGAACGGCTGGCTTAGCAATGCTTCCAGGCTCCTGTGACTGTCTTTCGCTCTGGTCGAGTCGAGAGCCGCCAGCAGCGCGAAAATACCGATGATCAGATACAGAACGCCTCGAGCGGCGTATCCACCCCGTGCGACTACGATGAGGCTCTGTTGCGTGGACATGGGGGGCGGATTCCAGAGAGGTTATAAAGAAGCAGACCCATCTGGTCGGGAGGGGTTCGATTTTCACGCATTAGCAGCGGTTGTTCAGCCACCACCTCCAACGTGTGGGTGAAAGAGTTTGGCAAAGTCGTCCATGTCGAAAATTTCGGTGCCAGCCATGCTGCCAATGCATTTTTTTGCAATAGTGATAGGCCGTAGGATTTCTGCCTCCAGTCCTGCATGCAGCACCGTAGTCCCGTCATCGCGGGTAGATGAAAGCGCGGCCATCTCAACGCCAGCCTCTTGCGCAGTGCCCTGAGGGTTTCAGAATCCGCTTGTCGACGGTAGAGTAAAAAAGCGTTTTGCAATTGAGAAACGCGTATCCAGTAAGCCCGCGACGAATCACTCAGATGGAAGTAAGGCTTTGGAACTTAGACAACTGCGTTATTTCGTGAAAATCGTCGAGCATAAAAGTCTGGGGCGTGCAGCGTTGGAACTTGAGGTCGGTGTGTCTGCCCTCAGCCAACAGATCGGTAAGCTGGAGAGTGAACTGCAAACCCGCTTGTTGAACCGCAGCAGTGTGGGTGTAACCCCCACCAATGCAGGCATCGCTTTTCTGCACCACGCCCAGTTAACCCTTCGGCAAGCCGATTATGCGGTTCAAGCGGCGCAGCGTGGACGTATGAGTGGTTATGTCAGTGTCGGCCTGGCGCCTACCACTGCAAGAGTGCTGGCGCTACCGTTGATCAAGGCTATGAGAGAACGATATCCGGATATCCAATTGCATCTGGTCGAAATGCTCTCCGGCCATCTGGCGAGCCAATTGAATGCGCGGCAGCTCGACCTGGCTATTCTGTTCCAGGTTGATGCCGGTAAACACTGGACGGTGACGCCACTGGTCGACGAGAAGCTCTTCGTCATCTGCGCTCCAACGCTGCCTGATGCCCCCACAGGTGACAGCGTTCGATTAGCCGATCTAGGGCAACTGCCATTGGTGATGCCTAGCCTTCAACATGGGCTGCGGACAGCGCTGATGACCGCGTTCGAGCGTTCAGGGATAGAACCCCATGTTGTCATGGAAGTTGATGGCTTGGCGGTGCTCATGGACACTGTACGTGCCGGTCTCGCGGCAACCATTCAGCCGGGGGCCGCCGCCTCTCATTCAGGTGAATGTGGGTTGTCAATGGTTCAAATTTCCGATCCGCATGTAGGGCGGCGCAATTTACTGACCACCCTGTCTGAGGACGAGCTTTCACCCGCAGCCCTGGCGGCGCGTTTGGTGATCGTCGATGTAGCTCGCGAACTGGTTGTTCAGCGGCGCTGGCCGGGGGCCAGGCTTTTGGAAGAGGCAACGAAAGCTTACTAATACCGTGCCAGCGCCTTTAGTAGAACTAAACACCCCACGTCGAAAACCGGCTTTCGAGCCCAAAGCCCTTAATCTATTGTCCGTTCATTCGTGAGGAGCGGCTTTGGTCAAGGCTCCTCGCAACTGAGGAGAGAATATGATCGACGTTTTAGTCATCGGCGGGGGTAATGCTGCGCTATGCGCAGCCCTGATGGCCCGCGAAGCGGGTGCCAACGTTATGTTGTTGGAGGCATCCCCAAAAGAGTGGCGTGGGGGGAACTCGCAGCACACGCGGAACCTGCGCTGTATGCATGACGACCCGCAGGATGTACTCATCGAGTCGTATCCTGAAGACGAATACTGGCAAGATTTGCTCAAGGTTACTGGGGGGATGACCGACGAGAAGCTCGCACGTATCACCATCCGTGCTTCGTCATCCTGCCGTGACTGGATGCGCAAACATGGCGTGCACTTTCAACCGTCGCTTTCAGGTGCTCTGCATGTAGCCCGTACTAATGCGTTCTTTATGGGTGGCGGCAAGGCATTGGTGAATGCCTATTTCCGCAGCGCCGAGCGCCTGGGTATTCAGGTGCGTTACAACGCCGAAGTCACAGACATCGAGCTGGATAATGGACGTTTCGTGGCTGCTCAAGTCGCAGGCCCAGAGGTCGAGGGACGGCCAGGGCCTGTCGAGCGCATTGAAGCACGTGCCTGCGTGCTTGCCGCCGGGGGGTTTGAATCCAACCGTGAATGGTTACGCGAAGCTTGGGGGCAGAACGAGAACGGCGAGTGGCCATCGGACAATTTCCTGATCCGTGGGACGCGGTTTAATCAAGGAGTATTGCTGCGTCAAATGATCGACAAAGGTGTCGATGTAATTGGCGACCCTACTCAGGCCCATATGGTGGCCATCGATGCACGTGCTCCGCTCTACGACGGTGGTATCTGTACACGCATCGATTGCGTTTCACTTGGCGTCGTAGTTAATCGAGACGGCCAGCGCTTCTACGACGAAGGTGAAGATTTCTGGCCCAAACGATATGCCATTTGGGGCCGACTGGTTGCCCAGCAACCTGGCCAAGTTGGGTTCTCGATCATTGATCAGACGTCGATCGGGAGGTTCATGCCGCCGGTATTTCCCGGGACGAAGGCCAACACACTGGACGAGTTGGCGGGCAAGCTCCAGTTGCCGCGCGAGGCGTTTGTAAAAACCATCGAAGATTACAACCGTGCCTGCCGCGTGGGGACGTTCGATCACACCGCGCTAGACGACTGCTACACCGAAGGTGTTATGCCGATAAAAAGCCATTGGGCCCGGCCAATTAGCACCCCGCCTTTTCACGCTTATCCCCTCCGGCCTGGAGTGACATTCACCTATCTGGGTCTCAAGACCGACGAGACTGCCGCCGTCCATTTTGCCGGTAAACCTTCTCCCAACCTTTTTGTTGCGGGAGAAATGATGGCTGGCAATGTTCTGGGTAAAGGCTACACAGCTGGAATAGGTATGGCGATTGGCACTGCTTTTGGCCGCATCGCTGGCGTGCAAGCTGCTGCCGCTCTTGGCTTACAACACCCCTCGGCATCGACAGGAAATGACCATGGAACTGTTTGACCCACAGGCACAGGCTCCCGGTGGCCTGATTCCGGTACTTAATCTGAACGAAAGCGAAGTCGAGCGGCAGATGACCATCTGTAACTCATGTCGTTACTGCGAAGGCTTCTGTGCTGTATTTCCGGCAATGACGCGTCGCTTGGATTTCGCTCAAGCGGACATTCATTACCTGGCTAATCTTTGCCACAACTGTGGCGCATGTTTGCATTCATGCCAGTACGCCTCGCCCCATGAGTTCGCCATCAACGTGCCTCAGGCCATGGCAAAAGTGCGCCTGGAGACCTACGCCGAATATGCATGGCCAGCGGCCTTTGGCAAACTCTATCAGCGTAACGGCTTGACCCTGGCAATTGCCTCGGGCGCAGGGCTGGCGCTGTTTTTGATCTTGACGCTTGTTGTCGCGGGCAATTTGTTTACGCCTGTCACGGGAGGAAATTTCTACGCGATTTTTTCCCACAACACTCTGGTGTGGATGTTTGGTGCTGTATTCGGGTTTGCTGTACTGGCGCTCACGCTGGGCGTCAGGAGGTTCTGGCGTGAGGTCTCTCCCCCCGAATCGCCCGCCAAGCTGAAAACGGCTGCCGGGCTGGAAGCTACTAAAAACGTTCTAACGCTTAAGTACCTGGACGGTGGTCATACTCAAGGCTGCAATAATACTGACGACGAGTTCACGCTTTGGCGTCGGCGCTTTCACCACCTTACGTTCTATGGGTTCTTGCTGTGCCTTGCCGCAACAAGTGTTGCGACGCTGTATCACTACTTGGCTGGATGGTCGGCACCTTATCCCGTGCTCAGCCTGCCGGTGTTGTTAGGAATAGCGGGTGGTATCGGTTTGCTGATCGGGCCAGCCGGGCTTTTTTGGTTGAATTTCCGCCGGCACCGCGATCATGGTGATGATAACCAAAAGCCAATGGATCGTGGATTCATCGCGCTATTGTTCTTGGTGAGCCTGAGCGGCCTGGCCTTGCTTGCGGGGCGTGAAACCAGTGCGATGGCCCTCTTGTTAAGTATCCATCTTGGACTGGTGATGGCGTTCTTTTTAACGATGCCTTACAGCAAATTTGCCCACGGTATTTTCAGAAGTGCCGCTTTGCTTAAATTTTCCATCGAAAAAAGGCAACCTGGCACGCTGAAGCTAGGTGACGATTAAGGTGAGAACTATTTATTGAAAGTAGAAATGAACGTGGTGTTGAAGGTCAATGTTTGGAGCGATCGCAGCACAGACGGTCAACATACGGCAAGATTTTTGCGAGCGATAAGTGGAAAATTTCGGGAGGAGTGGTAATGCGTTTCGGTTTGGAGTTGCGCGATTTTTAACAAAAATCTTTTACTTAATCACTATCGAAGTTGCATCAAACCTTCGAAGCCACTGCCGACCAGGACTCCACGCACAATCTATCACTGTATCCCCGCCCGGCATCATGGAGCGCACCACGTGGCGGGTGGGGGGCATTTGCCCGAGTTCGAGCCATCATACTGATAACAACAAGAGAATAGACTTATGCTCGCTTTCCTTGGCTTGGCCATGGTCATGGTCTTCACGTTTCTGATAATGACCAAACGTTTGTCGCCAATTGTTGCTCTGACAGTTGTGCCGATCGTTTTCGCCATAATTGGCGGTTTCGGCGGCACTACCGGTGTAATGATGCTCGACGGCCTGAAGATGGTCGCTCCCTCCGCCGCGTTATTGTTGTTCGCGATTTTGTTTTTCGGTCTGATGATCGATTCCGGCTTATTCGATCCGCTGATCCGCAAAATTCTAAAGCGGGTCAACGGCGACCCGATGAAGATTGCTGTTGGCACGGCGCTGCTGTCATTGACCGTTGCTCTGGATGGTGACGGCACTACGACTTACATGATCACCTGCGCGGCGATGTTGCCGCTGTACAAACGTATTGGCATGAACCCGATGATCCTCGGCATTGTGGCGATGCTGTCCTTGAGCGTGATGAGTGGCATGACTCCCTGGGGGGGGCCAGCGACACGGGCCATTGCAGCGCTGGGGCTAGATGCCGGGGAATACTTTATTCCGTTACTGCCCACAATGATCGGGGGGGCGGCCTGGGTGGTATTTACCGCTTTTGTGCTGGGCCGAGCCGAGCGCAAGCGTATTGGTAATGTCCTTCTGCATAGCGGTGGTGGTGATTGCTACATTAAGGCAATCCTAAGCGATTCTCCGCATAAACGGCCGAAGCTTGCATATGTCAATTTGATGCTTGTGAGCGCAGTGATGCTTGCGCTGGTAATGGGCCTGATGCACTCGGCGATTCTGTTTCTGATTGGCTTCGTGCTGGCGCTGATGATTAATTATCCGCAACTTGATATTCAGAAAGAACGGATTCTCGCCCATTCCGGCAACGCCATGACCGTAGTGCTGCTGGTGTTTGCTGCCGGTATTTTTGCCGGAATATTCTCCGGTACCAAGATGGTTGACGCGTTGGCGCAAACGTTAGTGGACTGGATTCCACCCGAGTGGGGACATCTGTTCCCACTGGTCGTGGCCATCACCAGCATGCCGTTGACCTTTGTGTTGTCGAACGATGCCTATTACTTTGGCGTTGTCCCGATACTTGCCAATGCCGCCGCTGCTTACGGTATCAGTCCTCTGGAAATTGCACGGGCTTCGGTTATGGGCCAGCCAGTGCATCTGATGAGTCCTTTAGTAGCGTCTACCCTACTGCTAGTGGGCATGATCGACCGCGACATCGGTGACTTCCAGAAAGGCGCCGTTAAGTGGGCGGTAATGACATCCCTTGTGGTCACGGCCCTGGCCTTGTTGACAGGTGGCTTGACGCTTTTCGTTTAACCTGAGGGATTTTTCTCGCAGGTACTGTTCGCGCATTGGTATTTACTACGTGCATCGAAAGTGTGAACAAGAGCCGACGGGAGACTGTCACGTACGGTTCTGTGAGCAGCCGAGGGGTGAAATTCCCTTCGGCTGACTCGACTCGCCGGGTCGCTACGCAGCGGAAAACGGGCGGCGGCGATCATGAGTTTGATCCAGTCAGCACGCCTCAACGGGGATGATCCGTATGCGTACCTGAAAGATGTACTGACGCGATTGCCTACGCAGAAGGCTAGTAAGGTCAGTTCGTTGGATGTCCGGTAGGGCGCAGCCCCTATTCAGCAAGGGTATTTCCAACAGCGTCGGGCCGGCATAGGGCCTGAAAAAAAGTATCAGTGCGCATGACCCCACGCGTTAGCCACGACCCGCCTTCGATGGGATTCTTGCCTCGGCGCTCGCCGATCCTGTCGGCTGCTGCTGTACCTACAAATACAAAAAAAGGAACAACCATGGTCACTCGCGAATCGTCTCGAGGATTGCTGCTGGGCATGCCTGTGTGTCTGATATGGGGTTACGTTGCCATTGCTCTATTCATGACAGGGGACGGCATTGAGCTGGCTTTCCTGTCGCGCTACATCGTCGACCTCGGTTTCACCCCGACCCAGGCTTCCTTGCTGTTCACCGTGTACGGCCTGCTCGCAGCCTTGTCCAGCTGGAGCTCCGGTGTGCTGGCCGAGACGTTCGGCCCGCGGCGGATCATGTTGGTCGGCGTCGTGGCCTGGCTGGTCTTCCATGCATTGTTTCTGACGTTCGGCCTGAGCGCGCAGAACTACCCCTTGATGGTGCTGTTCTACGGCATTCGCGGGCTTGCCTACCCTTTGTTCATCTATGCGTTCCTGGTCTGGATTGCCCAGGTGACGCCCGGTGCGCGCCTGGCTTCGGCGATGGGCTGGTACTGGACAATGTACTCCATTGGTATCGGTTTTCTCGGGACGTACCTGCCGAGCCTGAGCATCTCGCGGATCGGTTTTATCGGCACGCTGTGGATGGCGACTTTCTGGGTCGCGCTGGCGGCGGTGCTGATTGTGTTCATGGTCAAGGATCGCGGCGCGCCACGGGAGGACACGCCTGCACTGCTCGTCGAACGTTTGCGCGAGTTGAGCCGAGGGGTCACGATCCTGTTCGATCAACGCAGCATTCTGATCACCGCCATCGTGCGCATCATCTGCAACCTGACGCTGTTCGGTTTCCCGGTCATCATGCCGCTGTACCTGACGTCGGCCGAGATCGGGTTCACCATGGAGCAATGGTTGCACCTGTGGGGGGTGATGTTCATCGTGACCATTTTCACCAATGTGATCTGGGGCTGGGTCGGTGACCGGATCGGCTGGCTGCGGCAGATGCGCTGGTTCGGTTGTGTCGGCTGCGCGCTGGCGACCCTGGCGTTTTATTACTTGCCGCTGATGTATGGCGCCCACTTCGAACTGGCCATCGTCGCCGCGGTGGCACTGGGGATTTGCGTCTCGGCGTTCGTGCCCATGGGCGCGGTCTTTCTCGCGATTTCCCCGGAGCGACAGGGAGCGGCCATTTCCGCCCACAACCTGGCCGCCGGGCTGTCGAATTTCATGGGGCCGGCGATTGCGACCCTGACGATTTCCTGGCTGGGGGTGCAAGGGGTGGTGTGGGTCTATGCATCGCTGTACCTGTTGGGCGCGGTGTTGACCTGTTTCATTCGGGTCGAGCAACCGAAACTCGGGGCCGAGGCCGAACCCGTTCCGCATTTTCCGACCCGGCCCGATGCTGGACAAGCCATCTGAACCAAGGTATTCGAGATACGCGGCGTTCAGCTTATGCAGCATTCGATACACCTGGTTTGGGAACTAATACCCCCTGGAGCATCTACATGCCAGGGGATACCCCCTTTCTGAGAGTACGGATATGTTCAGATCTCGCTCGTTGATTACCGCTATCACCTGTCTTGCACTGGTGTCCGCTTCAGTGCCCGCATTGGCCGATCCTGATAACGGGAAGGGGCAAGGGAATGGCAAGGGAAAGCCGCAAAACAGCCAGGACCATGGCAACCAGGGTGGACACGCCAATACGGGTAAACATTCAGGGGGGGGCGATCACGGCCCAGGTATCAATCGTTCGAGCATCCTCGGCATTATTGGCGAGCATCGCGACTACTGGAGCCCCGGGCCGGCCTTGCCACCCGGTATTCAAAAAAACCTGGCCCGAGGCAAGCAGCTTCCGCCGGGCATCGCCAAGAAACTCGATGGCCGGCTGGTCGGCAGGCTGCCTCACTATGATGGTTACGAATGGCAGCAGGCGGGTACGGACCTGATATTGGTCGCGCTGGCCACCGGGCTCATTTATGAAATACTCGATGGCGCTTTCGATTGAGGTTTGGCGGTGCATCGTAGCGATGCCATGTTCTGCGCCCGGTTCTCGTTTCAGCGGGGCCCGGGTCTGATTTTGCGTCCCATAAAATGTCATTGTAGGAGCGAGCTCGCTCGCGATGGTCGTTAACGATAACGCGTGTTTACCTGTTTAAACGCGGCGCACTTAAGTCCATCGCGAGCAGGCTCGCTCCTACAATTTTTTATTGTGTTGCCAACACGACTCAAGCCTGCGCCGCGCTAACCGCACCGCTTGCCGTGGATTTATTGCGCACGCTCCTGTACAGCAGGCTGGACACCATGAATCCGACAATGGCCAACAGGCTCATCAGGCTGAAAACGTAGTTGTAGCCTTGCTGCCCCGGGAAATGGTCGAGGATGGCGCCGTAGATGACGTAAGCGAACATCCCCGGTGCATAGCCAATCAGGCAGCCGATGCCGAAGGCGGAACCGGTGATGTGTTGAGGGATGCCGACTTCACCCATGGGCGCCCAGAACACGCCGCGCATGGAAAACACGATCAGCGCGAAGGACAGCGTGGCGGCCATGCCCGCATAGATGAACCCCGGGTTTTTCGGGATCAGCAGGATCACGCCCATCAGCGGCAGCAAGGCCAGGAATGCCCACTTCAAATAGCGACTGGTGCTCTTGAACTGCTTGTCGGCAATGAAGCCGCCAGCCGGCCCGCCCAGGATCTTCAGGAAGTACTGGTTGATGATGCCGTAGGCGCCCACCAGTGCCACGGGCAGCCCGTACATTTCCTTGAGGTAGGGAATGAAATAAGTCAGGCCACAGTAGACGATGTAGACCATGAACACGTTGAGGCTGACCAGCCAGATACCCGGCACCTTGATGGCTTCCAGCAGATTCGCCAGACCGTTCTTCGGCTTGGCGATCGACTGCGCGCTGCCGCCCTTGAGCAGGAACCAGGTCAGGGTGCCGGCTAGAATGTCGATGACCGAGTAAAACAGGATCGCCGATTTCAGCCCGGTCTCGCCGGAGCCCATGGCCACGAAGACGCCCAGCGCCGAAAAAGCCACCAGCGTGTCGATCACACCACGCCCACCTTCCAGCAGTCCAAACAACCGACCCTGTTCCTGGTCGTCGCCCAGGTTGCGGATGGCCTTGAGCAGCGATGGCCAGAAGAAGCAATCGGCACAGACGGCCAACAGGCTGAACACGACCAGCAGATTGCTGAACGGCGGAAAGGTCGCCAGATACAGGCCCAGGCCACCGGTACCGATCAGGCCGATGGGAATCAGTTTGCGCGTGTCGTAGCGGTCCGCCAGCAGACCGCCGACGACAAACAGCGCGGTGGCGACAATGGCGTTGGCGCTCAACAGCAAGCCGATTTCAGTATGGGTTAATCCCATGAACTCTTGCATGGGCACATAGAAGGCGTCCTTGAGGCTCGACAGCTTGTAGATGGTGCCACCACCGAGGATGAGGATCAGGAATCTGAGCCATTTGGCCTTGTCACGAGTTGTCATTATTGTTCTCCACGTCAGGTTCAGGCGTTTTCGCAGTGGTCCAGCGTCAGTTCGGCCAGGGTTCGGAACTCGGCCAGCAGGCCTCGCACATAGGCCACCTGGTTGTTCGCCCAGCGGTGTTCATCGGCCAGCATTCGTTCCAGCGAATAGCCGGCTGGCAGTGCGGTTTCACTCATCTCCCGGTACGTAATGAAGGGGTCGGCCGCCTCGAGGGTCTGGCGGAATGCCGGGGCGACGTAGTGATTTTCCTGCTCGAGGATGAACGCGATCACTTGCGGGGTTGAGTCGCCGAGCATCAACAGTTCGAACAGCATGCGGGCGTTGGGCAGATCGTCTTCGTCACTGCCCTGCAGCACGCCGTAGTGGCCGAAGCCGTTGTGCTCGGGGACGATGCGCACACCCTTGAGGTGGGTCTGGCGGATGTGCGGTGCCAGGGTCCGTAGCGCCTGCAGCGGCTGTTCGCAGGCATTGATCATGTTGCCGAAGTCGAACAAGGCATGCAGCCGTGGATGGTCGAGCCGGGTCAGCAGTTGCGCGATCTCGCCGCTCTTGAGTTCTTCATGCTGCTCGAAGTCGAAGAACAGGTCGTGCTCGTCGGCCTGCTGCGCGAGGTAATGCAGGTCCGACTCGATCACGTCCATGACCCGGGACAGCGTGCCCTCGTAGCGTGAGTAAACGCGGATGTTGCGGGTGCCCAGGGCCTTGGCGATGGCGATCACCTGATCGACATCTTTTTTCAGCGTGCTGCTGATTTCCAGGTGCACCGCCAGCCCGAGCGCATTGGCCTTGTCGGCAAACGCCTGCAACTGTGCGGGTGTCATCTGGCTCAGGCTGTTTTCCTCGCCGTCCAGCAAATGCAGGCTCAGACCCTGCAATTCGTGGCGATAGGCGAAGTCCAGCAGGTCGGCAGGCGTGACGCGGCCATGGGTGAGGTTGGTCAGCAAGGGATAGGCATGGGCAAACAGGCGCAGTTGCCCGAGCCGGTCGAGCAGTTGCCGGGCCAGTGCCTGCGTCAGCGGGGGAGGTGTTCCGGCCCCGACAGCCTTGTGGCGGAGCAAGGCATTGAATCGCTCTTGGATCTTATTGTTCATTCGAGTCGTTCCTGGTTCAGACGCCGGGTCTACCGGCGTAGCCTTTATCGCGCCAGTCAGGAACTCTCGATAGATCCACTATCAGTTAAATCATAAGACCACTTGCCTTCAGGTGGCCTGCTGCAGGTAGCCCATCTTGCCCAAGGCCCGGGCCAGTGCCGCGACGCGCTCTTGCGCCTGGCCCTCAGGCGTACCGGCAAAACCGATGAGCAGGGCCGGTGGCAGCACATGCTCGAGGCAGTAGTCGCTCAGGGCATAGGTGTGGATGTTGTGCCGGGCCAGTTCCCTGGCGATGGCGTCGTCATCGAGGGTGGGTGGCAGCCATGCGATCAGGTGCATGCCGGCTTCCACCGGGGTGAGGGTGAAGAAGCCGCCCAACTGTTGCTGGAGTTGCTCGACCAGTGCTTGCTGGCGCGCCTGGTACAGCGCACGCATGCGGCGAATATGGCCGATGAAGTGGCCTTCGCGCATGAAGTCCGCCGTGGTCGCCTGCAGCAGCGTGGGCGGGCTGCGATCCATGACCGCGCGCAGGGTGCAGAAGGGTTCGACCAGGGCTTGCGGGAGGATCACATAGCCCAGCCTCAGCGAAGGGAAGAGCACTTTGCTGAAGGTGCCGACGTAGATCACTCGTGCCATCCGGTCCATGGCGTAGAGCGCGGGGAGGAGGCGGCCGCTGTAGCGAAACTCACTGTCGCAATCGTCCTCGATGATCCAGCTCTGCCGGTGCGCAGCCCAGTCGATGAGCGCCTGGCGTCGCGCATAACTCAGGGTGACGCCCAGGGGATGCTGGCGAGACGGCGTGGTGAACACCAGGCGCGCGTCCGGGCACTCGGCCAGGCCCTGCTGGACATCGATCCCCTGATCATCGATACGTAACGGCACCACTTTGGCCCCTTGGGCTTGCAGGGCAATTCTCGCCGCGATATGCCCCGGGTCTTCCATCCACACGCTGTCCTGCGGATTGAGCAACAGCATGCCCAACAGGTTGAAAGCTTGCTGGGCCCCTGAAACGATCACCACCTGTTCGGCACTGCAGTCGATGCCACGGGCATCAAACACGTACTCGGCAATCGCCGCGCGCAAGGCCTGCAGCCCTTGCAGTTCACCGTAGCCGAGCAGGGCCTTGGTTGGCTTGAGCAGGTGCCGGTTCATCAAGCGCCGCCACACCGCCAGCGGGAACGCGTCGTAGGAACTGTGGCTGGGCAGGAAGGAGGTGGGGGCCGCCGGATCCCAACCGGTATAGGAAACGCCGCGAAAGTGACTGCTGCGCAACGACAGCATGGACTGGCTCAGGTCGGACAGGCGTGGTGGCTGGCGCGGCTGCTCGTCGTCGGCAATCCCGCGACGCTCCCACTCACCGCCGACATAGGTGCCCGCCCCGGTGCGCGAGGCCAGGAAGCCTTCGGCAATCAGCTGATCGAACGCATTGAGAATGGTGATCCGTGACAGCGCCAGTTCCTTGCTCAGGGTTCGGGTCGACGGCAGGCGCACGCCCCCTTGCATTTTTCCGCTGAGGATCTGTTTGCGGATCTGCAAATAGAGTTGGCGGTACAGCGGGATGGCGCTGGCACGGTCCAGCTCGATAGCCGACAGCAGCAAACCTGCAGGGGATTTCATGACATGCTCGTCTTGACAAGGGGTGGCTTGATTTGGAACACCATCAGGTACCCAGATGCGCAGGGTATCGAGAGGCCGCGGATAAGTCATCCACCACAGGCATCGATGCCGGCGGCCAGCTGTCATGAAATGAAAAGCCATTGTCGTCTGATGTAAAGCGGCTCGCCAGGCTGCGTCCTACAGTCCAATCAGCGCAAATCGACGCTGTACAGACTGGAGAACAAGAAAAAATGGCCAACGCCGTACGCTTCTACGAAACCGGTGGTCCCGACGTCCTACGCTATGAAGAGGTCGATGTCGGCGAACCCGGTCCAGGCCAGGTCCGTCTTCGTCATGTGGCGGTCGGCCTGAACTATGCCGACACCTATTTTCGCAATGGCACCTACCCGATACCGATGCCCAATGGCATGGGCGTTGAAGCGTCCGGTGTGGTCCAGGCCATCGGCGAAGGGGTGACCAACGTACAAGTCGGGGATCGGGTCACCTACACCGGTTTTCTCAACACCCTGGGGGCCTACAGTACCGAACGCCTGATCGCGGCCGCGCCGCTGATCAAGCTGCCGGAAACCATCAGCTTCGAGACAGCCGCCGCCATGACCATGCGCGGTCTGACTTCGTCGTACCTGATGCGACGCATCTACGACTTCAAGCCCGGCGACAGCATTCTGCTGCACGCGGCTGCCGGTGGCGTGGGCCTGATCGTTTCGCAGTGGGCCAAGCTGTTGGGCCTGAACGTTATCGGCACCGTGTCCACCGAGGTCAAGGGTGAAATTGCCCTGGCCCACGGCTGCGACCATGTCATCAATTACAGCCACGAAGATGTCGCCCAGCGCGTGCGCGAGTTGACGGACGGCGTGGGGGTCAACGTGGTGTTCGACAGCGTCGGCAAGAACACCTTCATGGGCTCGCTGGATTCCCTCAAGCGCCGTGGCCTGATGGTCTGCGTCGGTACCGCCTCCGGCCCGATTCCTGATTTCAATCCGGCGCTGCTGGCGATGAAAGGCTCGCTGTACATGACCCGCCCGGCGCTGGCGGATTACATCGCCGATCCGGCGGAAAAAACCGCCCTGGCCGGTGAATTGTTCGACCATGTCGGCAGTGGTCGGATCAAGATCGAGATCAACCAGCACTATGCCTTGCAGGACGCCGTCCAGGCCCATCGCGACCTGGAATCACGCAAGACCACCGGCTCGTCGATTTTCGTCATTTAAGGAGTCGCCAGCCATGAAAGTCGAACAATTGACCTGCAGCATTGGCGCCGAACTGATCGGCGTCAACCTCGCCGATGCGGTGCATGACGACGGTCTTTTCGCCGAGATTCGTGCCCGGTTGCTCAAGCATCGGGTGCTGTTCTTGCGCGATCAGGAGATCAGTCGCGCCGATCACGTGGCTTTCGCTCGTCGCTTCGGTGAGCTGGAAGATCATCCGGTGGCCGGCAGCGATCCGGATCATCCCGGGCTGGTGCGCATCTACAAAAATCCGGACCAGCCGATGGACCGCTACGAAAACGCATGGCACACCGATGCGACCTGGCGCGAGGCGCCGCCGATGGGCTGCGTGCTGCGCTGTGTAGAGTGCCCACCGGTGGGCGGCGATACCATGTGGACCAACATGGTCGAGGCCTATGCGCGATTGCCGGAAGACGTGAAGCTGAAGATCGCCGACCTGCGTGCCCGCCACAGCATCGAAGCCAGCTTTGGCGCCGCCATGCCGATCGAAAAGCGCCTGGCGCTCAAGGCGATGTACCCGGACGCCGAGCACCCGGTGGTGCGCACCCACCCGGAAACAGGGGAGAAGGTGCTGTTCGTCAACGCCTTCACCACGCACTTGAGCAACTACCACACCCCCGAGCGGGTGCGCTTCGGCCAGGACGCCAACCCCGGCGCGAGCGAGCTGTTGCGTTACCTGATCAGCCAGGCCTACATCCCCGAGTTTCAGGTGCGCTGGCGCTGGAAGCCCAACAGCGTCGCGATCTGGGACAACCGCAGCACCCAGCACTACGCCGTCATGGACTACCCGCCGTGCCATCGCAAGATGGAGCGTGCCGGGATCATCGGCGACAAGACTTACTGATCTACCCCTCTGCATTCGCACTCGTATACACGTCTGCCCGGCACGATCCCGGGTGGGCGCGACAATCATAAGAACAGGAGTAACCCATGCAATTCTTCGACGATTCCCTGCACCCGGAAAACATGGAAAAGGTGGTCATCACCGTGGCCCCGTACGGCCCGGAGTGGATGCCGGAAGACTTCCCCGAAGACATCCCGCTGACCATGGACGAACAGGTGCAAAAAGCGGTCGAATGTTATGAGGCCGGTGCCACAGTCCTGCATTTGCATGTGCGCGAACTGGACGGCAAGGGTTCCAAGCGCCTGTCGAAGTTCAATGAGCTGATCGCCGGTGTGCGTGAAGCCGTGCCGGACATGATCATCCAGGTCGGCGGTTCGATTTCCTTCGCCCCGGAAAGCGATGGCGAAGCCGCCCTGTGGCTGTCGGACGATACGCGCCACATGCTGGCCGAGCTGACGCCAAAGCCGGATCAGGTCACGGTGGCCATCAACACCACCCAGATGAACATCATGGAATTGCTGTATCCGGAGTACCTGGAAGGCACGTCCCTGGCCAACCCCCTGTATCAGGCGGCCTACAGCGAGATGACCGTACCGGCTGGCCCGGCCTGGGTCGCCGAACACCTCAAGCGCCTGATGGCCAACGGCATCCAGCCGCACTTCCAGCTGACCGGCATGCATGCCCTGGAAACCCTTGAGCGTCTGGTGCGCAGGGGCGTCTACAAGGGCCCGTTGAACCTTACCTGGATCGGTATCGGTGGCGGTTTCGATGGCCCCAACCCGTTCAACTTTTTCAACTTCATCCACCGCGCGCCGGACGGTTGCACCCTGACCTCCGAGTCGCTGCTCAAGAACGTCATGCCGTTCAACACCATGTCGATGGCCATGGGCATGCACCCGCGCGTGGGCAATGAAGACACTATCATTGATCACAAGGGCGATCGTTTCGGCTCGGTTGCGCAGATCAAGCAAACCGTGCGCATCGCCCATGAGCTGGGTCGCGACATCGCCACCGGCAAAGAAGCCCGTGAGATCTACCGCATCGGCGTGCAGTACCAGAGCATCGAGGAGACGCTGCTGGCCAACGGCATGGCCCCCAACCGCAAGGCTGGGCAGAAAGGTGTGCCGCAACGCGGCTGATCGGCAGGCGCAGCGGGAGCGTAACGGCTTCCCGCTCGCTGCCCTGCAACACGCTTGATAACAACAATAAAACAAAGCTTTGAGGAGGCTGCATGGCCTTTCACCCAATCGCCGCAGACGATGACGACTGTGCTGTCGGCGTTTCGCGCCCGTATGCCTGGATCGTCTTCGCACTGACGTTCGGGCTGTTGATTTCCGATTACATGTCGCGCCAGGTGCTGAACGCGGTGTTCCCGATGCTCAAGGGCGAATGGGCCCTGAGCGACGGCCAGCTCGGCCTGCTCAGTGGCATCGTCGCGCTGATGGTGGGTTTGCTGACGTTCCCACTGTCGTTGATGGCCGACCGCTTCGGCCGGGTCAAGAGCCTGGCGTTGATGGCCTTGCTCTGGAGTCTGGCGACCCTGGGCTGCGCCGTGGCGCAGGACTATCAGCAGATGTTCATTGCCCGCTTCATGGTCGGCGTCGGCGAAGCGGCGTATGGCAGCGTCGGCATCGCGGTGGTGATTTCGGTGTTTCCCAAACACCTGCGTGCCACCCTGGCCAGTGCCTTCATGGCGGGCGGCATGTTCGGTTCGGTATTGGGCATGGCGCTGGGCGGTGCGATCGCCGCCAAGCTGGGCTGGCGCTGGTCGTTTGCCGGCATGGCGCTGTTCGGCCTGCTGCTGGCCGTGCTTTACCCGATCATCGTGAAGGAAGCACGCATTGCGCCGCGACGCGCCGCCCTGGCGGCGAACAAGGCGGCTGCCGCGGTCAAGCGGCCGTTGCGTACGCTGTTTTCCAGCCGATCGGTGATCGCGGCCTATATCGGCAGTGGCTTGCAATTGTTCGTCGGCGGCACCGTGATCGTGTGGATGCCCAGTTACCTCAATCGCTATTACGACATGCCCACGGACAAGGCGGGCGGCGTCGCGGCGATCATCGTGCTGTGCAGCGGTGCGGGGATGATCCTGTGCGGCATGCTCAGCGATCGACTGAGTCGCCATTGCCCGGAGCGCAAGGTCACCCTGGCCATCGCCTATTGCCTGGGCAGTTGCCTGCTGTTGTCGGCGGCGTTCGCCCTGCCGGCAGGTCCTGTGCAATTGGCGCTGATTTGCCTGGGCATGTTGATTGCCGCCGGCACGACCGGGCCTTGTGGGGCGATGGTTGCCAACCTGACCCATTACTCGGTCCACGGCACGGCGTTCGCCACGCTGACCCTGGCCAACAACATGCTGGGGCTGGCCCCCGGGCCGTTCATCACCGGCAGGGTGTCCGACCTCATCGGCTTGCACGCGGCATTCCAGTTGGTACCTCTGGTCAGCCTCGCCGCAGGGGCCGTGTTCTTTTATGCCAAGTGTCACTACCACAAGGACATTGCCCGGCTCAAAGGCGAGCAAGTCCACGATTCGATGAGCAAAGCGGTGTTAGAGGTGAAGGTGTGAGTGGTCGTCTACGTGTTGATGTGTTCTTCGATTTCATCTGTCCCTGGTGCCTGATCGGCAAGCGCCAACTGGAGCATGCGCAGGTACAGTTTCGCAGTCGCCACCCGGGTGTGCAGATCACCACGCAGTGGCATGGCGTGCAGTTGCTGCCTCAATTGCCGGCACAAGGTGAGCCCTTCGCCGACTTCTATCGCAAGCGTCTGGGCAGTGCCGACGCTGTGGTGTCGCGCCAGGCCCAGGTACAGCAGGCGGCTGCGGCGGTCGGATTGACCATCGACTTGGGCCGCATCGCGACAATGCCCAATACCGCAGACGCCCATCGTTTGTTCGAGCGCGCAAGCGAACTGGGCAATGTGGCCCAACGGGACCTCTTGCTCGAGCGCCTGTTCGCCGCTTACTTCCAGAAGGGCGAAGACTTGGGTTGCCGTGAGACCTTGCTCGCGATTGCCCGCTCCTGCGGCATTGATGCACAAGCCGTGGCCGACTGCCTGCTGGGCGACGCCACGCCATTTGCCGGATCACCCGGGGCGAGCGGTGGCGTGCCGAGTTTTCAACTCGACCGCCGCATGACGGTGGTGGGCGCACAACCGGCAGTGGCGTTGCTTGGGGCCATGAGCCAGGCACTGAAAGACAGTGATCAAGAGCGCCACTCTGCATGAACCGGCGCATCCCCGTGCCTGTCGGCAAACACCCGCCAGTGGGTGGGCGTGCACTGTTCGAATTCGATGACACAAGCCTGGCGCTGTTCAACGTCGAAGGGGACCTGTACGCCATCGACGACAGTTGCCCGCACCAGGGAGCCTCGCTGTGTGGCGGGCGCCTTCAAGGACGGGTGATTCAGTGCTGCGCCCATGGCCTGCGTTTCGATCTGCGCAGCGGTTACTTGCTCAATTCCACGGCCGTCAAAGTCGCCAGCTACCCCGTCGAGATCATCGACGGCCAGGCATTTATCGTCATCGTTTCCGAGGAGTCCGCGCCATGAGCGCCATCGCTCTTACCCGTATCCACAGCCGAACGCGCGAATTGGCGCCCGGTTTTATCGTCAGCCTGATCGTGGCGGCCGCGGCGTCCTTTCTGTCCGAACATTACGGCGCGCCGGTGATGCTGTTCGCGTTGTTGTTGGGCATGGCACTGAACTTCCTGGCCGGCGACGGTGCCTGCAAGGCCGGCATCGAGTTCACCGCACGCACCGTATTGCGCATCGGCGTGGCGCTGCTGGGCATGCGCATCACCCTCGAACAGATGGTTGCGTTGGGCTGGAAGCCTGTGGCGCTGGTGGTGATTGTGGTGGTGGTGACCATCGGCGTTTCGGTGGTCGCCGCCAAGGCCCTGGGCTTCCAGCGCTTGTTCGGCATGCTCACCGGCGGGGCCACCGCGATTTGTGGTGCCTCGGCCGCGTTGGCCCTGGCGGCGGCATTGCCCAACCATCCGCAGAAAGAACGGGCGACCTTATTCACGGTGATCGGGGTGTCGGCGCTGTCGACCCTGGCGATGATTGTGTACCCGATGATCGCCAACTGGCTGTCTTTGTCGCCGCAAATGGCGGGCGTGTTTCTCGGGGCGACCATCCACGATGTCGCCCAGGTCGTCGGGGCCGGCTACAGCATGTCGACCGAGACCGGCGATACGGCCACGGTGGTCAAGCTGATGCGGGTCGCCATGCTGCTGCCGGTGATCGTCTGCGCCGCGATGATTACCCGCCTGCAGGGCGCCGACCCGGCCGGCAAGCGACCGCCGCTGCTGCCATGGTTCGCCGTCGGGTTCCTGATGCTGGCCTGTATCAACAGCACCGGATGGATTGCCCCGGTGGTGCAGGGATCGGTCAATGAACTGTCGCGTTGGTGCCTGGTGGTCTCTATCAGTGCCCTGGGCATGAAGACCCAACTCAAGGAGCTGGCGGCGGTGGGCATCAAACCCATCCTGCTGATGCTGGGGGAGACGGTGTTTCTCGTCGTGCTGGTGCTGTTGTTGCTGCGCTGGGGAATGTAGGCAAACAACACAGTGGCGAGGGCGCTTGCTCCCGCTGGGGTGCGAAGCGCCCCCACAAAGACGACCGCGTATTTCTCAAGGGCAAATCGGACCTGTAGGAGCCAGGCTTGCCGGCGAAGGCGTCCCTGAAAGCGCCTTCGCCGGCAAGCCTGGCTCCTACGAAACCACCATGGCGCGGTGTCATAAACACCGGCTCGTTTGCGGCGACTGTACCAGCAGTCGCCGCTTTTTTTTGTGCCGCCTCTTTCAGTCGTCCGGGTGATGCGCAGGGTGGTGCAGGGGGCCGGGTTCACCGTGCGCCTTGGGTTGTTTTTGCGCGCTGCGCCACGCTGCCGGCGGCATGCCGAACTGGGCGATGAACCAGCGTGTGAAGGAGCTCGCCATGGAGTAGCCGAGCATGTCGGCGATCCGGCCCAACGAGTAATTCGGGTTGTCCAGGTAGCGCAACACCAGGTCGCGGCGCACGTCATTGATCAAGTCGTTGAAGGCGCAACCGTCGTCTTTGAGACGGCGCTGCAGCGTGCGCACGTTCATGCCCTGGGTCTGGGCGATCTGCTCGATGGTGGCGCGTCCCATCGGCAGCAACAGGTAGATGGCCTTGCGCACCTCGAACAGCATCGAAGGGCCGTCGTGACCCAGCAGCGAGTCGAGGTAACTCTGGGCATAACGCGCCATGGCCGGGTCGGCATGGGGGTTGGTCATGTCGAGGCTGGCATTGGGACAGACAATGCCATTGAACTCGCTGCCGAACTCCAGTTTGCAGCCGAACAGGCGGCGATGCAGTTGCAGGTTGTCGGGGGGCTGGTGCGTGAAGTTGACGCTGTAGGGTTGCCAGTGCGCGCCAAGCAGGGCGGCACAGAGGCGGAACATCACCCCGATCGCCAGTTCGTTGGCTTGTCGGCAGGACATGGGCGAGTCGGCGATCACCTCTTCGCGAATGATCACCAACTTGCCGGCCTCTTCAATGAACAGGGCCAGCGAGTCGTTCATCAGATGCCGGTAATGCACCAACACCTGCAACGCATCACGCAGCGTTCGCTGGTGGCTGAGCAGCAGGCTGACCACGCCGAAGTGCGAGAGCTGGCGCGACTCGGCCATGCTCAAGCCGAAGCTCTGGCAGCCGCTGGCGGCGGCCGAATCCTCCAGCAGGCGCACGGCGGCATCGATGGGAATGCGATGCTCAGGGGCTTGCAGCTGGGCTTTGCTCAAGCCGACGCCGGCCAGTACATCCCGTGGGTTGAACCCCAGGTACTGGGTGACTTCCAGGTAGTTGGTCAAGACGGCGGCGCGAACAAGCTTGGGCATGCGAAGGTCTTTCCTGGGCCGGTTGCGAATCGAATAAGCGTGGCGACTATAGCCAGCACATCAGCAATTGAACAGTTGTGACGTCGTCGAGGGCGCTGCGCCGATTCTGTCCGCAAACACCACCGTTGTCGTGGCGCAATTGCCGCCTCACCCAGTGATTACAGTGCGCTTCAGACAAGTCGTGGGGGCTTTCGACCAATGGTCGCCGCGGGCTGACACCCAGGAATTTGTCATGAAAAGAAAAGTGCCTGACGTCCAATGAAAAGCGCCCGGGGCGGGCGCTCTTTAATGTCAGTCCTACAAAAAGCCCCTGGCCAATGAGCCAGTCGAGTCATCGAGAAAGCGAAGGTGTTGAAGTGGACAAACTGCAAACTGCCGCAACCGTTCTGATCGTACCGGGTCTGCGCGACCACGTTGCCGAGCATTGGCAAACGCTGCTGGAAGCCAGGCTCTCCAAGGTGCGCAGTGTGCCGCCGCTGGAAACCGCCAGGCTCGACTGCGCCAAGCGGGTCGAAGCGATTCAACACGCACTGGAACAGATCGACGGGCCGGTGATTCTGGTCGCCCACAGCGCCGGTGTGCTGATGGTCGCGCACTGGGCTGCCCGGCACAATCGGCCGATCAAGGGCGCACTGCTGGCCACTCCGCCGGACCTTGACGCCCAATGGCCGCAAGGTTACCCATCCGCCGAAACCCTGCGTACCCAGGGTTGGGACCCTCTACCCAAAGGCCGGCTGCCGTTCCGCAGCCTGGTGGCCGCCAGCACCGACGACCACCTTGCCAGCCTGGACGCGGTCACGCGCATGGCCGAAAGCTGGGGCAGCGAATTGCTCAACCTGGGCCAAGTCGGTCATCTCAATCCTGCTGCCGGGTACGGGCGCTGGCCACAAGCCGAAGCACTCATTCTCGAACTGGATCGCTAGTTCAGGCGCCGTTTGGCCCGCGCCATCCGGCACATGCCCTCACTCCTGAACAACGTAGACCCCATAAGGGGTTGCGCGAGGGCGGCTGCGCTTAAAACAAATACAAAAAGGCGAGAAAACGCAATGCACAACACTAAGCGTCACGGGTTCGCACCCTCGCGGTACACCTTGTTGGCCTCGGCCATTCTGGCCGCCGCCGTACCGGTCGCGCAGGCGGTCGAGTTCGACACAGGTAATCCCGACTGGACCGTGCGTCTTGATAACACCGTGAAGTACAACTACGGCGTACGCACCGAAAGCGCAGACAAGCGCATGCTGGCAACGCCGAACAACAACGACGGCGACTACAACTTTCGCAAGGCCGGGACCAACATCACCAACCGTGTCGACCTGTTGACCGAGATGGATGTGGTCTACCAGAACCACATGGGTTTTCGCGTCAGCGCCGCCAGTTGGTACGACAAGGCCTACGAAAACACCGGTTCCAATTCCAACCCGTTCGTCAACGGCAATGGCGGGACGTCGGGCCTGGTCGCCAATGACCCGCGCCTTGCCGCGGTCACCGGCGACAACGTCGGCAACGGCAGCCCGCACCTGAGCAACTATGCCCGGCGTTACTACACCGGTCCTTCCGGCGAGATCCTCGATGCCTTCGTGTTCTACAGCACCGAAATCGGCGAGGAGTCGCTGCTGAGCGCCAAGGCCGGTCAGCACAACGTGTTCTGGGGCGAGACCATTCTCAGTCCGGTGCACTCGATCAGCTACGGCCAGTCCGGCCTGGACCTGGCCAAGCTGGCCGCCTCGCCCGGTACCGAAGCCAAGGAACTGTTCGTTCCGCGCAACCAGTTGTCGATGTCGTTCACCGTCAATCCCGAGTTGACCGTGGGCGCCCAGTATTTCCTCGATTGGGATGCCGCCCGCCTGCCTGAAGCCGGCACTTACTATGGCGGTTCCGATCTGGTGGGCTTCGGTGCGCAGTCGTTCCTGCTGGGCAACACCAATGGCGTGGTGCCGGGCAGCCCGCTGGGGTGTGGCCTGGCGCCCTGCAACGGGCTGACCAATGTGCGTCGCGGTCACGACCTGACGCCGGACAAGCGCGGAGACTGGGGGATCATGGCCAAGTGGTCGCCGGCCTGGCTGGATGGCACCCTCGGCGTTTACTACCGCGAGACCTCGGAAATCCTGCCGCAAGCCTGGCTGGATGCCAGAGGCCTGAGTTCGGCCAACCCCAACGGCACCCCGCCGGCCGGGCAAGTGCCTGCGGTGGTCAATACGCTCAACTCGCTGAGCACCGCCACCTATCAAATGGCCTATGCCGACAACATCAAGATCGTTGGCCTGAGCCTGTCCAAGGACGTCGGCGGGGTGAGCGTCGGTTCGGACCTGAACGTGCGTCATAACATGCCGCTGGCCAGTATTCCGGCGATTGTCAGCACCAACAGTCCGCTGGGCCTGGGCGCGGGTCTTGGCCTGTTGCCGGCGCGTACGGCTGCTACCGGTGTGGTGTATGACACCCCGCAGAAGGGCGACAGCATGGCCGCCACCGGCGACACCTTGCACTGGACGCTCAACGGCCTGATGACCTTCCCGAAAACCCCGGTGTTCGATTCGGCCACCCTGCTCGCCGAGCTGTACTACAGCAACCTGCTCAAGCTCGATAGCAAGAACGAAGCGCTCTACAAGGGCAAGGACAGCTACCGCGGCATCGACGCGGCGACCCGGGACAACTGGGGCATCGCGGTCAACTTCACACCGACCTGGTACCAGGTCTTCCCGGGGGTCGATCTGAACGCACCGATGTCGATCAACGTCGGCCTCGACGGGGTGTCACCGGTGTCCGGTGGCGGTGCCAAAGACACCGGTAACTATGCCGTGGGCGTGGGTGCCGTTGTGTACAACAAATACTTCATCGACCTGAAGTATGTCGACGCGTTCGGCAAGACCGACAAGTGCGACACCAGCGGTCTGAGCACCGGCGCGGCCAATGCCGGCAGCGGCGACGGCTCTACACCCAATGCCTTTAGCGGCAACGAAAACTACGCCTGTTACGGCGGTGGCTACTCGGCCTTCTCCGGTGGAGGGGCCACGACTGAGGACCGTGGCGCCGTTTACCTGACGATGAAAACCACTTTTTGATTCACCACTGGCTTACTCGAAGTAAGCAGGAGAATAACAAGATGAAGTTCGCACAAACCGTGTTGGCCGCCTCCCTGGCCATGGTCATTGCCGCCCAGGCGCACGCCGCTGTATCGGCCCAGGAAGCTGCCAAACTGGGCACCAGCCTGACCCTGGTCGGGGCCGAAAAAGCCGGGAATGCCGATGGTTCGATTCCCGCGTATGCCGGTGGCCTGACCACGCCGCCGGCCAGTTTCAAAGCCGGTGACAGCATGCGCCCGGATCCCTTTGCCAATGAAAAGCCGGTGCTGGTGATCGATGGCAAGAACGTCGATCAGTTCAAGGGCGCGCTCACGGCGACTACCGTGGAACTGGCCAAGCGTTTCCCGACCTTCCACATCAATGTCTACCCGACCCATCGCACCGTCTCGTTGCCAAAAGCGGTGCTGGAGAACGGGGTAAAAAATGCCACTGGCGCCAAGTCCCTCGAGGGCGGGTTGGCTGTCGATAACGTACTGCCCGGCGTGCCGTTCCCGATTCCGCAGACGGGCAACGAGGCCATGTGGAATTTCCTGTTGCGCTTTCAGGGGGTCAGCATCAACTCCAAGTACGACTCCTGGAACGTCGACTCCGCCGGCGTACCAAGCCTGGCAACCACCGGACAGGCATTCATTTCCTATCCGATCTACGAGAACCTGGCGCAGCCGATCAGCAGCGCCGACGTGTACTACCAGATGAAGCTGTCCTACACCGGCCCTGCGCGCCGGGCCGGTGAAGCGGTGATGCTCAAGGACGCCGCCAACCCGCTGCAGCAACCACGTCGCGCCTGGCAGTATTTGCCGGGTCAGCGTCGGGTCAAGCTGGCGCCGAACCTGGCCTACGACACGCCGAACCCGGGCACCGCCGGCGCGGGCACCTACGACGATGTGTTCGTGTTCAACGGTGCGCTGGACCGCTACGACTGGAAGCTGGTGGGCAAGCAGGAAATGATCGTGCCCTACAACACCTACAAGCTGACCTACGCCCAGGACCCCAAGGCGCTGACCACCGCCAATCACCTGGCTCCCGACTATGTGCGTTGGGAAAAACACCGGGTCTGGGTGGTGGAGGGCACGCTCAAGTCCGGCGCCCGACACATCTACGCCAAGCGCCGCTTCTACCTCGATGAAGACAGCTGGACCGCTCTGGCCTCCGACCAATACGACGCCCGTGGTCAGCTGTACCGTGGCTCCTTCGCGTTCTTGAGCCAGAGCTACGACAAGCAGACCCCGGATTCCACGCCCTTCATGATCTACGACCTGGTGGGTGGCTCCTACAACATCAACGGCGTGGTCGGGCCTTACGGCGGCATCAAGTACATCGATCCGCTTTCCAAGGCGCAATGGTCGTCGGAGTCCCTGGCCGGCGCCGGTATTCGCTGAGCCAACCGCAAGCAGACGCTCGCACGATCCACTGTGGGAGCGAGCTTGCTCGCGATGGACGTTAACGATTACGCGGGTTTTCTGAATGCCCGCGTCGCCCTCAGGTCCATCGCGAGCAAGCTCGCTCCTACAACGGCATGAGCTGTACTGCGCGAGGTATGGCGCGGTTTTCCGAAGAGGACGCGGTATGTGTTCGTATAAAAATAATATGTTGCAGCTGGCCTTTGGCGTTGTGCTCTGCCTGTCGCAGGGCCTCAGCCACGCGTCCGTTTACGTCGACGTGCTGGATCTGCCGGCCAAGGTCAGTCCCCTGGCCGTTACCAGCCCGTTATCCGGCATGGCCCGCGCCGGCGACCGTCTGGTCGCCGTCGGGCAGCGTGGCCACATTCTGTATTCCGATGATGTCGGTAAACACTGGCAACAGGCCGCGGTGCCGGTCAGTGCCGACCTTAATGCGGTGAGTTTTCCTTCCGCTACCCAAGGCTGGGCGGTGGGCGGTGACGGCGTGATCTTGCACAGCGACGACGCGGGTGCGACCTGGCGCAAACAACTGGACGGCCGCCAGATCGGTGCCTTGCTGGTCGAGCATTACCAGGCGTTGGCCAGTGCAGAACCCGGCAACGAACAATGGCCGTTGCTGGTCGCCGAAGGTGAGCGCCTGGTGGCGCAGGGTGCCGACAAACCCTTGCTCGATGTCTGGTTTGCCAATGACCGGCTCGGCTATGTGGTCGGGGTATTCAACCTGATCCTGCGCACCGAGGATGGCGGGCAGAGCTGGACGCCGTTCCAGGATCGCACCGACAACCCCCAGGGCTTTCACCTCAACGCCATCGCCTCCACCGGCGATGCGCTGTACATCGCCGGCGAGCAGGGCTTGTTGCTGAAATGGGATGACGCGGGGCAGCGCTTCGCCGCCGTGCAGACCCCCTATCAAGGCAGTTTCTTCGGCGTGGTCGGCAAGCCGGGGGAAGCGCTCGTCTACGGCTTGCGCGGCAATGTGCTGCGCAGCACCGATGGCGGTCTCAGCTGGACCCCGCTGGACACCGGCCTGCATATCAGCCTCACCGCCGGCATCGTCGATGCCCGGGGTGACTACCGCTTGTTCACCCAGGGCGGACAGATGCTGGTGAGCCAGGGCGTCGGTGCGCAAATGCACTGGACGCGGCAAGGCGAGCCGGTCCCGGTGACGGGCGTCACCCGCGCCGCCAACGGTGCACTGGTGGTGGTCGGCAGCCGTGGTGCACGGACGCTGTCCGTTGAATAAGCCCTCGAACCCTTAAAGCGAGAACCCAGACATGGGCAATATCAAACAAGACAGCATGCCGGTCATCCGCGAGCTGCGGGACTTCGATCGCCAGTCCGGCAATCGGCTGGAGCGGCTGGTGTTCAACTACCGCCCGCTGTTCATGCTGCTGATGGCGCTGGCCACGGTGGTGTTGGGCTACATGGCCGCGACTCGCCTGGAGCTGCGCCCCAGCTTCGAGAAAATGATTCCGCAGAGTCAGCCGTACATCCAGAACTTCCTGGAAAACCGTCAGTCGCTGCGCGGCCTGGGCAACTCGGTGCGGGTGGTGGTGGAGACCACCCAGGGCGATATTTTCGACCCCGGCTACCTGGACGTGCTCAAGCAGGTCAATGACAAACTGTTCCTCACCGAAGGCGTCGACCGCGCCTGGATGAAGTCGTTGTGGAGCCCGGCGGTGCGCTGGACCGAAGTCACCGAGGAAGGTTTCCAGGGTGGCCCGGTGATGCCGGATACCTACCAGGGCAAGCCTGAAGAAATAGAACAGCTGCGCCAGAATATTTCCCGTGCCGGTATCGTCGGCAGCCTGGTGGCCAGCGACTACAAATCGAGCATGCTGATCGTGCCGCTGCTGGACAAGGCCACGGCCAGCGGTCAGCGCATCGACTACCACGCCTTTTCGCAGATGCTCGAAGAGCAGTTGCGCGACCAGATCGAGTTCGCCGGCGACAGCGCGGCGCGCCAGGCCGGGGAGGAGGGCAAGGGTCAGTATAAGGTGCGGGTGATCGGGTTCGCCAAACTGATGGGCGACCTGATCGACGGGCTGATTCAGGTGATGATGTTCTTCGGTCTGGCCGTGGTCACTTCGCTGATCATCATCTATATCTACACCCGCTGCGTGCGCAGCACCTTGCTGGTGGTCGGCTGTTCGCTGATCGCGGTGGTCTGGCAGCTGGGCATCGTCGCCTGGCTGGGTTACGCCATCGACCCCTACTCGGTGCTGGTGCCGTTCCTGATCTTCGCCATCGGCGTGTCCCACGCGGCGCAGAAGATGAACGGCATCATGCAGGACATCGCCCGCGGCACCCACAAACTGATTGCCGCACGTTATACCTTCCGCCGCCTGTTCATTGCCGGCGTCACCGCGCTGCTGGCCGATGCCGTGGGGTTCGCGGTGTTGATGCTGATCGATATCCCGGTGATCCGCGACCTGGCGATCACCGCCAGTATTGGTGTGGCGGTGCTGATCTTCACCTCGCTGTTGCTGATGCCGGTGGCGCTGTCCTATGTCGGCGTCGGCGCGAAGGCGGCCGAGCGCGCGCTGAAAATCGACACCCGCGCCGAAGGGCACAAAGGTTTCGGCAAACTGTGGGACTTGCTTGACCGCTTCACTACCCGCCGGTGGGCCACCGGGGCGGTATTGGTCGCGCTGCTGATGGGCATCGGCGGCTTCATGGTCAGCCTGCAACTGAAGATCGGCGACCTGGAAAGTGGCGCACCGGAGTTGCGTGCCGACTCGCGCTATAACCGTGACAACGCCTACATCACCAGCCACTACGCGCTGTCCAGCGACCTGTTCGCGGTGATGATCAAGACCGCGCCGGAAGGTTGCCTGAACTATAAGACGCTGATCCTCGCCGACCGCCTGGCCTGGGAGCTGCAGCAGTCCCCGGGGGTTCAGGCGACGGCTTCGCTGGTCAACGCTGTACGGCAGATTACCGCTGGCACCTATGAGGGCAACCCCAAGCTCAACAGCATCCAGCGCAACCAGGACGTGCTGAACTATGCCGCGCAGCAAGCCTCGGTCAACTCTCCGGAGTTGTTCAACAACGACTGCTCGCTGATGCCGGTGATCGCCTTCCTCAAGGACCACAAGGCCGAGACCCTGGATGCCGTGGTGGCCATCGCCGAAAAATTCGCCCGGGAGAACAACAGCGAAGATCGTCAGTTTCTGTTGGCCGCCGGCAGCGCCGGCATCGAGGCGGCGACCAACATCGTCGTGCGTGAGGCCAACCGCACCATGCTGCTGTATGTCTACGCGGCGGTGACCTTGTTCTGCCTGATCACCTTCCGCAGCTGGCGCGCCACCCTGGTGGCCTTGCTGCCGCTGGTGCTGACCTCGATCCTTTGCGAGGCCTTGATGGTGGTCATGGGCATCGGCGTGAAGGTGGCAACGCTGCCGGTGATCGCCCTCGGGGTCGGCATTGGCGTGGACTACGCCTTGTACCTGCTCAGCGTGCAGCTGCATTACCAGCGTCAGGGCCTGCCGTTGTCCCAGGCTTATCGCAACGCCGTGTCGTTCACTGGCCGGGTCGTGGGCCTGGTGGGCATCACCCTGGCCGCCGGTGTGGTGTGCTGGGTCTGGTCGCCGATCAAGTTCCAGGCCGACATGGGCATCCTCCTGACCTTCATGTTCCTGTGGAACATGCTCGGTGCGCTGATCCTGATCCCGGCCCTGTCGTACTTCCTGCTGCGTCACCCCGTTGCGCAAGCCTATGTGGCGCAAACGGATAAAACTGGTACATCCCAACGTCAGGACATGCCGCATGCCCTGACCACTTCCGAGTAAGCACAATGGCTGACTACAAAGCTCCCCTGCGCGACATGCGCTTCGTCCTCAACGAGGTCTTCGAGGTGT
Source organism: Pseudomonas silesiensis (assembly GCF_001661075.1). Lineage (NCBI taxonomy): Bacteria > Pseudomonadati > Pseudomonadota > Gammaproteobacteria > Pseudomonadales > Pseudomonadaceae > Pseudomonas > Pseudomonas silesiensis. Next base: position 2,282,731 of record NZ_CP014870.1, read on the forward strand.
CCCGGCTTTGGGCCCGGTTGCCAGGCCTGGCCGAGGTGATCGATGAAGAAACGGCTGCCGCGATCCTTGAAGAGGCCGGCAAGATCAGCGCCGCTGTCGTCGCGCCGCTCAACCGCAGCAGCGACGAGCAGGGCTGCACCTGGAACAACGGCGCGGTCCAGGCGCCGGACGGTTTTGGCGCCGCCTACCAGGCATTCGCCGAAGGCGGTTGGGTGGGTGTTGGCGGCGATCCGCAGTTCGGCGGCATGGGCATGCCCAAGGCCATTTCGGCGCAAGTCGAAGAGATGGTCAACTCGGCCAGCCTGTCGTTCGGCCTGTACCCGATGCTGACTGCCGGTGCGTGCCTGTCGATCAATGCCCACGCCAGTGAGGAACTCAAGGCGCGCTATCTGCCGAACCTGTACGCCGGCACCTGGACCGGTTCGATGTGCCTGACCGAAGCCCATGCCGGCACAGACCTGGGCCTGATTCGCACCCGGGCCGAACCCCAGGCCGACGGCAGTTTCAAGATCAGCGGCAGCAAGATTTTCATCACCGGCGGCGAGCACGACCTGACCGACAATATCATTCATCTGGTGCTGGCCCGATTGCCGGATGCGCCGGCGGGTCCCAAAGGCATTTCCCTGTTCCTGGTGCCCAAGGTGCTGGTCAATGACGATGGCTCGCTGGGCGAGCGCAATGCGCTGTCCTGCGGTTCGATCGAACACAAGATGGGCATCAAGGCCTCGGCCACCTGCGTGATGAACTTCGACGGGGCCACCGGCTGGATCATCGATGCGCCGAACAAGGGCCTGGCGGCGATGTTCACTATGATGAACTACGAACGCCTGGGCGTGGGCATCCAGGGCCTGGCGCTGGGTGAGCGCTCCTACCAGAACGCCGTCGAATACGCTCGGGACCGCCTGCAAAGCCGTGCACCGACCGGGGCGCAGCACCAGGACAAGGCAGCCGACCCGATCATCGTGCACCCGGACGTGCGGCGGATGCTGTTGACCATGAAGGCCCTGAACGAAGGCGGGCGGGCGTTCTCCAGCTACGTGGCCCTGCAACTGGATACCGCCAAGTACAGCGATGACGCGGCAACCTGCAGCCGCGCCCAACAACTGGTGTCGCTGCTGACCCCGGTGGCCAAGGCGTTCCTCACCGACATGGGGCTGGAAACCACGGTGCATGGCCAGCAGATCTTTGGCGGCCATGGCTACATTCGTGAGTGGGGCCAGGAGCAGTTGGTGCGCGACGTGCGCATCACCCAGATCTACGAAGGCACCAACGGTATCCAGTCACTGGACCTGGCCGGGCGCAAGATCGTTGGCAGCGGTGGCGCGCTCTACCGGTTGTTCGCCGACGAAATCCGCCACTTCACCGCTAACGCCAGCGCTGAACTTGGCGAGTTCACCCAGCCGTTGAATGCCGCCGTGGACACCCTCGACGAACTGACCGCGTGGTTGCTCGATCGAGCCCAGGGCAACCCGAACGAAATCGGCGCCGCCTCGGTCGAGTACCTGCAGGTATTCGGCTACACCGCCTATGCCTACATATGGGCATTGATGGCCAAGGTGGCCATGGGCAAACAGGCCGAGGATGACTTCTACATCAGCAAGCTGGGCACCGCACGTTTCTACTTCGCCCGCCTGCTGCCGCGCATCCACTCGTTGAGCGCGTCGGCCAAGGCCGGCAGCGAATCCCTCTACGAGCTGGACGCAGCGCACTTCTGATCGAAAGAACTCTGATCCAAAGAACTCTGATCGAAAGAACTAGGACCCCAACCATGATGGCGACAAAAATAATTCCGCCCGCCGACGGCGCCTACGCCTATCCCTTGCTGATCAAGCAATTGTTGCTGTCCGGCGAGCGCTATGAGCCTGGACGGGAAATCGTCTACGCCGACAAGCTGCGCTACAGCTATAAGACTCTTAACCAACGGATCCGCCGGCTGGCCAACGCGCTGACCGCGGCCGGCGTCAAGGCCGGGGATACGGTGGCCCTGCTCGACTGGGACAGCCATCGCTACCTGGAATGCTTCTTTGCCGTGCCGATGATCGGCGCGGTGCTGCATACCGTGAACATCCGTCTTTCGCCGGACCAGGTGCTCTACACCATGAACCACGCCGAGGACGACCTGGTGCTGGTGCATGACGATTTCTTGCCGCTGGTCGAACAGATTCACGGACAGCTGAAGACCGTCAAAGGCTACCTGCAGCTCACGGACGACAGGGCAACCGGTACGTCGTTACCGGTGCTGGGGGAATATGAAAAGCTGTTGGCCGGTGCGGCAGAGCAGTACGACTTTCCCGATTTCGATGAAAACTCCGTGGCGACGCTGTTCTACACCACGGGCACCACCGGCGACCCGAAGGGCGTGTATTTCACCCACCGCCAATTGGTTTTGCACACCTTGAATGCCGTGGGCACGCTGGGCGTTTATCAAGGCCTGCCGCTGCTGCGTTCCGATGACGTGTACATGCCGATCACGCCGATGTTCCACGTGCATGCCTGGGGCGTGCCCTATGTCGCGACCCTGATGGGGATAAAGCAGGTGTACCCCGGCCGCTACGAACCCAACAGCCTGGTTCGGCTTTTTCGAGAAGAGCAGGTCACCTTTTCCCATTGCGTGCCCACGATTCTGCAAATGATTTTGAACTGCGAGGAAGCGCAACGGACTCGTTTCGAGGGCTGGAAAATGCTCCTCGGCGGCAGCGCGCTGACCTTGGGCATTGCCAGCGAAGCGAGTGCCAAGGGCATTCAGGTGCACAGCGGCTACGGCATGTCGGAAACCTGCCCGTTGCTGTGCCTGACCTACCTGCGTGACGCGGACCTCGCTCAATCCACCCAAGCTCAACTGGCCACCCGCATCAAGACCGGTACGCCGGTGCCGATGGTCGACCTGAAAATCATCGATGCCAGTGGCAATGACGTTGTCCATGACGGCGAGTCGCTGGGCGAGATCGTGGTGCGCGCGCCCTGGCTGACCCAAGGCTATTTGAAGGAGCCCGAAAAAGGTGCAGAGCTGTGGCTCGACGGTTGGCTGCACACCGGCGACCTGGCCTCCATCGATCCCTTGGGCGGGGTGGAAATCAAGGACCGCATCAAGGATGTGATCAAGACGGGCGGGGAGTGGATCAGCTCCCTGGCGCTGGAGAGCCTGATCAGCGAACACGCGGCGGTGATGTCGGTCGCGGTCGTGGGCATTGCCGATGAGCAATGGGGGGAGCGGCCCATGGCACTGGTCGTGTGCGAGCCTGGGCAGTATCTCGACCGCAAGATCCTCGAGACGCACCTGCAGGGATTTGTCGAGCGTGGCCGCATCAACAAATGGGCGATCCCCAAGCAGTTCAAGTTCGTCGCCGAGATTCCCAAGACCAGTGTCGGCAAGATCGACAAGAAGCTCATCCGGCAAAGCGAATCAAGCTGAAAAAGCTGCGCCAACCTGACACTCACCGCAGATTAACTGTGGGAGCGAGACCGGCTTGCCGGCGAAAGCGGTCGATCAGTCACCATCAATGTTGATTTTGATGGCCCCTTCGCGAGCAGGCCCGCTCCCACAGATCAGCGTCGCAGACGAATTTTCTGCCAATTGTCCTGGCTGGTGCAGGATCCGGTGTCGCCGCGCATCCAATAGAGGGTCGCCCGGTAAAGCGCCGTTGTCCGGGAGCAGTGTAATCCACGAAGTTTTTCGTAGGCCCATTTCCAACCGTGCTTAGCTGAGCTGCTCATCCCAAGTACCTATCGAGGCCATCCCTTCTCGAATGGTAGCAGCTAAATAAAAAGTGGGATCCAATTGATTTCAGGCGTCAAATATTTGTCAAGCTCCGCTGCGACGGCTCTGGGTTGGGCGTCCTGCGCCGGTCAGCTCGATTCGGCGACATCATCGTCAAGGGTCTCGGTCGGCGATTCCTCTTGCCCTGGCAGTTCGGTAATCACACTGAAGTCACTGACTTCGACCGCGCCCGATCCATACCCCAGCAGATGGAAAGAAAAGGCCTTGCGCGACTGCGGATTGGAGAAGCTGAAATCCATCTCCAATGGCTGGTCGACCGTGACGAGCATTTCGCTGGGCAGGCCCAGTTGCACATCCTGTTCCAGTTCCTTGGTCTTGAGCTGGATGTAGGCGTTCTGGTGGGGATCGACCGAGCGCACGGTCAAACGCACGCGGGTGTGTGAGCCTTTGGGCATCTCGAGGTACTGCGCGCCGATCAGGTTGTCGGCCCAGTCATCCTTTATCTGCGCCTGGAGAGGAATGATGGTCGTGCTACCGAACTGGTAGTGCAGGTTCAGCGGTGTCTGCAGCAATGTGTGATCCAGGGCGGCGGCCCGTGCCGCGATCTGGCGCGCGCGCTTGCCCCCATATTGACCGCCCAAGGTGGCACGTTCGGCGATGAAGCCTTCGCTGGCGTAATACCGGCAGCGCTGTTGGAAGTCGCACTCGGTCAAGGTGCCCTGGCCATCGTGGTAGCGCAGCCTGCCGTTGGTGAACGACATGATCTCGCGGCCGGTATCGTACTGGCGAAACAGCGAACGACCGCTCAGGGTCGGGGGAACCGGCAGGGCGAAATAGTCGAGGATCGAGGTGCTCAGGTCGACATGGCCGTAGACCCCGGTCTTGATCTGCGGGAGCTGCGCTTGCTCGGGTGCCAGTGTCAGGTTGAAGCCCCAGGAGGACGCGAGGCGCACGCCGTCGATGCCATGGGATTCGTCGGATGTGATCACCACCAGGGTGTCCTTGAGGATGCCTTGGCGTTCCAGGCCGTCGAGGAATTGCCCAAGGGCATCGTCCAGGTAGCCCACGGCGGCTTGCTTGGCGGTGTCATAACGCTGCAAATAGTCGTCCGGGGCAGAGTAGGGCTGGTGGGTGCCGACGGTCAGCAGCGTCAGCATCCACGGCTTTTTGTTTTTCTTCAGCTGGCCGACGTAGTCCAGCGCGCCTTCGAAGAAAGCCTTGTCGTCCTTGCCCCACGGGAAGTCGAGGTAGGACGCATTGGTGAACCATTCCAGGCCATGGGTCGCGTCGAAACCGATGTGCGGCATGATCTTGTCTTTGGCCATGAAGCGCAGCCCGGCGCCTTGGAGGTAGTGGGTGGAGAAGCCGTTCTTGCGCAATTGTGCCGGCAGGCAGGCCTGGTTGCGTTCACTCTGGGTCAGCATCTCGACGCCTTTTGGCGTGCCATTGTCGAGCTTGTCGTAGTCGCCGCAGAGCATCGCGTACAGGCCACGAATGGTCTGGTGGCTGTGCAGCACGTAGTCCGGCGTGTTCATGCCCCGTTCCGCCCATTGGCTGAGATGGGGCATCAGGTTCTCTTGATAGCTGCTGTGCAGTGCCTGGCGGTTGACCCCGACATAGGCGCCGGGAATGCCTTCCAGGGCAATGATCAAGACGTTGCGTGCACGTCCCGGGGCTGCCAGCAGGCGTTGGCCGGTCAGGTCGAGCTCGGTGAGGCCTGCCATCTGCGGGGCGACATCGATCTCGTCACCTTCCAGCCAGTCTTCCGCGCGCGCTTGAACATCACCCACGCTGGCGGCCAGCACCTGGTGCGGCAAGTTGAACACGTGCCACTGGTCCGCATCGGTAGGTTGCAGGTGTTGCGCCCCCCAGTGAGCGGTCAACAGCGACAGCGGCACCGACCAGGCATGACGGGGCAAGCGCGGTGCAGGTGTCGCAGCGCCCAGCCAGTGGGTGCACAGCCACGCCATCAGTCCCAGCAGCAAGGTGGTCGCCAACCAGGGTTGGGCGAACCCGCCGCCGGTGGAGTTTTCCAGAAACTGCGGATCGATCAGGTAGTGCAAGTCCGAGACGTTGGGCAGCCGGCCGACCGCACTGACCAGTTCGGCGCTCGCCACGGTCATGAGGCCCCAGGCCAGCAATATCGGCAGGGCCAGCCACCAGGGACGACGGTGCAGGAGCACGATGAGCAGGGTCCCGATGCACAGGTCCGACAGGTAGCCATGAGGATTCGACCAACCCAGCGCGGCGCGCAGGCACAGGGGCAGGATCAGAACCAGGCCGGTGAGGGCGATGAGACGTGCATGGGGGTGTCGTAACCACTGACGGATGATGTTCACAAAAAGTTCTTCCAGACATTAAAGCGTCATATCAATGTGCTGGATGGTATCAACTGGCGACAAAACTGGCCCGGGTATCAAGGGGTGGAGGCGCTGTTGGGCGGGTAACGGGCCAGAGTATTGTTTGACATTAAGTGTCAGAGCGCGCTCAAAGACAATTGCAAGCCACGCTGACCGCCTTCGCGGCGCGTTTCAGTTCCTGTCTGACGTCGGCCGGTATCCGCCGTTTCATGGGGCGCTGGTCAAGGAATATCTGCTCGCCTCGAGCATTGATCTCCGCATCGATACCCGCTGCCTGGGCTTCGATGGAGGCCGCGTGAGCTTCTATCACCCGGTTGACCTCGGCTTCATTGGTCGCCGCGTCGAGGGCATCGATCAAGGCTGCCACTTTGGCTTCCTCATCCTTGGCATACTCTTCTACCGACAATCCGGCGGCCAACGCCCGTGCGCGGATTTCCACGCTTTTGAGCGCCTGCTTGGCTTCGCTGCACCGCGCGTCCACTTTGCGGTGTTCGACGGTGTTCCACTGGATGAGTCCATAGGTCATCGCTCCGATCACGACGACGGCTATGCCACCCATCAGGGTTCGCTTCATCGTTGCACCGGCAAGCGGCTGGGGAGTGGGGGTTCTTTTTGCATCGCTTCAACTCACTCGAGAAGATCAAAGCGTAGCATCGGAACCGGCCGCCCCCCGGTTGACCGTCGGGTATTGGCAAAGCAAAAAGTTGAGTGTTTCAGCGGTGTTACGACTGTAACGTTATTGTCTTCAGCAAGTCGTTCACATCGGCCAGGGTCGGTGCATGGGCACCGGCATGGCGGCACGAAAGGGAGGCGCAGGCTGCTGCAAATCGCAGGCGGTCGCGCACCTCGCCAATGCCGAGCAATTGCGATGCAAGCCAGCCGGCCATGCACGCGTCGCCTGCACCGACCGTATCGCCCACGGTCACCGGGATCGCCGGTTGCTCGTATTGGCTGTCGGGGGTGTGGAGCAGCATGCCGTGTTCCCCTCGGGTGAACAGGATCTCGGCCATGGGGTTGAGCGCGCGCAGCTCATCCAGTGCCTGGTGTTCGCTCAGGCCTGGGTAAATGTGTCGAAGGTCTTCGTCCGACAGCTTGATCATATCGGCGAGGGCGGTCATCGTCGGGAAGGTCTGTTCGCGATAATGGCTGTCCATCAAATTGCGCCAGTTCGGGTCAAAGCTGATTCGTTTGCCGGCATCCCTGGCTTGCTCGGCGAGTTTTACCAGGCGCTCTCCCAGCGGCTGACGAGCCAGGCTGATGCAACTGAAATGACACACTTCAACCGGCTCGATCCATCCTGGCGGCAGCAAGGCCGGATCAAAAAACAGATCGGCCTCCCCGGCAAAAAAATAGCGTGGAGGGCGGCTCGACGGGACGATGGCGACCAAGGGGTCGCGGTCTACCCGTTGTAAAAATCCCATGTCCAGGCCCGCCGCTTGCGACTGTCGGGCGATCTCGTCGCCCAGGGAATCGGTGCTGACGGATCCGGCGAAGGCGCTGGCCACGCCCAGGCGACTCAGTGCCCGTGCCACGTTCCAGGGCGCACCGCCCGGATAGCCTTGCCACTGTCCGGGCGCACCCTGGACAAGGTCGGTCAGGGCTTCGCCAAATACGACTGCGCGAGGCAATACCATGGTCATTTCCTCAATTTTTTCCTGGAGTGATGGCTGTGGGCTGATCAGCGTCGAGCACCTGGCATCACTCAATCAATGGGCTGTGGTGAAGGGAAGGGCGGGATGAACAGCATTGCGATTGAACAGCGTCATGGCCATTGCGCGACGATATTCGCTCGGAGTCTGGTCCATTTCGATCCGGAAGTGCCGGTTGAAGTTGGAGAGGTTGGCGTAGCCCACCTCAAAACAGATGTCCGCCACCGACATCTCGGTCTGCAACAACAGCCTGCAGGCGCGTTGCACCCTGAGCTTGCGCATGAGATCGATGAAGCCGTGGCCGGTAATCCTTTTGAAGAAGCGCGAAAACCCCGGCTCGCTCATGTCCAGCTGTTGGGCGATGACTGACAGTCGCAGGTCGCCCGTCAGCTCGGTCAGCAGATAGTCGAAGGCCTTGTTGATTCGCTCGGAACTGCGCTCATCCAGGGTCGGCGCATAGCAGGCACTGGCCAACAAGTGCGCCTCCTGGGTGGGCGCTTTCAACAGCGTGTTGATCAACTGCAGGAAGAGGATCAAGCGCTCCAGCCCCTGCGCGGAACCTATGTCTTCGAGCAGTCGAGCGGCCTGGACGGCCGTTGCCCCGGTAAACTCCAGGCCGCGACGGGCGTTTGCAAACAGGTGCTGCAACTCACCCAGCTCAGGCAGGGTGCCGCGCAAGGCCAGCAGGGCTGCACCGTCAAACTGCAACACCACATCGCGCCCGCTCAGGTATTCACCGGGCGCCAGGTCGCCTATCCAGTCATGGGGCAGGTCGGGGCCGATCAGCGCGACATGCCCCGCGCCAAACGCACCTATGTAGTCGCCGGCGACCAGCTTGCCGCTGCCTTGGCGGATCAGATGAATCTCGAATTCAGGATGATGATTCCAGCGAGCCAGGGCGTAGGGGTAGTCATGTTCGTACCAGCGAAAGCATTGATCGGGCTCAGGCAGGATGACTTCCAGCTCGGCGGGTCGCTGCTTGAACAGAGCGGCTCGGCTATCAGGCATGGCATGCCCCTTTTATTGTTATTTGATCTTCGTGTGCGACCAACATACCCGCTCCTGGCGGGGCCCTGCTAGCACCGTAATTACCTGCGACTGATACTTTTTTGCCTTAGGGACTGTTTTGCAGTGTGCGGTTAAAAAAGTATCGGTCGAGCATCCGCCATGGGTTTGTCCGGGGCTTTTCAAGCTGCTGTAATCGAATCGTCAAACAAACGGATAAACAACCAATGAAACGACTGCTGGGTAAAAGTGCACTGGTGACCGGATCGGCCCGCGGCATAGGACGATCCTTCGCCCAGGCTTATATCAACGAAGGCGCAACGGTCGCCATTGCCGACATTAACCTGGAGCGAGCCCAGGCCACTGCCGACGAATTGGGGCCAAACGCCTACGCCGTGGCAATGGACGTGACCGATCAGGCGTCCATCGATAAGGCCATTGCCGCCGTCATCGAGCAGACAGGCAAGCTGGATATCCTGATCAACAACGCGGCGTTGTTCGACCTGGCACCTATTGTCGACATCACCCGCGACAGCTTCGAGCGGCTGTTTTCGATCAACGTCGCTGGAACCCTGTTCACCCTGCAGGCTGCGGCGCGCCAGATGATCCGCCAGGGGCATGGCGGCAAGATCATCAACATGGCCAGTCAGGCGGGGCGCAGGGGAGAGGCGCTGGTGGGGGTTTACTGCGCAACCAAGGCTGCCGTTATCAGCCTGACGCAATCAGCTGGTCTGGACCTGATCAAGCACGGGATCAACGTCAACGCCATCGCCCCGGGCGTGGTGGATGGCGAGCATTGGGATGGCGTCGATGCCATGTTCGCCAAATTCGAAAACCGGCCACTGGGTGAGAAGAAAAGGCTCGTGGGGCAGGAGGTGCCTTTTGGCCGAATGGGCACGGCTGAGGACCTGACGGGGATGGCGATTTTCCTGGCATCGTCCGAGAGCGAGTATGTGGTGGCGCAGACCTACAACGTTGATGGTGGTAACTGGATGAGCTGAAAACTGTCAAAAATCCACTGTGGGAGTGAGCCTGCTCGCGAAGGCGGCAACACATTCAACATCGATGCAAGCTGACCCACCGCTTTCGCGAGCAAGCCCGCTCACACAGTTTGATCGCTGGCGTGCGCGAATTCCGTGTTCACCACAAAGCCCCTGTGGGAGCTGGCTTGCCAGCGAAGGCGCCGGAACATTCAACGCGGCAGTGCGCGTCTGAGTTCTTCTATGGTTTCGATCAGCGCTTCATAAGAGACCGGCTTGCTCAGATGACGATCGAACCCCGATTTGCGGGATTCCTCTATATCGCTGTCAGCGCCATACCCGGTCAATGCGATGGCCGGGACTTGCTTGATATGCGGGAGCTCGCGCAATGCGCGCATCAGTTCGTGGCCGCTCATGACCGGCATGCCGACATCGGAGATCACCAGGTCGTATCGGCCTGTCTGTGCCGCTTTCAACGCCTCCACCGGTTCAGAGAAGGCAACGACCCTGGCATCTTCCATCTCCAGCAGCATTTTCAGGGTTTCCAGGACCTCTGCGGAGTCGTCCACCAGCAGCACCGTGACGCCGGCAAGGCGTCCGGCCAGTTCCTCGGGTTGTGCGGGTCGCGTCGTGTCCTGGGCAGCCTGGCTTAGCGGCAGCAGGACCGTGAACGTGCAGCCCTGGCCCAGGCCGGCGGAGGTAACCTCCACACTGCCGCCATGGGCTTCAGCCAGTTGCCGCACCAACGACAGCCCGATCCCCAGCCCATCCCGTTGATGGGTCGCATGCTGGTTCGCTGCCTGACCAAACAGTTCAAACACATCGCTGATGCTCTCCGCGCTCAAGCCGACGCCACTGTCCTTGACGTCGAGCCTGGCCATGCCGCCATCACGACTGGCAATCAACTGGATCTGGCCGCCCGCCGGGGTGAATTTCAGCGCATTGTTCACCAGGTTCCAGATGATCTGTTCCACTCGGGTCGGATCGGCATTGATCATCAGCGGTTGCCCCGCGTCCGGCAGGCGCAGGGTGACGTTGATGCCTGCAGCGTCATTGCTGACGACGGTATGGATGTCTTGCAACACCTGGCACAGGTTCATGGCGGCAAGCTTGAGTTTGAGTTTGCCCGTGCGTATGCGCGCCACATCCAGCAGGTCGTTGATGATGCGTGCCTGACTGTTGACGGCGTCACAGATGGTGTCGACCGCCTTGGCCGCGGGGGCCAGGGATTTGGTAATGGGCAGGCGTCGCAACAGTTCCGCGTTGAGCTGGATCAGGTTCAACGGATGCTTGAGCTCGTGGGACATGACGGCGAAGAACTCGTCTTTGAGATGGCTGCTGATCTGTGTTTCAGCCAACTGCTGGTTTTGCTCTTCGTGCAAGCGTTTGTGGCCGGTCAGGTCCCGGGCAATTTTCACATAGCCCTTGAGATTCTCTCCCTTGAGCAGCGTCACTTCGCCGCTGCAGAAGAAGCGGCTGCCATCTTTATGCCGGTGCCAGCGTTCATCCTGGCTGCGGCCATGGGTACGCACGGCCAGCAGTTCGTTTTCAGGCACCCCCGAGGCGCGATCCTCGGCGGAGAAAATGAAGTCGTAATAGGCGCCTTCGGCCTCGGCCTTGCTGTAGCCGAATATCAATTCGGCGCCTTTGTTCCAGCTGGTGATGATGCCCTGTTCGTCGAGGGTGATGATCGCGTAGTCGCGGGTGCTTTCGGCGACCAGGCGCATGCGTTCTTCGCCCAGGCGCAGCTCTTCTTCGGCGGCGCGACGTTTGCTGATGTCGATGAAGGTCAGCACGGTGCCGTCGATGTGGTCTTCGCTGGAGCGATAGGGCAGCAGGCGTGCGATGTACCAGCGATTGTCGGTGCTGCTGACTTCGCGCTCGATCATGTTCAGCGACTCGAACACCTGCGCCGCATCGGCGGCCAGGTTGTCGTAGTGCAGGCGATGGGTGATGTCGAGCAACGAGCGCCCGGTATCCACCGGCAACATATTGAAGATGTCGGTGGCGCGCGGGGTGAACCACTTGATGCGCATGCTGCGGTCGACGAACACCGTGGCAATGTCGGTGGAGGCGATGAGGTTGGTCAGGTAGTCGTTGATCTTGTCGGTCTCTTCGACCTTGGTTTTCAGCTCGAAATTGACGGTCAGCAATTCCTCGTTGATCGACTGCAGTTCTTCCTTGCTGGTTTCCAGTTCTTCGGTGGCCGAGCGCAGTTCTTCGTTGATCGACTGCATTTCTTCGTTGGACGTCTTGAGCTCTTCGCTGGAGATTTCCGATTGTTCGATGGTGTCCTGCAATTGCAGCCTGGTGCTTTGCAGGTCGCGCTCAAGACTGGACAGCACCTGATCTTCCCTGCGCAGGGCGCTGTCAGCCGATGCTTGTGCAGGGTCGACTTCGACCTCCTCGAAAATCACCAGCACGCACTCGTCGTCTGACGCTCCATCCTTGTAGGGGTGGGCCACCAGACTGACCAGGAAGCTTTTGTCTTCGCGCTGGACCGGTACCGTGCGGGATCGGACCACCTGGCCGCTCTGCTGGACTTCGAACAGCGTGGTACGCAGCTCCAGACGCAGTTCCGCCAGAATGAGGGTCAACAGATTACGCGACAGCTCTCCACCTCCATGGCGCAGAAAGCGTCCGGCACTCTCACTCATGTGCAGGATATCGGCACTGCCATCAATGATGATGCTCGGCGGCGCCGATTGTTGAAGGGCACGCTGGTGAATGTCGGCGACCGACGATTTGCGCGATTTGGTGTTTTGCGGCGCCAGCTGGGCAAGCCGGGTGCGCACGTATCCGCCGCGTGGCAGGCTGAGGGGGCGCCCGCTATTGGCGGGACCCGTTTTGGTGCGGAAGATCCGGTTGCGTTTGTCGACTGGAGCAAACAGCTCATCACACACGTCCGCGCTTTCCGAGGAGCCGAGAAACAGGAAACCGCCGGGGCGCAGGGCAAAGTGGAACATCTGCAGGATTTCCCTCTGCACTTCGCGATCCAGATAGATCAGCAGGTTGCGACAGACGATCAGGTCGATGTGCGAAAAGGGCGGATCGGATAACAGGTTGTGCTTGGCAAACAACACCTTTTCGCGGATTTCCTTGCGGATCCGATATTGCCTGCCTTCTTTCGAAAAATAGTGCCGCAGCCGCGTGGGCGGCACATCGGTAATGATCGCTTGCGGGTACAGCCCGGCCCGGCCGACGCTGATGGCGCGCTCGTCGATGTCGGTGGCGAACAGCTGGAACGAGGCCGCGCTTCTGTCCAGTTGCAATTGATCGTTCAACAGCATCGCCAGGCTGTAGGCTTCCTCGCCAGAGGCGCAGCCAGCGGACCAGACCCGGATCTCTTCAGTCTCGGGCTGCGCCGAGACGGCGGCACTGACCAGTTGCGGCACCACATCCCGTTCCAAGGCTTCGAACGCTTCGCGGTCGCGGAAAAAGTTCGTTACGCCAATCAGCATGTCAGCCAGCAGTGCGCTGACTTCATCCGGGTTATTCAGCAGGTAGCGGTAGTAACCGGCCAGATCGGGTTGAGCGGTGACCTGCATCCGGCGCTCGATCCGGCGCAATACGGTGGCGCGTTTGTAGTGTTTGAAATCATGGCCGGTACCGGCGCGCAACTGGATCAGAATATCCTGCACCAACTGTTCGGCCGCCATCGTTTCGCGCTCGGCCACCGAGGGCGTGGGTTGCAGTTGCGCATCGTTGGCGCTGGGCAGGGTGATTTTCTTCGCGTTGTGCCACAGCTCCAGCAGTTTCTGGGGCATTTCCACCACCGGCAGCACCAGATCCACCATGTGCGTTTCGATGGCCGCGCGGGGCATGCCATCGAACTCGGCATCCTCGGGGGCCTGGGCCAGGGTGACGCCCCCTTGTTCCTTGATTCGCGACAGTCCCACTGCGCCATCGGAACCGGTGCCCGACAGTACGACGCAAAAGGCCCGCTCGCGGTGTGCCAGGGCGAGGTCGCGGAAAAACAAATCGATAGAAGCATGACGGCCAGTGAGGGCGTCGCTGGGACTGACCTCAAGATAGCCGTCATTCATCGTCAGTCGCTGGGCCGGTGAAATGACATACACCCGGTTCTTCTCGATAGGCACTGTTTCGGTCACTTGCAGCACCGGCATCCGGGTGGATTCCTGGATGATTTTGTCGGCGACGCTTTCATGATCGGGCGACAGATGAAGAATGATGACAAATGCCAGCCCATTGTCCTGCGGCATGTTCTCGAAAAACAGTTTGATCGCTTGCAGCCCGCCGGCTGACGCGCCGATGCCCACCACGGCGAAGTCCGGTCGGCGAGAGCGGTTTGGCGTGGTCTGGAGCGTCTTTTTCGATCTGTCAGATGAGGTTGTCATGGAAGTGTGCCCGTAAAGGCGACGTCCTGACGCCGCGAAAATACAGTGTGCGCAGGGCTGGTTGAATGTCAGCCTGGCGATTGCTGCGGCCTCGCACAGTCTTTGCGCAATGAATCGCTCCGAGCGTGAGGCTGGCGGACTGGCGGGTCACTCAAGGAGTTTCGTCGGGGACTGAAGCGGTGATGCAGCAGCGCTATACCTGTCCGACAGGACCGCTCAGTGTGTTAAGCGTAGTCCATTTGTCGATGAGCCGATCCTTCCGGGGAGAATCCCGGGACGACTGGCGCTTATCCATGATCGAACCCGTTCGACTTACCCCGGAGTATGAAGCCGCGCCGGGGCCAGACATTCTTTAAACCTTCCGAAGTAGCCAAGGGTCGATAGGTGAAGACCATTGGCTTCGCTGAATCGAGGGAACATCAATGATTGGTGTCGTGATACCCGCCCATAACGAAGAAAAACATATTGCCATCTGCCTTTCGTCCGTCTTGCTTGCCGCGAAACATCCGGGACTCGGAGGTCGCCAGGTGGCTGTGCTGGTGGTGCTGGACGATTGTTCGGATGACACGCACAGGTTGGTCGCCGCCATGGAAGTCACAGCATTGATGGTCTCTTTCCAGAATGTGGGTAAAGCCAGGGCGACCGGTGCGGAAGAACTGCTCAGCGCGGGCGCGCAGTGGCTCGCCTTTACCGATGCCGATACGGTGGTGCCTCCCGATTGGCTGTCACGCCAACTTGCATTCATGGTCGATGCGGTGTGCGGCACTGTCGAGGTCGACAGTTGGGACGATCATGACGAGTGGGTTCGCGCCAGGTATCTGGAGCGCTACCGGTTCATGGAGAATCATCGTCACATCCACGGCGCCAATCTGGGCCTGAGTGCCACGGCATATCGCGACGCTGGCGGGTTCCAGCATCTGGTGGCCCACGAAGACGTTCACCTGGTCGCCGAACTTGAAAAAATCAATGCCCGGATCATGTGGACGGCGACCAACCCGGTGGTGACCAGCGCACGCAAGGATTACAAATGTTGCGGCGGTTTTGGTGAGTACCTGGTGTCCCTCGGCGCGGAGTTGCACGGGTGACGGTGCGTGGCCGTCAGCGATCCTGGTGTCGGTCTCGATGACGATTCATCGCCAACAGACAACCGCCAAACAACAGCGCGGCGCCTGCCGCAAGCATCAGCGAGGGGCGGGGGGAGGCGCTGAACGCATGGGTTGCGGCTCGACCGGTACCGTCCGATGCCCGGTTGATCACCCCCGGTTTGTCGTGGAATGCCCGGGTCAGTTGAGGGCGCGAATCGTCGGTAGCCTCCTCGGTATTTTGCGTGAGCGGATTGCCCTGCACACGGTAGGGCACCCGGTTCACTTTCAGCCGTGCGCCGTCGGCCAGGGTCAATGTCAGGTCTTCGATAATGCCGGCGACCCGATCGGGGTACACCGGCTCTCCGGCGGGATCCAGCTCGTCATAAAGAAACCGTTGACCTTCCAGCCAACCGATCGCCGTCTGTAATTCCGGCTCCAGGTAATACTTTCCATCGAGGAAGAAGCCGGGGAACAGTCGCGTGCGTTCACCGTTATCGATGGCATAACGCTCGCCAGGTTTCATACCGGTTGATTGATCGATCATGGTCAAGTCCTCCTGGGCTGGTGAGCGATAGAGGGCGGGGTGAATACAGGGTTCCATCGAGATGACTGAATGTCGTATTTCTCACTCATAACGCATCGCTCATCATTCATTTGGAACTCCCGACAACTGCGCTCCGTCCTTTGAAATGAGGGGGGCTGCGGGCAATTCGTGGCGAACCCTATAACGCTTTTTTTATATGGAAGGCGAGGAACGTCATGAATACTTCAGACACCAGAGCTGGGACTCAGCCAGATAACCAGGACGACACCGCAAGACCTGGGCAAGACTTTCAACATTTAAAGGAGGACGTTACAGAGGTGCTCGGCGGCGCGAGGGAACAGGTGGATGCGCAGTTCGGGCAATACCGCGATACCGCGGCGGACCAGATCGAGGCACTGGCCAAGGGCGCGAAGTCTTTCGTGTCCGAGCTGGAAGCCAAGGACACGCTCGGCATGTCCGACTACCTCTCGGACATGGCGCAATCCATGAGCGGCCTGGCAGGGAGTCTGCGGGGTAAAAGTGCCGAACAGTTGCTGCACGACAGCGCCGACCTGGCACGTAACAATCCGGCGCTGTTCATTGCCGGCAGCATCGCGCTGGGCTTCGGTCTGTCGCGCTTCCTCAAAGCCGGCAGCAGCCCCGCGGCGACGTTTGACGATGCCGGTAAAACGGCCACCGACAACTCGATGCCTGCCGCGGATGGTTATGGTGCGCAACGCCCCTATGAAACGTCCGTCGCACCGCGCACTGAATCAGGGGCGGGCCTGGCCACCGGTATCACACCGGCTTCGCCGAATGAACAAGACCATCCTTCGGACTTTGCCACGACGTCGACCCCTGGTTCGACATCCTTCAAAGGAGCGCTGTGATGAACAGAAAAGATTCGGATTTGCCGAACGCAAGACCGCTGTCCGTGCCTGAGCAGGACGCTTCGGTCATCGGTTTGTTGCGGCAGTTGTCTCGCGAAGTGCCCGATCTCTTCACCAAGGAGCTGGCGCTGGCCAAGGCTGAGTTGCAAGCCAGCCTCACCACGCTCAAGGCCGGCATTGCCGGTGTGGCGGGAGGGGCGATCGTGCTGCTGGCGGGGTTCATCATCTTGTTGATGTCCGCGGTCTACGGCCTGAGCCTGTTCATGGCGCCGTGGTTGGCCGCCCTGATCGTCGGCGTCGTGGTGATGATCGTCGGCTTCGCCATGTTGCAGTCAGGCAAAAAACAATTCGAGCCGTCCAACTTCAAACCCGATCGTACGCTGGACGCCTTGAGTAAAGACCAGGAAGCGCTGCGGAGGAAAGTCTCATGAACCGTGAATTTGAAGCCGAAGCAGACAAAAGCCCCGAAGCCATCGAACGTGAAATCGATGCGCAACGGGCCAGTATCGGCAATATCGTCGATGCCCTGGAAAGCAAATTCACGCCGGGTCAGGTATTCGATCAGGCGTTGAGCATGATGCAAAGCAACGGCACGACGTTCCTGACCAACCTGGGGACCAGCGTGCGCAATAATCCGATGCCCGTGGTCCTGACCTCCGTCGGGCTACTGTGGATGATGATGAGTCAGAACCGTCCACCGACGCCACGTCCGGCCTATCGCACCGGGCCAAGTGTGGTGGACAAGGCAGGGGAGTGGGTCGATGGCGTGTCCGACGGTATCGACAGCGCGCGCGACCATTTGCACCAGAGTGCCGATACCTTCAAGGAAGGCTATCAATCGGTCAAAGGCAAGGCGGCGCACCTGGGCGACAATTTGGGGGCTGCCAAGGAAAACATCAGCCATGCCGTTCATGACGCCAGTGACCGTCTTGTTCGCAGCACCCAGGTGGTCAGTGATCAATTCCGGCATTTGCTGCAGGAGCAACCGATGATGGTCGCCGCTGCTGGAATTGCGCTGGGTGCCATGCTGGGCGCGGCATTGCCGTCGACGGCAACCGAGCAACGCTACCTGGGCAAGACCAGCGCGGGGCTGGCCGACAAGGTCAAACAACAGGCACGGGAGGGCTTTGAAGCGGTACGCGATACCGTGACAAAGACGACGGATCATCCGGCCATGGACGTCAAGCCGGATGGGGAGCAGCGCCCGGCATCGACGGGCGAAGCGAGCACAGGGAATGCCGCCGACCTGTCGCGAGGACTGGGTACCTAATGATCGGGGGTGGGACGGGAGGTTCGTAATGGACCTCCCGTTTTATCCGGGCCATCGAAAATGCCGGGCAAACCGGTTTACAGAGAGTTCCAGACCCCGCCATCCGCGACCGGGACATCGTCCAGGTCGTAAGGGTTGACCCCCTCCAGGCAGCCGATGTTGAAGCCGAACTCTTCCGGATTGTTACTGCGTCGGTGGTGCGTGTAGGTGCCGCAGTTTTTACAGAAGTAATGCTCGGCGACATGCTTGCCGAACTGATACCTCGACAGCGCGGACTTGCCCCTGATCACCTTCAGATCCGCCCAGGCGACTGCCGCGACCACGGCGCCTTTGCGTTTACAGAATGAGCAGTCGCAGCGGTGTGGATCGGGAACACCCTCCGGCAGGTGGATCTCCAGAATGACGGCGCCGCAATGACAACTGGCCCTGTGTTGCGTGCGGATAGCGGTATTGCCGATTTTCTTCAGCCTCACACTGCCTGGAACATTGAAATCGGTGATCACGAATTGCTGCGGGTTTTGGGTCATGACGTTGAAACCTCTGTCCAATCCAATTTTGCGGATTCGCGCCATTTAACGTCAGTCACTCCATACTTCTCCGCTTGAGGCTTGGAGATGATTTTAAGCGGCGGTCTGCCTGGTTTAGGTATGGGAGCTATTCCTGCATCACAGCTTGCCCAAAGCCATGCGTCGGCGTTGCGCATTATTTTTGCCCGGATGATGAACGACTTCGGCTCCCCGTGAAGCTTGTACTCGATGATGTAAAGACAGGTATTCATGAGGCCCCTCCATTTGCTCATAGTCAAAGGAGTGGCCGCGTCAAAAAAAATTCAAAAGGTTTGCATGGCCGCGATTACTGGTTGATTTGGATCAACATACTGCGCAATCGGGCAAAACTCACTCTAGCTGATAGTGACGGATTTGCTGCGTTCACTCGACCAGTGACATGCCCTCTGTCGACGCCGGAGGCGCGGGCGAGTCCCAGGGACACCGCGCCCTGCGGTGACAATTTCCTTAACTGACTGGCATTAGGGTGATGGCGTCCCTTTAGTTTTACGGGGCGGTCAACTCCAGCGAGATGGCATTTGCAGCAGTTGGCGTAGACATTCGTTTCTATTTGACGGACTCGACTCCAAGGCTCGTTCAAATGCATACCGCGTGCCGACACTGCGGCTGGTCAATGCTGCGATGGCGGTGGCCCGGGTAAAATCCCCGGCCACCGTGCGAACGCCTGCGCAAGTTGACTGCGAGCGCTAGCGGGCTCAGCCCTTGGCGGCCATCGCGGTGACTTCGACCCGCATGCCTTCCACTGCCAGTGAGGCCACGCCAACGGCGGCGCGCACTGGCCACGGCTTGGCGAAGAAGCGCTGGTAGACCTCGTTGAAGGCGGCGCGGTCGGCCATGTCGGTGAGGTAGATGGTCAGGTGCAGGACCCGGTCCATGGAACTGCCGGCGCGCTCCAGCGCGACCTTGAGTGCCTGCAGTGTGCATTCGCTTTGCTCGATGATGCCGCCGAGTTCCAGGCTGCCGTCGGCACGGGTGGGGATCTGGGTGGAGACCAGGATTCCGCCGAAACCGGCGACGTCGGAGGAGATGGAGTCCGCGTCGGGATCGGGTACGAAGGTGATGTCTTGGTTTGCCATGAGGATCTCTTGTTGAAGGGTGATGAGCTGGGGGGCTTGCGCCTTTTAGCAGGGTGATACGGGGTTGATTCTACATCGACCGCTCAAACAGAACGAAACCGCAGAATAGGCGCGCCGTCAAAAGGGTCGGTCAGATAATGCGCGTGCACGCCAAACGTATCCTGCAAGCGCTGCGGGGTCAGCACCTCAAGCGGCTTTCCGAGGGCCACCAGTCGCCCCCGTTCCAGTACCGCCAGACGATCGCAGCTCAGCGCCTGATTCAGGTCATGCAGGGCGATCAATGTTGTCACTGGCAGCGCCTGCACCACGTTCAGGATCGCGAGTTGGTGTTGGATGTCCAGGTGATTGGTCGGTTCGTCCAGCAACAGTATCTGCGGGCGTTGGGCCAGGGCGCGGGCGATGTGGACACGCTGGCGTTCGCCGCCGGACAGGCTGTGCCAGGTCCGGTCTTTCAGGTGCGCCGCATCGACGTCGCACAGTGCCTGCTGGACGATGGCGGCATCCTCGTTCGACCACGGACTCAAGGCCGACAGCCAGGGCGTCCGGCCCAGCGCCACGGCATCGAACACATTGATGGCATCCAGCGTGTCAGCCTGTTGCTCGACCACCGCCAGGGTTTGCGCAACGGTTCGCCGCGCCAGCGTCTTGAGGCGCTGGCCGTTGAGGTGGATGTCCCCCTGGCTGGGGGCGCGCACGCCAGCCAGCAGTTTGAGCAGCGTGGATTTGCCCGAGCCGTTGGGCCCGACGAGGCCCAGGGTCTCGCCTCGGCGCACGTCCAAGTAGATATCGTGCAGCAATTGGGCGTCGCGAACCTGGAACCCGAGGCCGGAACAACTCAGCACGCAATCGCCGATAACCGGGTGGGCGGCATTCATCGGGCATTCCTCCGGCCGATCAGGATCAACGCGAACACCGGCGCGCCGACCAATGCCGTGATGACCCCGACCGGGATCACCTGGCCTTTGATCAGGGTTCGCGACAGCACATCGGCGGCGATCAGAAACAGCGCACCGCCCAGCGCACTGGCCGGCAGCAGGCGCGCATGGCGGGTGCCCAGCAGCAGTCGCACGGCATGGGGAATGACCAGCCCGACGAAGCCGATGGAGCCGACAATCGAGACCATCACGGCCGTCACCAGGGCGGCGCAGCTGATCAGCAGCAATTGCACCCGGCGTACCGGGATGCCGAGCGAAGCGGCGGAGTCGGCACCAAAGGTGAAGGCGTCCAGCGCCCGCCGATGCCACAGGCAAACGGCAAGACCGGCCACTGCCACCGGGACGGCCAGCCACACCGACGGCCAGCGCACCCCGCTGAGATTGCCCAGCAACCAGAACATGATGCCCCGGGCCTGCTCGGAACTGGCCGACTTGGTGATCAGGAACGCCGTGAGCGCATTGAATAGCTGCGAACCGGCAATCCCCGCGAGGATGATTTGCCCGGTGCCGCCGGGTGAGCCGCTGGCACGGGCCAGCAATACCACCAGGGCGAAGGCGGCAACAGCCCCGGCAAACGCCCCGACCGACAGCGAAATCAGGCCCGCCCCCAGCCCCAGCAACGCCACCAGTACCGCGCCCGTCGAGGCGCCGGCGGAGATACCCAGCAGGTAAGGATCGGCCAACGGATTGCGCAACAGCGATTGCAGGACCACCCCGCACGTGGCCAGGCCCGCCCCGCAGGCCGCCGCCACCAGCGCGCGGGTCAGGCGATAATTCCAGACGATGCCTTCGTCGATCGGGTCGAGGACATGGCCGGCAGCCCACAGTTTGTTGGCCAGCACCTGGAATACCACAGCCGGATCGATGGGCGTTTCACCGATGGCCACGCCGGCAATGATGGCCAGCAGCAGCGTCATGGCGGCCAGCAATGTGCGAATCAACGTCCTGATCATTTCGGCAGGTCATAGCCGTCGATGGCGGATGCCAGGGTGGCCAGACCGTCGAACATTCTGACGCTGGCCTGCATGGCCATGGCGTCGAGGATGATGATGCGGTTGTTTTTCACCGCGTCCATGTTGCGGGTCACCGGGTCGCTGCGCAGGAAGGCCAGTTTCTTGAGGTGGTCGTCAGCGGGGAAGCGTCGGCGATCCATGCGCGCGATGACCAGAAACGTCGGGTTAGCCTTGGCGATGGTTTCCCAGCCGACGGTCGGCCATTCTTCGTCCGATTGCACCACGTTACGCACACCCAGGGTGTTGAGCATGAAGTCGGGAATGCCCTTGTGCCCGGCGACATAAGGGTCGATATCCAGGCTGGCACTGGAGAACCAGAACAGCGCGCTGGTGTGCTTCAGGTCCTTGTCCTGCACCGTGGCGACAGACCTCGCCAGGCTGGCCTTGAGTTCGTCGTTCAACTGCCGGCCACGTTCCTGCACATCGAAAATCTCCGCCAGTTGGCTGATGCTTTTGTAAATGCTGTCGATGCGAAACGCCTCCAGCCGCGTGCCGTCGGCACCGACCAGGTTGTCTTTGGCTTCGCAGTCGGAGGGCATCAGGTAGGTCGGGATCTGCAGCTCGTGAAACTGCTCGCGGGTACCGACCACGCCTTGCGGGCCGACCATCCACTCCAGTTCTACCGCCACCAGTTGCGGGCGTTTGCCGATGACCGCCTCGAAGCTCGGCTCGTTATCGGCCAGGCGCGGGATCGGGTCGTTCGCTGTCTTGTATTGGGCCAGCACCTCGTTGAACCACAGCGACGTGCCGACCAGCGTGTTGCCAAGCCCCAGGGCGAAGAGCATTTCGGTGCCGGCCTGGCCGATGGTCACGGCGCGGCTCGGTGCCTGCTCGAAGGTCAGGGTGCTGCCGCAGTTCTCGACCGTCAGGGGGTAGTGGGTCGGGGCCGCGTGGGCGAGGGTGGACAGACCCAGCGCCGTGACGAGGGTGGCAAGGCGTGACAGCAGCATGACGCAATCTCCAGTGGACCGTACTCGGGGCAGGGGTACGGACTGGAAACACATCATCGAACGCTGCCAATAAAGCACTGACGTGGCGCTCACTGAACGTGACGCACGGCGCAAGGATGTCCTTCCCGGACACCCCGCCGGTTAGTGATTTGCTTGGCCGGCAGGTCTCCTGACTGATGCGTCGACGCCTGGCTCCAGCCTTCCCGGGAGTGATCCCAGTGGTCATTTCAGGAGCAGGCTCAGCACCTACAGTTGCGGGGGCAGTTCCGATTGATGCCGTGTCGGGCATCTCGGATTCCCTATTAATCCCATGTGGAAACCGGCGGCCGGCATGGTAGTCGATCATGCCGTTCAATGGTCCAGTATTTTTTCTCGGGTGCCGAGGGGGACGCTCGACTGTTCGCCAGGCATCCTCCTCAGTCCGGGTTCCATACCGTCCCCAACGCCGGGCACCTGCTCGATATGGCTCCTGGAACGATAGGTGGCGCAATCATCAGAAGTTAATGGAGGCGCTCAACCGGGCCGTCAGCGGCGCACCCTGGAACAGGTAGCCGTCGCCCAGGTATTCGCCGGCGTCACGCCAGTAGCGCTTGTCGAACAGGTTGTCCACGGTCAGGCGGAACACCGTGTCGTAACCGTCGATGCGGGTGCTGTAGCGGCTGCCGACGTTGAAAATGGCGTAGGCGCCGGTCTCTACTCCGCCTTGGCGATTGGCGTATTTGCTGGCGCTGTATTGCACCCCGCCGAGCAGGGCCAGGCCATCGATCCCGGGCAGGGCGTAGTCGCCCTGGAGGTTTGCACGCAGCGTCGGCACATTGATTGCCTGATGA
This sequence comes from Pseudomonas silesiensis, assembly GCF_001661075.1. NCBI lineage: Bacteria > Pseudomonadati > Pseudomonadota > Gammaproteobacteria > Pseudomonadales > Pseudomonadaceae > Pseudomonas > Pseudomonas silesiensis. The sequence continues at coordinate 2,305,939 of NZ_CP014870.1, forward strand.
CCTTCATAGGCCGGCGTGCCGCTGTCGCTGACCCGGGCGCGGATCGCCGCGACACTGGCGGCGATCTGCAGGCGCTGGCTGGCCCAGCCGTTGGCAGAAAGTTCCAGGCCGGTGTTCTTCTGTTCGCCCTGCTGGGTGAAGGTGAACGTGCCGTCGTCATTGGGTCGGGAGTACTGGTACGCCTGGCGGATCTGGAACAGCGCCGCGGCCAGGCTGATGCGCTGCCAGTCGTACTTGATGCCCGCCTCGATCTGCCGGGACACGGTTGGCGCGAGGATTTCAAAGGCGTTGGTGGTGAACCACGCCGCTTCGCCGCCCAGGGACAAACCCTTGCTGTAGCGGGTGTACAGCGCCAGGTTGTGCAGCGGCTTGTAGATCAGCGCGGCCTGGGGCAGGAACACATAGCGTTGGGTGTGCCGGGTAGTCTCGCCCTGGCTGTCGAAGGTCTCTTCATCCAGGCGCACCTCACGCCCGCCGAGCACGGTCTGCCATTGTTCGTTGAAGCTGATCCGGTCATTGAAGAACAGCCCGTACTGGCGGCTGTCCAGGCGACGGTAGGAATCGTTGAGCGGACCGTCGTAGCGTGCGAAATCCGCTGGTTCGCTATCGATATTGGCGCTGCCGATCATCACGTTGATGGTGTCGCGTTTATCCACCACGCGGCGAAACGCGCTGGCGCCTACGCTCAGTTCGTGACCGAGGCCAACGGTGTCGAAGGCGCCAGTGAAGGCAGCCTGGACCTCGTCATTGCGACGGGTATCGTCCGGGCTGCGGAAGTCGTAGAGGTCGTAGTCGCCCTCGGGGCTGAAGTAGTTGGGCACCGCGGCGCTGGCGCAACTGGCGGAACCGTAGCAACCCCAGGCGAACGCGCTGTAGTCATCGATCACCACCCGGCTGCGCGAGGCGCTGATAGTGCCTTTCCAGGTATCGCTGAAGCGATATTCGAAGTTGCCGTTGAGGTTCAGCGCATCAGTGGTGACGGGGTTCGAGCCGCTCTGGTGTGCCAGCAGTTTTTTCGGCGAGGTATGGTGTGGCAGGCGGGTGCCGCCAAGCAATTGATAGCCCGGCGCCGAGCGTTGTTCCCTGGTCTGGTACTCGGCATCCAGTTGCAGCAGGGCATCGGGGCTGATGTTCCAGTCGAAGGCCAGGGAGGCGAAGTCGCGCTGGCCATTAGTGTGCTCGACATAGGAATGCAGCTCTTCATGGGCCACGTTGGCGCGTAACCCGAATTGCTGTTCATTGCCGAAGAATCCGCCCACATCCGTGGCCAGGTAACCGCTGCCACGGTCGTCCGTGGAGACAGTGACCGAGCGCACGTTGGCCGGCCGCTTGGTCACGTAGTTGACCAGCCCGCCGGGCTCGCTGACGCCGCTCTGCAAACCGGAAAGCCCCTTGAGCAATTCCACCTGCTGTTTGTTTTCCAGGCCGACGTTCTGCTCGCCGGTGATGGTGCGGCCGTTGATCTTGTAGCTGCTGGCGGAGTTGAGCGAGAAGCCACGCACGACGAAGTTTTCGTAGTAGCCGACCGGCGCGTAGCTCTCACCCACCGAGGCATCGTTCTGCAGGACTTCGCTGAGCAGACGGGCCTGCCGATCCTTGATCAAGGCTTCGGTGACCACTGAAATCGAGGCTGGCGTATCGAGCAATGGCGTCGCGTCGAAACCGCCGACCGAGGCGCTGTGGGCCTGGTAGCCGGAGGTGTCTTCGCCCGTCACGGTCACCGCCGGCAGTTCGGTGTCGGCAGCCTGCGCGGTGGGGGCCAGCAGCAGGCCCAGGGCCAGAAGATTGTGCGTGAACCGTGGTGCGGACGCTCCCTCGCGGGATGTCCGGTGAAGCCTATCCATGAAAACTCCTCGACGATTGCGAGCACGGGCCAGGCGAACACCGGGCACAGGCACCCAGGCGCGCTCCGGGGCAGAGCCGTGCTGTTGAAACAGGAAAAAGCGATGTGTGCCCGGAGGGCGTCAGGCCGGAGTTGCTCCGGTGGTTATTGGCAAGTCTGAATCCGCGGCCATTCTTGAAGCGAGGCATCATACAAGAGGACGTTGTCGCGTCCGACGATTATCAGCGCCAGGGCCACCACAGCTGCAGAAATGCAGAGCACCAGCGGCTCGTGCGTATGGGGCAGGTCCCAATCCAGCAGCGGCTTCAGATGCGCTGTCGGCAGGTACAGACACTAAGGGGCCATCAGGTTGCGGGCCGGCAGAGTGAGGCTGTCGGGAATATGTCCGCGTCGGGGCGGCCAAGGCGAACAACCCTGATGTGCAGGTGCAGGTGCAGGTGCAGGTGCAGCTGCAGGCGGACAATGGGGTGAATTATGGCGAGGTGGCGCGAGCCATGGCATCGATTGAGCGGGCGGGGATTAGCAAGTTGTCGGTGATTACGGCGAAGTAGGAAATGTTACGGCAAGACCATGCTTGTTTCTTCTGGCCGCTCTCGAGCGGCTTTTTATTGCTGTATGTTGCGGTTTGTAGGCTGTTTCTGTAAATGCGTCGGAAACGTCCTAATGATGCTCTGAGATATGGAATAGCGGCCTGAGATGATTCAGTATGTTTGTAGGTTGCTGAACTACAGCTGTACCGCACCCGCTTTACTCGTGGTATCAAAAGGGAATTTACAGGCTGCTGGCGGAAACTATCGAATCGGCTAATGGCGTGGATTCCAGTCGTTATTATTTTGGGTGATGGCGCATGCTGTTACTTGAAGTGTCTGGAGGGATTATGGCTTCAAGCAGTTTTCAAAACGAAGTACCCAAGGCTCGGGTCAATATCAAGCTCGATCTGCACACCGGTGGTGCACAGAAGAAAGTCGAATTGCCGCTGAAGTTGATGGTGATGGGGGATTACAGCAACGGTCGGGAGCAGCGCTCTTTGTCGGAAAGAAGCAAGGTTGATGTCAACAAGAACAACTTCGACAGCGTGCTGGCCGAGTTCTCGCCACGCCTGACACTGGCCGTGGAAAATACCTTGGTCAACGATGGCTCCGATGCCAGCGTCAAGCTGCAATTCCAGAGCATGAAGGATTTTGAACCGGAGCAAGTGGCGCGGCAAATACCGCAACTACGTGCGCTGTTGGCGATGCGTAACCTGTTGCGCGACCTCAAGTCGAACCTGTTGGACAACGTCACCTTTCGCCACGAACTGGAGCGCATTCTCAAGGATGACGCGCTGAGTGAAGAGTTGAGAGCCGAATTGGCCGCTCTGGCGCCAGAACAAGATCGTTAATTCACCTCGGTTGGTTTAAAGGGAAGTTTGCACAATGTCCGTAGAAAACTCTTCCGCGCAATCGCGTGGCGCTGCAGTGTTGTCTGAAGAAAATCAAACTGTATACAGTAGCTTGTTTAGCAAGATCAACCTCAGTCCGGTTAAAGAGCTGGGTGCAATAGACGTTTTTCAGAATACTGAAGCATTGTCCGAGGCGTCCACCGATGAACGAGTGACGGCGGCCGTCAGTGTGTTCCTGAAGTTGCTCAAGCAATCGTCGAAGAAAGTCGAGCGCCTGGACAAGACACTGTTGGATGAACACATTGCGTCGCTGGATGCACAGATCAGTCGTCAACTGGATGCGGTCATGCACCATCCGGATTTTCAGCGCGTCGAGTCGACCTGGCGCGGCGTCAAATCGTTGATCGATCAGACCGACTTCCGCCAGAACGTGCGCATTGAACTGCTGGATCTGAGCAAGGATCACTTGATCCAGGATTTCGAAGATGCACCGGAGATCGCCCAGAGCGGGCTGTATGTGCATACCTACACACAGGAGTACGACACCCCCGGTGGTGAACCGATCGCGGCGGCCGTTTCCAACTATGAGTTCGATCGCAGCCCGCAGGACATCACCCTGCTGCGCAATATTTCCAAAGTTGCAGCAGCGGCGCACATGCCTTTCATTGGTGCTGTCGGCCCGGCGTTTTTCGGCAAGGAGTCGATGGAGGAGGTGGCTGCGATCAAAGACATCGGCAACTATTTCGACCGCGCCGAATACCTCAAGTGGAAGTCATTCCGCGACAGCGACGATGCCCGTTACATCGGCCTGACCATGCCGCGGGTGCTGGGGCGCTTGCCCTACGGCCCGGACACGGTGCCGGTGCGCAGTTTCAACTATATCGAAAGCGTCAAGGGACCTGATCACCACAAGTACCTGTGGACCAACGCCTCGTTCGCTTTCGCGGCAAACATGGTCAAGAGCTTCATCGCCAACGGCTGGTGCGTGCAGATTCGCGGACCGCAGTCGGGCGGTGCGGTCACCGAGCTGCCGATACACTTGTACGATCTGGGCACGGGCAGCCAGGTGAAGATCCCTTCGGAAGTGATGATTCCCGAGACCCGTGAATTCGAATTCGCCAACCTCGGATTCATTCCATTGTCGTACTACAAGAACCGCGACTACGCCTGCTTTTTCTCGGCCAACTCGGCTCAGAAACCGGCGTTGTATGACACCGCCGATGCCACCGCCAACAGCCGCATCAATTCTCGGTTGCCCTACATCTTCCTGCTTTCGCGCATTGCGCATTATCTGAAAATGATCCAGCGCGAGAACATCGGAACGACCAAGGACCGTCGTTTGCTGGAGCTGGAGTTGAACAAGTGGGTCGGTGGGCTGGTGACCGAAATGACCGATCCGGGCGACGATCTGCAGGCGTCGCATCCCTTGCGTGAGGCGAAGGTGACAGTGGAAGACATCGAGGACAACCCGGGTTTCTTCCGCGTCAAGCTGTATGCCGTGCCGCACTTCCAGGTGGAAGGCATGGACGTCAACCTGTCGCTGGTGTCGCAGATGCCCAAAGCGAAAGCCTGAATCAACCCCTAGGGAAACAACGTCATGAAAATCGACCGCCCCCTGTGGGCCGCGGGAGCCTTGCTGTGCCCGCAGCAATTCCAACAGCAGGCACGCTGGGAGGCGTGGGCCAACGAGAGTCTGGCCCGCCTGTCCATGGTGCACCCTTGGGGTGTCCAGGGGGTGGGGTTTGACCCGCAAGCCCTGCGGCTGGGCAAGCTCAAGGCCACCCAGCTGCGCCTGCGCATGCCCGACGGCACCTTGATCGATACCGATCAGGTGGATCGACTGCCCTCTGCCCTGGAGTTGACCCGCCTGTTGGCGGATGACGTCCAGGGCGCCACCTTGCTCCTGGCCTTGCCGCTGGAACAGGCCAATGGCAACAACTGCCTGTTCGACGCCGCCAAGGCTGAACGGCCGACCCGCTATCGCCAGGATTGGCGTGACGTCCAGGACGTCTACGCCGACGAGGTGCAATCGATCGGCGTGCTCGAGCACATGCTGAGTCTGCGTTTTGATCACGACGAAAACGGCGATTACCTGACCTGCCCGATTGCGCGCCTGGTGCGTGACGGGCAGGGCGGCTGGAACCTCGACCCCGATTACGTGCCACCGCTGCTCGACTTCGCGGCTCATCCCGGCCTGCTGGCACAGCTTGATAACCTGCTGACCCAGTTGTCCGCCAAACGGCAACGGCTGATGGGCATGCGCCGCGAGAGCAACCAGCGCATGGCCGACTTCGCCGTGGCCGATGTCTCGCTGTTCTGGCTGCTCAATGCCTTGAACACTTACCAGCCGGTGTTGGCTGATCTCAAGGCCTATCCTGCGCGGCATCCCGAACAGATCTACCTGGAACTGGCCAAGTTGGCCGGCAGCCTGCTGACCTTTTCGCTGGAACACGATATCGATCAGATTCCGGCGTATCGACACGAACAGCTGGAGACCGTGTTCCCGCCGTTGATGCGCCTGATTTCCACCTTGCTCGAGGCCAGCCTGCCGTCGCGGGTCATTGCCCTGGAACTGCAGGAGATCAGTACCAATCGCTGGCAGGTCACGATCAATGATGCGCGCCTGCGTGAGGATGACGGTGCCGACTTCTATCTGTCGGTGCGTTGCCGGATGCCGGCTGCCCAGTTGCAAAGCCAGTTCCCGCGCCTGTGCAAGGTCGGTACACCGGATGATGTCGATCACCTGGTCAACGCCGCGCTGGACGGTGTGCCGTTGCAGTCGCTCAGCCATGTGCCGGCAGCCATTCCGCTACGTCTGGAAAACCAGTATTTCGCCCTCGATCTCAGGCATGCCAAGGGCCAGGCCGTGTTGGCCCAAGGGGTCTGTGCCTTCTACGTTCCGAGCACGCTGGCCGATGTGAAGCTGGAACTGTTCGCGGTGCTGCGCACATGAGCCGGGTTATCGCCAACACACCGACCGCGACTGCCACGGATATCGACGCGCTGTTGCAGGACAGCTTCCTGCTGGTGGTAGAGCTGCGCCAAGGGGCCTCGGCGCAGAACGCCGAGCAACTGTGGGATCGTTGCGCCGGGCAGATCGAGTTCGTTCGCCAGATGCTCGAGCAGGCCGGCCTGGGCCAGCGCAGCATCGATCACATCAGCCACGCCCAATGTGCCTTGCTCGACGAGACCGTGCTCAGCTGCGCCGACCCCGATGCCCATGCCAAATGGGCCCGAGAGCCGCTGCAGGCCAAGTTCTTCAATCGTCACCAGGCCGGTGAGTTTTTATACGAAGACATGCGCGAAGTGCTGCGCGAACCGGCGCCCGATCCGCAGGTGCTGACGGCCTTCCATCGGGTGCTGATGCTGGGCTTCAAAGGTCGATATCGCGAACTGAATGATCCCGAGCGCGAGCAACTGCTGACAGTCCTGAATGGGCACGTCGCGCCGATGGAGCTGCGCCTTGGCATCAAGACCCAAGCCAGTGGCGCTCACCGGATCGGCCGCCTGCGCTGGCTGCGATCACCGCTGCCGCATGTGCTGGCGGTGGGCTTGTTGCTCGTCGCTGTCTGGTGGGGGATGGACCGTCTGTTGGGCGGTCTGATCACTACGCTCTTGCCCGGTGCAGCCTGAGATGAGGCCGATGGCGCTCAAGCTGACACGGGGTCTTTGGCTGTGGGCGGGTTCGCTCGCTCTCGCGCTGCTGGCGGTTTTTCCGTTGACCGCCGCGACCCGTGCAATCGCGGTCCTTACCCTCCTGGGTCTTGTCGCCCTTGCCTGGCGTCGGGCGGGACGACGTGCGGCGGCGCTGGGCGAATCACTGACGCTGGCCGGCCATACTTCCTTGCCGCCTGCGGCCTACCCTAAGCCGGTGGTCCTGGTGTGTGGTGATGGTCTGGCGAGTCTGTTTGGCGTAACGGCCGTCGAACAATTGACCCTGCACCTCACTAAAGACGGTTGCTATGTGCGGGTACCCGAGCTGGAACAGCTGCCGTCGGTGACCGCGGGCTTGATGGCCCTGCGTCCGGAATGGGGCGCGCAGCTCAGCGTCATGTTCGTCGTCAACCCCGCCGAGCATACCGACACTGCCGTGCTGGCTGGGCAGATACGTGCCTTCAGTTATCAGGTCGGGCTGGTTCGCAAGCGCGGCGTGGTGTTGCCGCTACTGCTGGCGAGCTACCTGCAAGCCTCGCGGGGCGAGGGTCCCTGGTTCAGCTGGCAGGCCGGCGAGGGCAGCCCCAGTGTGCGCGCGGCGGGAGCGTGCGTCAGCCTGGCGGATTGGCAGCGGCAGTCCGCCGACAGCGCAACGCGTGCTGGTCGGTTGCACACCAGCGTCCAGCTGAACAGCGTTGCAGCCTGGCTGAATGAAGCGGTACTGCCCCATTTCGCCCGCGGTGAAACCCGTCATTGCGGCAGCCTGCCGTGGGTCTGCGCCATGACGCTGGTACCGGTACTGCCTCAGGCAGTCGCGGGCAACCTGTGGCAACAATGGCTGCGTAACAAATTGGCGCTGGTGGACGCCAGGCAGGCGGAGCCTGGGGAGGGCGCACGCTTGCCGTTCCCTGATCCCTTGCTGCATCTGCTGCCGGTCCAGGGACGGCTTTCCCCCTTACGCCGTGCCAGTGTCATCGCGTCCTGGTTGTTCGCACTGGCCGGCGTCGTCGCCCTGTCCAGCTCGGCCTGGCAGAACACCTTGCTGGTGCGCCAGATCACCGATGACCTGCGGCGGTACACCTCGATTCCCCCGACAGGGCAACGTGACCGGCCCGAATTCGCCCTGCGCGAGGAAGCATTTGCGCAACTGCGCCAGGACGCCCTGCGACTGGATCACTACTACCGACAAGGCGCACCGCTGGCATTGGGCCTGGGCCTGTATCGGGGAGAGCCGTTGCGCACGCAGGTGCTGGCGACGATTGCCGGTCACCGTCATCCGGCGACGGCGCCGATCCCCGCGGGGAGCCCCAGGCCGGTGCGCCTGGACAGCCTGTCGCTGTTCGGTACCGGAAGCGCCCGGCTCAAGCCGGGTTCGACCAAGGTGCTGGTCAATGCCCTGGTCGGCATCAAGGCCCAGCCCGGCTGGCTGATCGTCATTGCCGGGCATACCGATGCCACGGGCAATGCCGGGCACAACCTGCAGTTGTCCCGAGCCCGGGCGGCCGCGGTGCATGACTGGATGAAGCACATGGGCGACATCCCTGACAGCTGTTTTGCGGTGCAGGGTTTCGGCGCCAGCCAGCCGATTGCCAGTAATGACACCGAGGCCGGTCGCGCGGCCAACCGTCGCGTCGATATCCGTCTGGTGCCGGAAGTGGGGGCCTGCGTGCTTCCCATGCCGGGGCCGGACGTACAACCCCCTGTCGCATTCCGCGACATTCATGTTCTGAGAGAAGGAGCTTTACATGGCAATTCCGATTTATCTGTGGCTGCAAGATGACGGCGGTGCAGACATCAAAGGGTCGGTGGACGTACAAAAACGCGAGGGCAGCATTGAGGTGTTGGCGCAAGATCACAGTCTGTACAGCCCCACCGACAACAACACCGGCAAGTTGACTGGCCCACGGGTGCATACCCCGTTCCAGTTCACCAAGGAAATCGATGCTTCCAGCCCCTACCTGTACAAGGCGGTATCCAAGGGGCAGACCCTCAAGAGCGCCGAGTTCAAATGGTACCGCATCAACGAGGCTGGCGAGGAAGTCGAGTACTACAACACCTTGTTGGAAAACGTCAAGGTGGTGAAAGTCGCGTCGAAAATGCACGACATCAAGGACCCGACCAAGGAGAAGCACAACCACCTGGAGTTGATTGAGCTGCGTTACGAGAAAATCACCTGGACCTACAAGGACGGCAACATCAGCTGGTCCGACGCCTGGGCCGATCGTTAAAGCACAGTCGTAAAAGCCGGCAGACGAACTCGTGTCTGCCGGTTCCCGGTGTGTCGGGCAGAGCGTCCGTTAACGGGCGCTCCACCCTGCACATCGAATTTCATCCCCGCCACCTGCACAACCGGCTACGCGCCGAGAACCCGAACAAGGACGCGCCCCCATGGCCCCCAATCCCACCCGTTTGCTCCGCCGCCTCAACCCCTATTGCGCCCAGGCGCTGAGCGCGGCGGCTTCGTTGTGCCAAAGCCGCGGCCATGGACAGATCAGCATCGAGCACTGGCTGCTCAAGCTGCTGGAGCAGGGCGAGGGCGACCTGACCCTCATCGCCCGCCGCTACGAATGGGATATGGACGCGCTCTGGCGTGGGCTGCTCGACCATCTCGACAGCCTGCCACGCAGCGTGCAGGGCAAGCCGCAGCTGTGCGGCAAGTTGCAGCAACTGATCAGTAACGCGTGGCTGCGCGCCTCCCTGGACGACGACCACGAGCGCCTGCGTTCCGCGCATCTGCTCGGTGCGTTGCTGGACACTCCAGGCCTGCTCGCGTGCGACGCCGCCTGGCCGCTGCTCAGCCTCAGTGATGTTCAATTGCAGCGTTTGTCTGCGCTGCTCGATCAACACTCCGAAGAGCGTCCGCAAGTACAGCAAGAAGTTGCCTTGGGCCAGATGGACGTGTCTGCTGGCCAACCGATTACCCCGCCATCCGGTGCCGACATGCAGGATGTCCTGCAGGCGGTGCTGGACAAATTCACCCAGGACATCACCGCCAAGGCCAGGGCAGGGCGGATCGACCCGGTGTTCGGCCGTGACGATGAGATCCGCCAGGTCATCGACATCCTCAGTCGCCGACGCAAGAACAATCCGATGCTGGTCGGCGAACCCGGGGTCGGCAAGACCGCCCTGGTCGAAGGCCTGGCCTTGCGCATTGCCCAGGGCAATGTCCCGGACAGTCTCAAGCCAGTCAGCTTGCGCACCCTCGACCTGGGGCTGTTGCAAGCGGGCGCCGGGGTCAAAGGCGAATTCGAACAGCGCCTGAAAAACATCATCGACGCCGTGCAGCAATCAGCCAGCCCGGTGCTGCTGTTTATCGACGAAGCCCACACCCTGATCGGCGCCGGCAACCAGGCGGGCGGCGCCGACGCGGCGAATCTGCTCAAGCCTGCCCTGGCCCGTGGGGAACTGCGCACCATCGCTGCCACCACCTGGAGCGAGTACAAACAATACTTCGAGCGCGATGCCGCCCTCGAGCGGCGCTTCCAGACCGTCAAGGTGGACGAGCCGGACGATGCCGGCGCCTGCCTCATGCTGCGGGGCCTCAAGGCGCGCTACGCCAGTCACCATGGCGTGCACATCCAGGACGCGGCGGTACAGGCCGCGGTCAGCTTGTCGCGGCGCTACCTGACCGGCCGGCAACTGCCGGACAAAGCCGTCGACCTGCTCGACACCGCCAGCGCGCGAGTGCGCATGAGCCTCGACTGTGAACCCCAGGAACTGGTCCGGCTCAAGGCCCGGCAGGCCGCCCTGGAACTGGAGAGCCAGGCCCTCGAAGAGGATCGGCAAGTCATGGGCGGCAACGCCGGCGAGCGTCTGGCGACGATCGCTGCGCAACAGGCGGATTTGCAAGATGAACACACCGAGCTCGACCAGCAATACCGGCATGAACTCGCCCTGTCACGACAATTGCTCGACGCACGCCAGGCCGAACCACCGCGGCCGGATGTCTGCGAACAGTTGCAACGACGACTGACCGACGCCCAGGGCAACCAACCCTTGCTGGCCCTCGACGTCAGCGCCCGCAGCGTCGCCGAAGTGATCGCCGACTGGACCGGGGTGCCACTGGGCAGTCTGCTCAAGGACGAACACGCCAACCTGCTGGCACTAGAGCAGCAATTGAGCGAACGGGTCATCGGCCAGGAGCCGGCGTTGAATGCCCTTGCCCAGCGGCTGCGGGCCGCCAGGACCGGCCTGACCGAAGAACAGGCGCCGCTGGGGGTGTTCCTGCTGGTGGGCACCAGTGGCGTCGGCAAGACCGAGACCGCACTGGCCCTGGCCGACTGCCTGTTTGGAGGCGAGAAATCGCTGATCACCCTCAACCTCTCCGAGTACCAGGAAGCCCACACCGTCAGCCAACTCAAAGGCTCGCCGCCGGGCTACGTCGGTTACGGCCAGGGGGGCGTACTCACCGAAGCCGTGCGTCAACGGCCCTACAGCGTGGTGCTGCTCGACGAAGTGGAGAAGGCCCACCGCGATGTCATCAACCTGTTTTACCAGGTGTTCGACCGTGGCTTCATGCGCGATGGCGAAGGGCGTGAAATCGACTTCCGTAACACCGTCATTCTGATGACTTCCAACCTCGGCAGCGACCCACTGCAGGCCTGCCTGCAGCAACAGCCTGACGCGCCGGACAGCACCCTGCAGGAACTGCTGCGGCCGATCCTGCGCGAGCACTTCCAGCCGGCCCTGCTGGCGCGTTTCCAGACCCTGATCTACCGCCCGCTGCAAGCCGACGCCCTCAAGGGCATCGTCGTCCTCAAGCTGGCCCGGGTGGCCCGGCGTCTGCAGCGTCACTACGGCCTGGCCTGCCAGATTGACGAGGCCCTCAACGACGCCCTGGTTGCCGCCTGCCTGCTGCCCGACTCCGGCGCGCGCAACATCGACAGCCTGCTCAACCAGCAGATCCTGCCGGTGCTCAGCCAGCAACTGCTGCAACGCCAGGCGGCCGGGCAGACAACCGACGGCGTGAACCTGGGCTACAGCGACGATTACGGCGTAACCCTGCATTTCACCAACGCCCACGACGCCGCGCACCTTGCCGCGATGGAGGGGTGAACGTGTCCAGCCAACTGCCCACCTTCTTCGACCACAGCCGGCACACACTCAGCGTCCACAACTTCGACGCCACCCTCGACGTCCTGGCCTTCCACGGCGAAGAACAACTCAGCCAGCCGTTCCACTACGTCATCGAATTCACCTGCACCGAACAGGACATCGCCGCCGACCAGTTGCTCAACCGCGACGCCCGCTTCAGCCTGCACGCCCCACCGCGCAAGCCCACCTTCCTGACCCGGGACCTGCCGATCAAACCGCTGCGCACCCTGCACGGCGTGGTCACCGGCTTCAAGCGCCTGTCCGGCTCCGTCGACGAAGCCCGCTACGAAATCACCCTGCAACCGCGCCTGGCACTGCTCGCCCGCGGCCAGCAGTTCCGCCTCTATCAACACCAGTCGGTGCCGGAAATCGTCGAACACATCCTGCGCAGCCGCCACGATTTTCGCGGCGAGGATTTTTACTTCAAGCTCACCCGCAAGTACCCCAGGCGCCTGCAAGTCATGCAATACGGCGAAAGCGACTTGGCCTTCATCGCCCGCCTGCTGGCCGAAGTCGGCATCTGGTACCGCTTCACCAGCGACGAACGCCTGCACCTCGACGTCGTCGAATTCCACGACGACCAGCTGCATTACCAGTCCGGCATCGAGCTGCCTTGCCACTCGCCGGCCGGCCTGAGCAGCAGCGAGCAGGACGGCGTCTGGGCCTTGCAAACCCAACACCAGGTGGTGGAACGCCAGGTCAATATCCGCACCTACCAGCACCGCGACGCCTACGCCCACCTGGACGGCGAGATCGACCACACCCGCGGCGCGACCACCACCTACGGCGAGGCCTACCACTACGCCGAACCCTACACCGCCCTCGGCGACCGCTATCAATTCTACGAAGACCTGCCACCGGAAACCGGCTACTTCTACGCCCGCCTGCAACACGAACGTTACCTCAACGACCAGACCCGCCTCAGCGGCACCAGCAGCAGCGCCACCCTGGCCCCGGGCCAGGTGCTGAAAATCACCGGCGGCGCGCCCCAGGCCTTCGCCCGCGGCACGGTCATCACCCACCTCAGCACCCGCGCCGCCCGCGACGCCAGCTTCGAAGCCCGGTTCCAGGCCATCCCCTATTCGGAAAGCGTGTGCTTCCGCCCACCGCTGCAGCCCAAACCGCAAATCGCCGGCACCCTCCCGGCCCGGGTCAGCAACCCGCAAAAACACGACCCCTACGCCGAAATCGACGTTGAAGGGCGCTACTGCGTGCAGTTCCTGTTCGACCGCGACACCTGGAAACCCGGCGAGGAAAGCATGTGGCTGCGCCTGGCCCGGCCCTACGCCGGCGACACCCACGGCCTGCACCTGCCGCTGATCGCCGGCACCGAAGTGGCGGTGGCCTTCGAACAGGGCGACCCCGACCGCCCCTACATCGCCCACGCCCTGCACGACAGCGAGCACCGCGACCACGTGACCCTGCGCGCGCGCAATTACAAACGCAACGTGCTGCGCACGCCGGCCAACAACAAGCTGCGGATGGAGGACACAAGGGGCAAAGAGCACGTCAAGCTGAGTACCGAGCACAGTGGCAAGAGCCAGCTGAATCTTGGGCATTTGGTCGATGCCGAGCAGCAGCGGCGGGGTGAAGGGTTTGAGTTGCGCACCGATGGCTGGGGGTCGATTCGGGCGGGGAAGGGGGTGTTTATCAGTGCCGATGAACAGGCCAAGGCGCAGGGGCCGGTCCTGGAAATGAGCGCGGCCATCGGCCGCCTGCAACAGGCGGGGGAGCAGCTGCAGCAACTTTCTGAAAATGCCCAGGCCGCCAACGCAGATCCCGCGGATGTGCAGGCACAACTGGCATTCGTGCGCCAACAACTCGAAGAGCTCAAAGCCGCCGTAGTACTCCTCAGCGCGCCCCAGGGCATCGCCCTCACCAGCGGCAAGCATCTGCAATTGGCCGCGCAAAACAACCTGATGCTCAACGCCGGCGGCGAAGCCGACCTCAGCGTGGTCAAGCGCCTGTTCATCGGCGTGGGGCAGGGGCTCAGCCTGTTCGTGCGCAAGCTGGGCATCAAGCTGATCGCCAATCACGGGCCAGTAAGCGTGCAAGCGCAAAACGACACGCTCGAACTGATGGCCCGTCACGGCCTGGCAATCACCAGTACCGAAGACGAAATCCACATCACCGCCAAGAAGAAAATCACCCTCAACGCCGGCGGCAGCTACATCACCCTCGACCCCTCCAGTATCGAATCGGGAACGGCAGGTGATTACAAGGTCAAGTCGGCGCATTTCGCCTACAGCGGTGCAGCCAAGCAATCGCTGGAAATACCGCCCCTGGCTCAATTAACCGAGCATAACTCCACGTCTCTGGGGCGTACGGATTTCTCCGGCTGATCCCTTTTTCGCAAAACAAGGAGCGACATTCGACATGGCCAACTTGCTTGCCCGACTTTTTGGTTTTCACGACACCCGCAGTGACTCGCGGGTGGATCGGCCGGCACCGCCGGTCTTGCCGACGCCTGACACCCGGCCTGTTCCATTGTCTCCAGCACCCAGTAGCGACACTCTGCCACCGCTGAAAAACTGGAGCCATCCGTTCAAGTGCAAAGATCCGCTCGGGGACAAACGCAACCCGCTGTCGCAGCTCACCCACATGGCCAAGGCCAAAGCCGGCTATTTTCCCTTGGGACGCAGCGGCCTCTGGCACGGCGGCGTGCACTTCGACAGCGGCACCGCCGGCGACCTGAATCAATCCAGCGTGCACTGCCTGGCCGACGGCGAAGTAGTGGCGTATCGCATCGACACGCAGGCGCCGACCACGACCTATTTCGTCAATAAACAAACCGTAGAAAAGCCGTTCTCGCGTAACTTCGTACTGGTCCGCCATCGGCTTCAGCCACCGAAGATCGAAGGCCGCCCGGACATGCCGCGCAGCCTGATCTTCTACAGCCTGTACATGCACCTGCGGGATTGGTCGGTGTACCGGAAGGACGCCGCCATCGTTCGTCCAGCGTGTTGGCCCGAGAGCCCGATCCTTCGCGTTAAACAGACGGTGAACGACGTCCGCCCCGGAAACCTTGAAGAGCGTGGCCTGAACGTGCGTATCAAGGCCTGGCCGGGCCAAGTGATCGACCTCCTGCCACCGGGTGCCGAGGTGACCGTCAGTGGAGAGGGCAGCTATCGCAAGCTGGAGAACAGCCTCGGCCCCGCCAAACTGATCAACGCCGATGGCTCGATAGCCGGCTACCTCGCCGCCAGCCTTCTGCAACCGGTTGCCGGCAACGAGTACCGCATCACGTCAACGCAAGAGAGGGTCAATGTTCGCGCTGAACCAAGCGCTTCTAGCCAGGTACTTGTAGAACTGCCGGTGGGAACGTTAGTCAGGGTCAGCGGTGAAGGCGAGTTTCGTAAGCTGGAACGCGTGAATCAGTATGTGCATTTCGACTCGCTGGAAGGTGCGCAGGAACCGCTGGCGTTAGATCGCGTGGTGGTGCTCGACACGCCTGTTCCCATCAAGGCCGGCGCGTTGATCGGTCACCTCGGCGAGTACCAGGACGGCGGCGCTGATCAGCCAGAGGAAAAGCTGCACCTGGAAGTGTTCAGTAACGATGACGTCGATTTATTCATCAAGGACAGTCGCGACTGGGCCCAGCGCCTACCGGATAAGGACAGAACCTGGCTGAAGCTAGCCAAAGGCACCGCTGTGGTGCCTCATCAAGAGAATGCCACCGCAGCCCAACTGAAGGTATGGAGCGCCGACAGCCCAATCAGTGCTGCCGACTTATTGGTCCCCAAGAGTGTGCTGGAGGCTTTGCCGGCCGACAGAAAAATCCAGGTGGCCGCGAGCGACAGCCGCAAAGCCAGCAACTGGTATCGCCTGGATGGGCTGCTCCACGACGCCGACAACCACCTGCTCGACGGTTGGGTGCGCGAAGAAGTCGGCATCACGCCTTGGCTCAGTCCCTGGTCGTGGGAGGGCTATGACCTTATTTTCGACTACAGCACCCCCAAACACTTGATGGCCTCCTTTCTCAGTGCCGTCGACGGTTTCACCGAAGAGCAACGCGAGCGCTTCCGGCCCTTGGCTGATAAAGACGACAAGGGGCCGATGAAAAGCCGGCTGTACGAGATCATCGACCGTAACCGCGACGGTAAGATGACCGCCGAAGAACTGCAAGCGGTCCTCCACCTGCCGGCCCATGCGCAAGCGATCTCGCAGTTGATCATCCGCAAGGAAAGCGAGTGGTTTCACCAGGCGAGGAAGTGGGACGCGCTGGATGAATTGCTCGGCCATAGCGGCTCGACTCCGCATCTGAACTGGTTGGCGGAGAAGCAGCGGATCCAGCAGATGTGTTGGTGGGGTGAGGTGGCGGAGAAAGTGGGGTTGCCGTCGTGGGGCAAGGTCTTTCACTTTCATCCAGTTGGCTTGGCAATGAGGTTTAATGTTGCATGCCCTGAAGAGTGCATTGTTGAAACATACAGGCTGGAGAGTGCCGGTGGCCCACTTGTTGTTTCTAAAGAGTCATTTGAATTGATCCTGGAAAAGGAAGGATATAGTAAATATCCCTATGTGCCAGCTGGAGCGAGCGGAGTTACTGTTGGATACGGGTATGACTTGGGGCAGCAAACGATAGCGCAAGTTCGTCAGGATTTTGCCCAGATCTATAGTCAGTCAGATATTGAAACTCTGATAGTTTCGGTTGGAAAACAAGGCGATCAAGCGAGAAGCGTCTTGAGCTCTGTCAATCATGTGTCTATAAGCAAAGAAGACTCCATCGCCCTTGCTATAAAAATGAAAAAACGCTATGCGCAGTTGGTAATCAATGCTTACCCCGGGGTTATGGGCTTGCACCCGCATTGCCAAGGAGCACTTCTATCTCTTGTGGTTAACAGAGGCAACTCTTTTACGCAACCAAATACCGAATCTCGGTTGGAGATGAAACAAATAAACGATGACTTATTAAATTTTAGTCCGGAAAAAATTCCATCTAGGCTTCGCTCGATGAAAAGACTCTGGGAAGGGAAAGCGGGGCTCGGGGGGTTGATAATCCGCCGAGAAGATGAGGCCAAACTTTTTGAGAAGGGTATAAAATGCGACTGTTGGGATTGATGGTATGTTTTTCTAACTTTTTTTGGGTTTCGTTAGTTGTTGCTGGTAATGATTGTAATCCAAATAGCCCGGTCACTAAGGATATTCTTGAGTGCGCAAATTCAGCGTATAAGCGAGTTGACAAAAAACTAAATGAGCAATACCGAATATTGGTGTCTAGCTCTAAGTTTCCTAATAAAAACTTACTTCTGGAAGGAGAGCGGGCGTGGATTAAATACAGAGATGCGCACTGCAATAATATTTACGAGTCTGTATACCCCGGTGAAGAAGCTGGAATTGAGAAAGTAGGGTGTCTTACTTCCTTGACGTCATCAAGACTGGTGGAGTTGGTTTACTTGGAGACAGGTGCGAGCGGCGATGGTTTCTACAACTCACTTTCAATAATGAGCAAAATTTCTTCAAAAGCAAGGGAGGAAATCCTATCGTACATTGAGAGCTTGGACCAGGACCCTGAAGAGTCTGAATATTATAAAAAAAATTGTGAGTTGACAGTTCTTGCTCATGCGGAAGTAGAAAGGCTCTGTCGAGTTCGAATGAAATTTCAGGGTGTGTAGGTAGAAGGCGCAGCATTAGAAATACTTAATAGGAGAAATAGGATGATAGCGAGAGTTTTATTTTTGTTGTTGATATCGCTGTGTGGGCTGAGCTATGCAGAACTATCTCCGTCTTCTTCAGGCTTTTGCGAAACTTTGGATGAACAGGCCGTAAGCCACTGCTTGCAGAGAAGAGTGGGAGATGGTGACAAACTACTGGGTCAGGTTTATACAGATCTGTATTCAAATGCATCAATGATAAATTCGGGTAGAAGTGGAGGTGTACTTGCTCGCTACATAAAAACCTTCGAAAACGACTGTTTAGCAATAGAAATTATAAGCGTTCAAGGGAAGCTGGAAGTATTGGAGAGCATGAATTTATGCAGCTTTGAAGGTAAGCCTTTTTCAACGGGATTTGCTCAGGCTGGATTCCAAGATATTACCTTTGAAGAAGATGGGATTCACTTAGTTTTAAGCATTGCGCCATTAGAGCCTACGGGAGAGCAGTTACGTAAATGCTCCATACCAATCGATAACGGGAAAATGAGCCGCTTGTACTGTTCCGAGCCTTTAGAATGATAATGAGTTAGCGCGGGGTGCTCGAGGAATGGTGAGCTAATTGGTATGTTCATGCAGAAGAAGGAAAACCCTACTGAGCTCGAATGATATTTTTTTAAGCGCGTGGGGCTGTGTAGTTAAACACGGAGTTGAGTTTCTTGAGTAGGGAAAAAGCATGAAAGGCATCATCCATGTTGGTGGCATAACAACTAGAGGTCGAACCGTACTGTCAGGTTCAGTTGTGGTGAAGTTTGCAATTGTTCGCGCAGCTCGTGAGGAAGACCCGGTGCTGTACCCGATTCCTGAGCATCGCCGCACGGTGACAGCCAAGAGGCTATCCAATGTTTAGAGACAAACATTTTTCAGTCGCATCTGACGGTCAATCATACGCTTGCGGCTGCGCATTGATTATCTCCCCGATTGAAGCGAGGGCGAGTTAGTCATGCCCATCAGACTGGATAAAGTACCTGCTCCCGCGCTACGTCCTGCCCGCCCTCGCTTCTGGCTTTGGTTCATCTTGCTGTTGCTGTGTTCATTGCTCAGTGTGGGAGGGACTTTATTGCTAGGCGATGAACCCTTGCGCCAAAAGCCTGTTGATTTCTGGAGTTTGGCCTTGGGCCTGCCGATCTTGGGGTGGTGTGTGGTGGGTTTCGGGCGAGTGCTATTTCACATCGGCGAACAGTCCGCTGCCGACGGCTGGGATGAGGCCCGCGAAAAGGCCTTGATCCGCAAGATTCGTCAGGGGCGACGCTCGCAGCAGGTATTGGGAGTGAGTCTGCATACCGCCCTGCTAGATTCCGCGGACGAGCCAACAGCCCAACTCGACGCTTTGTTGAGTGGCACCGAGGCACTGAAGACGCAGCCGTCGAGGATGGACGATGCACCTGTAAGTCACAGCCGCTTTGTCGAAGGCTCAGGTGAGGACCTGGAAGCGGTACTGACGAGTGTATTAGAGAAGAGGCTGGCTGACCTGGCGCCGATCCTGGCGCAATTGCCTGACGATAAACCTTTGGCCCTGTTACTGGAGATCGACTGCAGGTTACCCGAGGACCAGTGGCGCCTTGTGTGGCGAAAGATATGGCAGGAGTCCGGCATCCGCCAATCGACTGTCTCTGTCGAGGGCAGTGGGCTGGCCGCGCTGGACCAATGGCTTGACCAGCGCATCGGCGACCAGGCCTTGCTGCTGGTGCTGGCCGTGCAGCTTGCACCGGAACAGCCCGAGGGCACGGCAGAAGTCGCCGTCGGTGTGTTGTTCGGCAATCGCCTGACGCAAACCACCTTGGCGCCGATCGCCTACTTGCACCGTCCTGAGCAGGAGCGCCAGCCTACCGACGCCGATCTGCTCTATGCCACGCGTCAAGCCCTCGATTGGGTGCCGCTTGAAGCGAAGTCAATCGAGAAGACCTGGCGGGTGGGTATCGACCCACAACGTCATGCGGGCATCGCGACCGTGTTGGCTAAAGAACCCCTGTTGGGCAAGCAGGCGCCTTGCAACCTCGATGCGTTGCTGGGCCATCCCGGGAAAGCATCCCCTTGGCTGGCCATCGCGGCCGCGACGCAGACGATTGAGCGCGGCGCTGGAGCGCAATTGATTTTCAGTGGTGGTGGCCCTGCCACGGCCGGACTCTGGGGCACGGTCTTGATGCCGGTGTCAGCACTTTCTAAATAGGAATCTCGCATGCAGTTTCGCCACTCTGTAGGAATGGGGGTGCTGGTTGGCTTGTTGTTGCTGACCGGTGTGATCTTGGGTGTGCTGGTTTGGCATGATCCCGAGTCGCTGGGTCTTGCGGCCGGCAGTGACCAGCAAACGGTCTGGCTTTGGGTGATATCGGCCGCGACGTTGGTCGTCGCGGGGGTTCTGGCTGGGTATCGACTGCTGGGACTTCAGCTAGGGAATTCGGCTTTTAATCGGCTCGACGCGGATGATGCTGTGCAGCCGGCGCAACCCGCCTCCACTGAATCCCCTGATACTCGGGCGCAACCGACCGCCCTCGTTCCAGCGTATTTGCGCGAGCGCCACGGTCCCTTCTGGCGCCGCAAAATCCGCCTCCTGCTGGTCGTCGGCGAACCCGAACAAATCCACGCCATCGCCCCGCAACTCACTCAAAAAAACTGGGTGGAAGGCCAGGACACCGTCCTGATCTGGGGCGGCAGCGTCCAAGGCAATGTAGAGGATGCGCCTTTTAAACAGTACCTCAGCCTCAACCGCTGGCGCGCACTCGACGGCGTGATCTGGGCCCTGAACAAAGAGCAGTCCAGCGATGCCGCCGCAATGGGCGCCGGCGTGCGCTACCTGCAAACCCTGGCCCGCCACCTGCAGTGGCAGTTGCCGTTGTACCTGTGGCAGGTTTGCTACAGCGAGTGGCCGCAGCCCCAGCGCACGACCCAACCGGTAGGCTGCCTGCTGCCCGCGCGCGCCACCGCCGTAGACCTGGAAACCTCCCTGGACCAGCTGATCCTGCCCTTGCGCGAATCCGGCTGGGCGCAAATATTCGGCGACATGAAACACGACTTCCTGCTGCGCCTGTCGCGCGATCTGCAGGCCGAAGGCATTGCCCGCTGGCGCCAGGCGCTCGCGCCGCTGTTCGGCGAATTCGCCCGGGGTCTGCCGTTACGCGGGCTCTGGTTCAGCCTGCCGTTGCCTGCACACAAGGATCACGCGGCACACCATTGGCCCATCGACCCGGCCTGGCAGGGCGTGCTCGAGGACAAGGCCGTGCACAGTCGCCGTTTGGGCCGACACCCGGTGCGCATCGGCTCGGCGCTGCTGATGGGCCTGGCGCTGGTGTGGGGCGCCGGCATGCTGCTGTCCTTCGCCACCCAGCGCGTGCAGATCGCCCAGGTGCAGACGTCGCTGGTCGCCTTGGAGCAGTCGCAAACGGGCGACGCCCAACTGCTGGCCCTGAACGACCTGATGCGCGAACTGGCGCGCCTGGATTACCGCGCCGAACACGGCGCCCCCTGGTACCAGCGCTTCGGCCTGAACCAGAACCAGAACCTGCTGGAAAAAATCCAACCGATCTATGTCGAAGCCAACCAGCGCCTGCTGCGCGACCCGGCCGTCGCCAACCTGCAGGCCAAACTCACCGCCCTGATCAAGCTGCCCCCCGGCAGTGCCGAACGCGCGCACCGCGCCCGGGAGGCCTACGACCAGCTCAAGGCCTACCTGATGCTGGCGCACCCGGAAAAAACCGACGCGGCGTTCCTGACCAAGGTCCTCCGAGAAGCCGAACCGACCCGCGCCGGAATATCCCCGGGTGTGTGGCAAGGCCTCACGCCAAGCCTGTGGCAGTTCTACGCCGAGCACCTGGCGGCGCACCCCGAGTGGCGCATCGAGGCCAACCCGAAGCTGGTCGCCCAGGCCCGGCAAGTCCTGCTCGGCCAACTAGGCCAGCGCAATGCCGAAACCAGCCTCTATCAACAGGTGTTGGAGGGGGCGGCCAACCACGCCCCGGCCTTGAGCCTGGCGCAAATGGTCGGCGACACCCAGGCCGGCGCGCTGTTCACCAGCAAGGCCAGCGTCCCCGGCGTGTTCACCCGCCAGGCCTGGGAAGGGCAGGTGCGTCAGGCCATCGAGGCCATCGCCGAAGCGCGCCGCGAGGAAATCGACTGGGTGCTCAGCGACCACCCCGCCGAACTCGATGCCAACCTGACCCCGGACGTGCTGCGGGCGCGCCTCACGCAACGCTACTTCGAAGACTACGCCAGCGCCTGGCTGGATTTTCTCAACCGTCTGCGCTGGCAGCCGGCCGCTAGCCTGGGCGAGGTGATCGACCAGTTGACGCTGATGAGCGACGTGCGCCAGTCGCCGTTGATCGCACTGATGAACACCCTGGCCTACCAGGGTCAGGCCGGCGTGCGCGGCCAGGCGTTGGCCGAGTCGCTGATGCAGTCCGCGCAGAAACTGGTCGGCCAGGCCCCGGTGCCAGCGATCGACCAGACGTTGCAGGGCCCGAGCGGTCCGCTGGACGCCACCTTCGGCCCGTTGCTGGCGCTGCTGGGCAAAGACGCTGAAGGTGGCGACAGCGACCGCTTGAGCCTGCAAGCCTTCCTCAACCGCGTCACCCGGGTGCGCCTGAAACTGCAGCAAGTGCACAACGCGCCCGACCCGCAGGCCATGACCCAGGCCCTGGCGCAAAGCGTGTTCCAAGGCAAGAACGTCGAGCTCACCGACACCCAGGCCTACGGCAGCCTGCTCGCCGCCAGCCTCGGCGCCGAGTGGGGCCAGGTGGGCGAGACGCTGTTGGTGCAGCCGCTGGACCAGGCCTGGCAGCGGGTGCTGCAACCCTCGGCGGCGGGGCTCAACCGCCAATGGCAGCGCGCGATCGTCAGCGACTGGCACAGCGCTTTCGCCGGCCGTTTCCCCTTCGCCGCCACCAGCAGCGACGCGTCCTTGCCGATGCTGGGGCAGATGATCCGCGCCGATTCCGGGCGCATCGACCAGTTCCTGCAGCAGCAACTGGGCGGCGTATTACGCCGAGAAGGCAGCCGCTGGGTGGCCGATCCGCGGCACAGCCAGGGCTTGCGTTTCAACCCGCAATTTCTCACGGCGATCAACCAGCTCAGCCACCTGGCCGACGTGCTCTACACCGACGGCGGCATGGGCCTGAGTTTCGAACTGCGCGGCAAAGCGGTGCGCGACGTGGTGCAAACCACCTTCGTGCTCAATGGCGAGAAACACGAATACTTCAACCAGAAAGAAAGCTGGCAGCGCTTCAGTTGGCCCGGCTTTAGCAGCCACCCGGGCACCAGCCTGACCTGGACCAGCGTGCAGGCCAGTGAACGGCTGTTCGGTGACTACGAAGGCACCTGGGGCTTGATCCGCCTGCTGGAAAAAGCCCGGGTCACCCCGCTGAACGACAGCGACAGCCTGCACCGCCTGCAGCTCAAGGCCCCGGACGGCCTGGAACTGACCTGGAACCTGCGCACGGAACTGGGGGCGGGGCCGTTGGCGTTGCTCAAGTTGCGGGGGTTCACCTTGCCCCAGCAGATTTTTCTCAGTGAAAACGATGAGACCGTCCCCGAAGCGCAAAAGAGGAGGCTCAAATGAGCCTGCGTACACTAATCGCCCGATGCCTGGGTGAACGCGATGCCCACTCCCTGACCCACCTGCAAGCCGAGCGTTGGCAACCCTGGTTGCAGCCGATCAGCACGGACTTGCCCGTGGGTGAGGATCCGGGCTACGACGATGACTTCCAGCGCATGCGTGAAGAGGTCAACAAACTGTCTGGCGCCGATGTCGATCAGGTGGTGCAACTGGCGGAGAAACTCATCACCCAACGCTGCAAGGACCTGCGCGTCGCCACCTACTACTTGTGGGCGCGTTTGCACAAAGATGGTGAAAGCGGCTTGGCTGACGGTCTCGGCCTGCTGGCGGCCCTGGTGGAACGCTACGCCGACGAGGTACTGCCCGCGCGTCCCAATAGCCGCAAGGCGGCGTTGGAGTGGCTGACCAGCGGCAAAGTGCTGGACAGCCTTTCGCTGTTTCCGGAAGTGGTCAAGGACGAGGCTGAGCGCACCGTGGCGGCGCTGGCCTGGCTGGAGCGGGGGCTTGAGGCGTGGCCGCCGGAGCAACGACCCGCGTTGGGCGCACTGTATGGCGCCTTGTCGGCGCGCCTGGCGCAGTCCGGTGGCGTGGACGCACTGGTGCCGCAGAACAGCGCCAGTCATGAGTCCAGTGCGCAAACGGCTGCGCCCGACGCGCCAACGATCAAATCCGGCCGCGACCTGTTGGACAGCGGCAGAGCCCTGGCTGTTTACCTGCGCGAGCAACCCTTGGGCTGGCTGGCGGCTCATCACCTGATGAAAAGCCTGCGCTGGGACACCGTGCATCAGGCGCCGCCCCAGGACGCCAATGGCATTACGCGCCTGACGGCGCCTCGTGGCGAATATCGGGCACAACTCAAGCGTCTGTATCTGCAACAGAGCTGGGCTGAATTGCTCGATCAGGTTGAACGGATGTATGCCGAGGGCGTGAACCATTTCTGGCTGGACCTGCAGTGGTATGCCTGTCAGGCGCTGAGTAAACAGCCCGCACCACAGGACAGTTGGGCCGATGTGGTCAAGCGTGATCTGGGCATGTTCATCGAGCGTCTGCCGGGCGTTGAAGCGTTGTGCTGGAGCGACGGCTCACCGTTCGCCGATGAGACCACCCGCGAGTGGATTGCCCGGCACGTCAGCGGCAATCGCCCCCAGCAATGGTTACCGGCACCGACCGTCGCGGCGCCAGGCGCAGATACCGAGATCCTGTCACTGGAAGCTGAGGCCCTGGCTCAAGCCGACAGCGACGGCATCGAGCAGGCGTTGGCCTGGCTGGCGGCGCGCCCCGGCATACAGACCGGACGGCAACGCTGGTTGCTGCGCCTGCTGATGGCGCGGGTGGCCGAGCAATATGGCAAGAGCGATCTGGCGATCCACCTGCTGGGCGAACTGGACGCCACCGCCCAGCGCCAGGCGTTGGCCGAGTGGGAGCCCGAGCTGAACTTCGAGGTCAAGGCACGCCTGCTCAAATTGTTGCGCTTGAAAGCACAACGCAACGATGCCGACAAACCCACCCTGGCCCGGCGCATGGAGGCGCTGCTGGCGGCGCTGGTGGCCATCGATCCGGTACGTGCCGCAGTGCTCTGCGGCTAACCTCATTCATCAGGATTTTTTCTTTGAGTATGGACAATCTGACACTGCGTTATTTCGACGCCGAGATGCGTTATCTGCGCGAGGCCGGCAAGGAGTTCGCCGAGGCTTTTCCGGACCGGGCGGCGCTGCTCAACCTGGACAAGGCGGGCGCCCACGACCCCTACGTGGAGCGTCTGTTCGAGGGCTTTGCGTTCCTGATGGGACGGCTGCGCGAGAAGCTCGACGATGACTTGCCGGAGCTCACCGAGGGCCTGGTCAGCCTGCTGTGGCCGCATTACCTGCGCACCATTCCATCGCTGTCGATCGTGGAACTGGCGCCCGATCTCAAGGAGATGAAGCGCAGCGAACGGATCGCCAGCGGCTTCGAAGTATTGTCGCAGCCCATCGGCCCGCACCGCACCCAATGCCGCTACACCACCACCCAGGACCTGACACTGCGACCGCTGGCCGTGGAGTCCGTGCGCCTGGCGCATGAGCCCGACGGACGCTCGGTACTGCGGCTGCGTTTTGCTTGCGGCGCGATGACCGATTGGAACGAGACCGACCTCAGTCGCCTGCCGCTGTACCTGAATGCCGATGCGCCCTTGGCGAGTGCGCTGCATCAGGCACTGACCCTCAATACCCAGGCGATGTATGTACGAATGCCGGGACAAACGGACCGTCAGTTGCTGCGGGGCCATTTTATGCCCAAGGGCTTCGCCGACGAGGACCGTCTGTGGCCAAAAGGTGACAGCGCCTTCAGCGGGTATCAGTTGCTGCTGGAGTATTTCACCTTCCGCGAGAAGTTCATGTTCGTCACCCTCTGCGGACTGGAGCAGTTGCACATCAGCCAGGGGACACCCTGGTTCGAACTGGAGGTGGTGCTGGGCCAGTCATGGCCTCAAGCGTTCAACCTGAGCGCCGGGCATATTCGCCTGCATGCGGTGCCGGTGATCAATCTATTCATCCTGGAGTCCGACCCGCTGGACCTGGCACCTTTGCAAAGCGACTACCTGCTGCGCCCCATGCGCTTGCAGGACGGTCATACCGAAATCTATTCGGTGGATCAGGTCACCTCTTCGAGGAACACCGAGCGCCAGGACTATGTGCCATTCACCAGCTTTCGCCATAAGGGCGGCATGCTGCGGGACGAGGCGCCCGAGCGCTACTTCCATACGCGCTTGAAGCGTGGCGCCAATGGTCTGCATGACACCTGGCTGATCCTGGGAGGGGAGGGTTTTGACAAGGATCTGCTACTCAACGATGCCAGCCTGTCATTGCGCCTGACCGGTACCCACGGCCAACTCCCGCGCAAGGCCCTGCAAAGCACCTTGCTCGATACCCTGGTGCAATCCACCCGGGCCGGCTTGCGGGTGCGCAACCTGTGCGCGCCGACCTTGCCGTGCTACCCGCCGAACCGCGATCGTTTTCACTGGCGCGTGCTCAGCCACCTGGGCTCGAACTTCCTGCCGATGCTCGACAACGCCGAAGTGTTGCGCGGCACCCTGGCGCTGTACGACTGGACGGGCAGCGAGCTGAACCGACGTCGGCTGGCGGCGATCGTCGAGGTGCGTCACCACCTGATCCAGCGTTTCGAAAAAGGCTTCCTGCTGCGCGGCGTGGATATCGAAGTCACCCTGGACGCCAATGGCTTTTCCGGCGAGGGCGACATCAGCCTGTTCGGCGAAATGCTCCATCGCTTCTTCGGCCTGTACGCCGACATTCATTTGTTCAACCAGCTCACGCTGATCCTGCAACCTACCGGAAAGTGCCTGCGATGGAACGAGAACCACAGTCAACGTATTCCCGGCTGAAAGCCAATGGATTACTGGAAGTACTGCAGGGGCGGGTGGCCGAGGCCAATCTGTATCGCTTCTGCCAATTGCTGGAACAGGCCTTGCCGGATCATCCGCCACTGGGCAGCACGGCGCACCCGGCGGATGACCCGGTACGCTTTCGGCCCGACCCTGGCATGGGCTTTCCGGCCGGGGAATTGAAGGCGATCGAAACCAGCGACGGTCATCCGCAGCGCCCGGCGACGGTGCGCACACGCCTGCTCGGGTTGTACGGGGTCGACTCACCGATGCCGACGGCGTTTCTCGACGATATCGCCCAGCGACGGGAAGGGCATGAGGCGGTGGAAGCCTTCCTCGATATCTTCAACCACCGGATCTTCACCCAGTTCTACCGCATCTGGCGCAAGTACTCCTATCCGGCCACCTTCGAGGCGGGCGGCACCGATGCGACTTCGCAGTGCCTGCTGGGGTTGATCGGCCTGGGCATTCCCGGCACCGCCCGGCAGATCGCCACGCCGGTATCGCGCTTCCTCGCGCTGCTGAGCGTGATGCGCCTGCCCACCCGCAACGCCGAAGGCATCATCGCGCTGGTCAAGCTGCTGGCTCCCGAAACCCGGGCACGGGTGACGCCCCATTGGCCGCAGAAAATCCCCTTGGCGCAGCCGGCGAGCCTGTGCAGCCGGCGCCCGGTGAGTCTGTCCCAGGGCACGCCCCTGGGCAGTGTCGGGCATGACGCCAATAGCCAGTTGCACCTGGCGCTGTTCACCGAGGATGAAGACGAGGCCCGTGGCTGGCTGCCGGCTGGCCAGTTGCACAACGACCTGCGAGTGCTGCTGCGTGTGTACCTGGGCTGGCGTTGCACCGCGAAGCTGCAATTGTCGCTACCGCTGCGCAGCCTGCCGGCGCCGGTGCTGGGGCGAGCGCCGGTACGGCTGGGCATGACCGCTGTGCTGGGCCCGGGCAGTGACGCCTGGCAGGTCGGGGCGCACGACACCATCACCCTCAATCTGGGCCGATACCAGGGCCTTTCGAAAAATTTCCGGGACAGGGAGATAGAACATGTCACGTACGGTTTTTAAATCATCGATGGTCGTTGCACTGTGTGCATGGCTCGCCGGCTGTGGGGTGACCCAGTCAGTGACGGACAGCACCACCTCTGCCGCCAGCTCGATTTTCTACAAGCAGGTGAAAACCTTGCACCTGGACTTCAGTGGGCGGGCATCGCTGAACGTCGATGGCGCGGACATGAATGCATTGTCGGTCGCCACGCTGGTTCGGGTGTACCAACTCAGCGACAACAAGGTGCTGGAGAAGGCCACCTATGACAGTTTGCTGAGCCAGGACGACCGGCTGCTGAGCGCGGATCTGCTGGACAAGCGAACCCTGGTGGTCAAGCCGGGCGAGGGGGCGCAACTGAGCGTGCCCCTGGACAACAACGCGCGCTCCGTCGCCGTGGTCGCGCTGTTCCGCCAACCCGACAGCCAACTGAAAACGTGGCGCCTGACGTTGACCCGTGATGACCTGGATCCGGACCGGGCCCGGGTCATCGAACTGGCGGACAACCTGCTGACCTTGCGACCTTTGGCCAAGGACTGATCGATGACCGACTTCAATCCTTCGCTCTACGAAATGCTGCTGCAGAATTTCGACGGCGAGCTGGACCTGTATCGCGTCGCCGAAGCGGACCAGCACACCCTGTCGGTGCTGGACAACCTGCAACGCATCCTCAACAGCCGGGCGGGCACGCTCGGTCATCTGCCGGATTACGGTCTGCCGGATATGGGCCTGATCCTCCAGGGTTTGCCCGCGGCGGCACATGAGCTGATGAAAAGCATGGGCGAGACCTTGCTTAAGTACGAACCGCGCCTGGCGGCGGTGAACATCGAACTGCTGCCGCAGGTGCAACCGGGTCATCTGGAATACGCCCTCGACGTGCAGCTCAAGGCGGGGCAGCGGCTAACGTTCGGTACCACCCTGGCGCCCGAGGGCCGAGTGCTGGTGCGTCACCTGAAGCGGCAGCACTACCTGTCGGCCATGAACCTGTAACGGAAGGGAAGCGCGATGACGGCGTTGTTTGAAATGCGTATACGCGCGGGCGGTGATCCGCGCGGCTTCGGCGAGTTCATGGCGTTGCGTGATGAACTGGCCAAATTGAGCCACCCGGCCTGTCCGGACGTGAACTGGGTCAAGGTCGAGCAGTTGTGCCTGACCTTGTTCCAGAGCAATGGGGCGGATCTGCAAACCGCGGTCGCTTACGGGCTGGCGCGCAGCCAGCGCCATGGCCTGTCAGGCATGGTGGAAGGGGTGGCCTTGATCGAGGCGCTGAGCTGCGAATGGCCGCACCTGTGGCCGCCCGTGGAATCCATGCGCCTGGAGAGCCTGAACGGGCTGTTCGCTCAATTGCAGCCCTTGCTGCGCAGCCTGGCGCTGGATACGCGCAGCTTGCCGGCACTGGTTCATCTGGACACCGGGTTGAGCCGTTTGCACCAGCGACTGGGCGCTCAGGCTCAAGTGCCGATGGTCACGCTGCAGGCTCTGCGGCAGCAGGTCGATAGCCTGATGCGGCGCCTGCAGCAAAGCCCGGCTGCGGAGGCAACCGTGCTGTTGTCGACGAGAGGCCCAGAACCGGCATTCGTGATGCCGGTGGTGATCCTGCCGCCCCCTCGCATGCCCGAAGCGGCAACTGCAGACCCGACGACAAAGAGACGTCAAATGGCCCTGTGGCTGTTCGCTTTGGCGACGGCCATCGCCTTGGCCGGCTGGTTTGTGTGGAAGCACTGGCTGGCAGGCCAGGACGGCGATCATCTGCCTGCCGAGCCCGTGCAGCTGGACAGTCTGATGCTGTTCGATGCCGGCAGCGCCGAGCTCGGATCCGGCTCGACCAAAGTGCTGATCGATGCCCTGGCCGGCATCAAAGCTCGGCCAGGCTGGCTGATCGTCATCGTCGGGCATTCCGATGCCACGGGCGATGCCGGACAGAACCTTGCCCTGTCACGCGCCCGCGCCTCTGCGGTGCGTGACTGGATGCAGCGCATGGGCGACCTCCCGGACAGTTGTTTTGCTGTCCAGGGGCTCGCGGCCAGCCAGCCGGTCACCGGCAATGACACCGAGTCCGGACGCGCGGCCAACCGCCGTGTCGATATCCGCCTGGTGCCGCAAGAGGGGGCCTGTGGCAGCTGAAAAAGGGGCGGGGATTTCAAGACCGGGCTTGATGCCAACCCCCGTCAGACCGACAATCCATGAGACGACCTTGATGTGAACCCACTGGCGCGATCGCCTGAGGAGGCATTCAAATGAGTCCCTCATCGCCACTCCTCCTGCAAGACCGCGCGGCCGCGGGGCGCCGCCTGGTGGAGCCGCTGCGCCAATACGCGCACAGACCCGATGTCATCGTCCTCGCCTTGCCTCGGGGCGGGGTACCGGTAGCCTATGAAGTGGCCACGGCCCTGGAGGTTCGCCTGGACCTGATGCTGGTGCGCAAGCTGGGCGCGCCCTCCAACGAGGAGTTCGCCCTGGGCGCCATTGCCAGCGGCGGCATTCAGATCCTCAATGACCATGCGCTGCGGGCGCACCCGATTGATCAGGCCACGTTCGACGCAGTGGTCGCGCGGGAAAAACGGGAACTGTTACGGCGCGAGCAGGCTTATCGGGGAACGCGCGAGCCGGTGCCGCTCAAGGACCAGGTGGTGATCCTGATCGACGACGGCCTGGCGACAGGCGCCTCGATGATGGCAGCGATCCAGGCGGTGCGTTTGCAGGCACCGTCGCGCATCGTCGTCGCCGTGCCGGTAGCGCCGATCGAGACGGTGGAGGCGTTGCGCAGTGAAGTGGATGAGCTGATCTGTCCGGTCGTCCCGGACTGGTTCATGTCGCTCGGCCATTGGTACATGGATTTCTCCCAGACTTCGGATGAAGAGGTGATCAAGCTGCTACAACGGGCCTGGCACAGAGAGGCCGATATCGAGTAACCACGGTACCCGCTTGGTTTGGGGAAGCGTCATCGTACAACTTTGCTTGAATTTCCCTTGGCATCACAGTGGCAAAGCACAGGGTGTCAGCCCATACAGCGCCGCCGCGCTCTGCACTAAATTGCCCTTTAAACGGGGAACCTTTGAGACGAGCGGTGTTTTATTCAGATTGACAGCCGGGGCCTGATCTCGATATAAAAAGCACAGTTGTACGACGACAGACGATCAGTCGGCTGTCCATCTTCTAAAAATAAAAAGTGTCGACCCGCTCATGAATCCAGCCCGCTTGCCCACCTCCCTGAATTTCACCTCCAATGGTTCGAACCCTGGCTGCTTCCCTCGCCACGCAGCCGGCCTGTTGCATCGTTCTGGCAATGCTCCACGACCCCATTGATCTCGCTTGAAACCGAGCAATCATCAGCATAATCCAACAATAAAGTGATGCTATGAATCTGAACGAGCCCCTCATTCCGCAACGAGTCGGCCAGGCCGTCGGCAAATACCGCTGGACCATTTGCGCGCTGTTGTTCTTTGCCACCACGGTCAATTACCTGGATCGCCAGGTACTGAGTCTGTTGGCGCCGGATCTGTCGACGCAATTTGGCTGGAGCAATACCGACTACGCCAACATCGCCTCCGTCTTTCAGTTCGTGTACGCGATCTCCATGCTGTTCGCCGGCCGCGTGGTCGACAAGATCGGCACCAAGACCGCCTATATCGTAGCCATCGGCATCTGGTCGACCGGCGCGATCATGCATGCCTTCGCGGTACCTATGGGTGAGGGGATCGGCGCCCTGAGCAGCGCATTGGGCCTTGCCGTCATCCCGGTCTCGATTGCCGGCTTCATGCTGTCGCGCGCGGTGCTGGCGATCGGCGAGGCGGGCAACTTCCCGATCGCGATCAAGGCCACCGCCGAATACTTCCCGAAGAAGGAGCGTTCCTTCGCCACCGGTATCTTCAATTCCGGGGCCAACGTGGGCGCGATCCTGGCACCGATCTGCGTGCCGCTGATTGCCGCCCTGTGGGGCTGGGAAGCGGCGTTCATCGTGATCGGCGCGCTGGGCTTCGTCTGGGTGGCGGTCTGGATTGCGCTGTACGAAAAACCGGATCAGCAAAAACGCCTGTCGGCGCAGGAACTGGCCTACATCCGCAGCGACCAGGGCGCGCAGGCCGTCGAGAGCACGGACTCGGGTGCCACTGCTAAAAAAGTATCCTGGTTCAAGCTGCTGACCTACCGCCAGACCTGGGCCTTTGCCTTCGGCAAATTCATGACCGACGGCGTGTGGTGGTTCTTCCTGTTCTGGCTGCCGACCTACCTGTCGGCGCAATACGGCATGAAGGGCCAGGCCATCGTGCTGCCGCTGGCGGTGTTGTACACCATGACCATGGTGGGCAGCATCGGCGGTGGCTGGTTCCCGAGCTATTTCATGGCCCGCGGCGACGCGCCCTATGACGGTCGCATGAAAGCCATGCTGGTGATCGCACTCTTGCCGCTGCTGGTGTTGCTGGCGCAGCCATTGGGTTACATCAGTTTCTGGGTGCCGGTGCTGCTGATCGGCGTGGGCGCCTCGGCGCACCAGGCGTGGTCGTGCAATATCTTCACCACCGTGTCCGATATGTTCCCGCAAAAATCCATCGCCTCCGTGGTCGGCATTGGTGGTATGGCGGGCGGCCTGGGCGGCGTAGCGATGACCAAGTTAGGCGGTTGGGTGTTCGACTATTACAAGACGGTCAACGATATCCATACCGGCTACATGATCATGTTTGCCATCTGTGCGCTGGCCTACCTGGTGGCGTGGAGCGTGATGAAGGTGCTGGTGCCGCGCCATAAGGAAATCACCGATCTGTAGAAGAGCGGTTTGCTTGGCACTGATGGGGCGCAGTGAAAACGACGCCCCATTTTACCGCCTGTCGACTTTCCACGGGCAAGGTGGGACCGCTCGATGGGGCTCGCCACCGAGCCTGGATGAATAACCAAAAAAGCCCTTTACGAGCCAGCGCAGGCACCGGATGATCTTGCACCAACGGCCGCATCAGCCCGAAAAAAAACAAGATCAGGTGCCTCTATGCTTCTCGAGCAGGCGTTGTTAACTGATGTCAGCGGCAAGCCGATTCAGCAGCATCACAAGAATTTTTCTACCGAATGGGATGAAATCAGCGACTGGTCGGATCGCGTCTACATGCCCTATCGGGTGTGTCCCGTAGGGCAGGCCATCAAGCCGTGCGCCAGCATGCACTCATCGAGGATCGGCGAGCTGACGCTGACGCGTTTTGCCTATGGCGTGGCGGTAAGCATCGACGATTTTTCCCCCGATGCCGGGAACGCGCTGCTGCTCACGACCGTTCGCGGCAATGCCCGGCACTGGGCGCAGTGTTCGGTCACTGAAGATACCGCGGTGGGCGAGTCCTTCATTGCCGATTGCAGCCGGGTCGATTACCGGATCGATCTGGACCCGGATCACCTGCAGCTGAATCTGACCATTCCCCATGCAGTGCTGGAGCGAATGGCGCAGCAGTGGTTCGGGTTCGTCCCCGATGACCGGTTCTGGCGATACAAGTGCGTCCTCGGCGGGGTCGGTTCGAGCTGGTTGAGTCTGCTCGAGTACACCGTTCGCTGTGTGGCCGAGGCCCCCGGGCACATGGCCGAAGGGCGCATGGGCGCGCACCTGGAGCACAATCTTTGCGTGCACTTGCTCCAGGAATGGGCTAGCCGCGCCGGGCGGGCGGGGCTGGATCTGAGCAGTCCGATGAACCGGATCGCTCCGCGTTTTGTGAGGGCTGCCGAAGAGTTCATGAGTGCCAATGCCGCGAACCTGCCCACGCTGGCAGAGGTGGCCGGCGCGGTCGGGACCAGTGTGCGGTCATTGAGTGGTGCCTTTTCGCGTTTTCGCGGCATGACCCCCGGTGCATTCTTGCGCGAGCAGCGGTTGCAGGGGGCGCACCGGGATTTGTTGGCGACTGATCCGCAATCGGGTACGACGGTGGCGGTCATCGCCTCTCGATGGGGGTATCTGAACCTGGGGGAATTTGCCGGGATCTATCGCAGGCGGTTCGGTGAACTGCCTTCGCACACCTTGCATCGCCGTCTGCGCTAGCGTGTGACGCAAAAAAAAGGGCACCGCAAGTGGCGTCCATCCCACCCTCTCGGTGCCCCAAAAAAAGTCGGTTATTCGTCTCGGGTCAGAACAACCACAGCAACCGCAGGTTGACCCGCTGCTGTTCCTTGAAGCCGTTGTCGACCGATACGTCCTGGCCGTAATTGAGCAGGGCCTGGAAGGTGGGGGTTATCCAGTAGGACGAGCCGACACGGTACTTGGCAGTGTCGGGTTCATCGTTCTGGTCCTGGCCGTCGATGCGGGTCTCTCCACCCCAGAGTCGTGAGGCTCCCACGTGCACCGACAGCTTTGGCGTCACTGCGTATCTGAGGTAGGTCTGGGCTTGCCATAGTGGCTTCTGGCGCAACGTCAGGCCCTGGCTGGTGAGGTCGTCATTCTTGTCGAACAGCGTCACGTCCGCGGTAAGGTCCAGGGACAACCTTTCAGTGAGGCCGGTGACATAGCCCGTTTGCAACGTCAGCTTCCAGCGGTTTTCCCCCAGGTTCAGCGCATCGTTGCGGTCATAGTGGCCGGTCGGCACGTACAGGTAGGGAGCAATGCCCCAGTAACGGTTTTTCGCCGGGTCATTCACCAGCCACAGGGTGCTCGCCAGGACCAGATCGCCGACGCCATTGGCTTGTCCCAGGGCGTCGTTGTCGCGTTTGCCTTCCATGCGGCCGAAGGGCAACAGGAACTGGGTGTTGATCGTATAGTCACCCAAGGTCTGGTAATGCGCGACGCGCAAGATGCCGATCTCGGAGTCGAGCCCGGCCTTGATCGGCACCTTGTGCCCGTCACTGTACAGCGAGCGCCGCTGCGTATCCTGCAGGTACAGCAGGCCGATAGTGCTCCCGGCTGGCAGCGCCGCGGTGTATTCCCCGGCGTCCACATCGATGGCGTGGGCGTTGCCCGCCAGAGTGGCCAGCACAAGGCCGGCGCCGAGGGATGAAGTGCCAGGCGCGCGTGCCAAGGGCCGAACGCGCGCAGGGGTACCTGTGGAGATCTCCATGAGTCACCTGTTTTGTTTTTGTTGTTTTTGCGGAGGGAGAGTGTTCGTGCGCCATCGCCTGGAGCCAAGGGCTCACATGGGAACTGAACGGCGTCAGTGAATGGCTCAGCGGGTCAGATAGCGGTAGGCCGCCGTTTCGAAACCCAGATAGCCAGAGACCGAGATGGGGTCGGCGAACGGCAGTATCTGGGTGGCCCAAAAACCACCGATGCCGTTCTTGCGATCGATCCAATAGAACAGATTGGCCAGGCCAGCCCAGGCCAGAGAGCCCGCCGGGCGACCGGTGTGCGCATCCTCGTCATTGATCATGAAACTCAGCCCCCAGGACTTGGGCATGCCCGGGAAGAATTCTGCGGTGTTGGTGAGGCTCGGGATAACGCCGGGCAGGGCTTTGATCTTCAGGTTGTCGAGGCCGTTTTTTTCCGCCACGCGAATCGTCTCCGGCCTCAGGATCCGCCCATGATCGCCTTGTCCATCGTTCAGCCAGGCACGGATAAACCGACAATAATCCTGCACGGTTGAATACAGGCCATGGCCTCCCATATGCACTTCGGGATCCTGCGGCAGGATGAAATCCTCGAGTACGCTCAGCGATCCATCCACTTCACGCTGGTGCAGGCAAGCTCGCCGCTGGAGCATCGACGGGGTCATGGTAAAGGCGGTATCGGTCATGCCCAGCGGCTCGAAGATACGCTGCTGCATGACTTCGCCCAGGCGCTGTCCGGTAATGGCCTCCACCACCAGGCCGGCCCAATCCAGGTTGGAGCCGTATTCCCACTGTTCTCCGGGCTCGAACAGCAAGGGTGTTTGCAGCGCTGCCAAAGACCCGCTGATGATGCCGGGCAGTCCCTGTTCCCGGGCAAGTCCGTTGTAGTGTTCGTTGAAGAACTCATAACCAAAGCCTGCGGTATGAAGCAGCAGCATGCGGGTGGTGATGGGTTTTTTCGGCGGGCGCAGGCGAGGGCTGCCGTCACTGTCGAAGCCCTCGAGCACCTGCTGTTCGCCGATCATCGGCAGGTAGTCCCTGGCGGGCGCATCGAGATCCAGTCGACCTTCCTCGACCAACTGCAGCACTGCCGTGGCGGTGATCGCTTTCGTCGCGGAAAACAGGGCAAAGACGCTGTCGGTGGTCATTTCCCCGGCTTGACCGAGTGTGCGTTGGCCCGAAGCGCCTTCATAGATCAGGCCGTCACGCCCGGTGATGGCGGCGACCACGCCAGGCACGCGCAGCGGTCCGGCGGTGACGGTATCGAACAAGTGGTTGAGTGACGAAGTAAGACCTGTATTCATTGTTCTTATTCTCCCTACACCCCTCCATGGACCGGCTGGCGCTCATGGCGAGGTGTGCAGTGGTAGGACTGTCTGGCCCGACCGTGAAGCGCTGAACGTCGGGGCCAGTGGAGAGTAAGAACATGCAATCAGGGCGTCTGTCGGTTGCCGGCAGAGGGTGTCGGAATCAGGCAGTTAATGTATATGCCGGGCAGGTGAGGCGATGCAAAAATCGGTTCAGGCAAAGATCCGGCAGCAGGAATCGGTGCGGGTCAGCGGGCCCTTGTCCTCCAACAATGGCGAGATCGTGCTGGAGTGGGCGTTGAGCGGCGGCGGGGTGTTATTGCGCTCGATGTGGGACGTCAAACCGATGCTGGGGCAGGGGCGCCTGGTGCAAGTGCTGCACGAATACACCCTGAGCGCCAACGTCTGGGCGGTGTACCCGACCCGACTCAGCCAGTCGGCGAAGTTGCGGGTGTGCGTGGAGTTTCTGGAGGAGTACTTTCGCGAGATGTCGGTTGAGTGAGGCTCTGGCGATGCAGAACTTGCCTCGGGACTTGAGTTCGCACCGATTACCTGTAGGAGCTGGCTTGCCTGCGATGAACCGGAGAGCGCCGCGGAGTGTCAGGTTTCCAGCGCTATCGTTGACGACCATCGCGAGCAAGCTTGCTCCTACAAGTTATCGTAACCAGGGATTTTCGGCCAGGTGCCTGGATTCGAAACTGCGGATCTGCCCGGCACGCTGCAGCGTGGTGCCGATGGCGTCCAGGCCGAGCAGCAGCGATTGCTTGCGCAGTTCATCGATCTCGAACGGGATCACCGAACCGTCGGCCAAGCGGATGTTTTGCTCGGGCAGATTCACGCTGATCGTTGCTGACTGAGCATCGCTGATAACGCTTGCGATTTGATTCAGTTGATCCTCGGACAGCTGAATCGCCAACACCCCGTTTCGCTGACAGTTGTCATAGAAAATCCCGGCAAAGCTCGTGCCGATCAGCGCCCTGATCCCCACTTGCTTCAAGCCCCAGACCGCATGCTCGCGACTCGAACCACAACCAAAGTTGGGCCCGACCACCAGGAACGCGGCGTCGCTCCAGGCAGGTGTAGACCAGGGTTTGCGACGCCAGCAAGTGTTCGATTTCAGAGGTGCCGATACCGAAACCGAAGGCGCCCAACGCCCCGTAAGTCGTGGTGTGACTAAAACGACAGAATATTCATCGCGGAATCTGCATCAAGAGCCGTTAAGTGAAGGCGTTGCGCACGTATTGTGAATAATGAGTTGCACGCAGAAGGAGAGGCGAGCGCTAATCTGTGGCGAGGGAGCTTGCAGTGGGAGTAACGGTCTTGATGGCCTTTATTTTTGAGGCTTATTTGATAGACCGCAGTGCTCCCACAGGGGGATGCGCCCAATCAGCCATGCGTGGCGTTCTTGAGCCAGCTTTCAAAACTCGTCGTGCCCAGGATCGTATTGTCGCCCGGCGTCAGCGACTGGTCGTCGATCGGCGCTCCGAAGTACGGAACGGTACCGTCCGAAACCGCCTGGCGCGGATCCTTGATGTGTTTCAGGTACTCACTGACGAACTCCACCAGCGGTCGGCGCTCGGGGCCGGCCACTTCCACGGTCTGGTTGCTCGGCATTTTCAAGGCGATATCGGTCAGTGCCGCCGCCACATCGATCGAGGCCACCGGTTGCAACGCGGCGCAATTCAGGTGGATGGTGTCGCCGTCCTCGCGGCCCGAGAAGGCAATGGCGCTGATGAACTCGAAGAATTGCGTGGCCCGCAGGATGGAGTAGGGAATGCCCGAGGCCTTGATCAGTTTTTCCTGGGCCATTTTTGCCCGGAAGTAGCCGCTGTCGAGCATCCGTTCGGTACCGACAACGCCCAGCGCAACATGGTGTCTGATACCGTTGACTTTCTCCGCCGCCAACAGGTTTTTCCCCGCCGTTTCGAAAAAATGCAAGGCCGCGTGGTCTTCGAATGAGGGCGAGTTGGCCACGTCGACCACCACGTCGGCATTGTTCAACGCATCGAGCAACCCTTCACCACTGATGACGTTGACGCCGGTACTGGGTGACGCCGCCAGGGTTTCATGCCCCAGTGCCTGCAGGTTTTTGCACAGTTGGCTGCCGATCAGGCCGGTGCCGCCGATGACGACGATTTTCATGGTCGGTTGTCCGTTGCGGTGAGTGCTGCATTCATTAAACACCCGCTGAACGGGAACGTCGGGCGCACCCATGCGTGGACCGACAGGTGGTCGGAAGTCCGCGCGCCAAGTGGAATAAACCGCGTTTCTTTGCTTTAGTCCACCTGTGGCTGGCCGGTGCGCCCAGCACCCCGACGCAGCAGTAAGCCCTGACGGAAGAATCCCATGAGCCCTCGATTTTCACCTTCCGCCGCCTGGGTTGCCGCACTCGCATTCGCAGCCTTGCCCTGCATCGAGGCGGCCGAATACACCCAGGTCAATACGACTGCCAGCACCATTGCCTTCACCTATAAGCAGTTCACCTCGCGGGCCTATGGCACCTTTGGCAAATTCGCCGCCACCCTCGATTTCGACACGGAAAATCCCGCCGCCGCCCACGCTGCCCTCAGCATCGACCTCGACAGCATCGACGCCGGCAGCAGCGATGCCAACGAAGAACTGCAGAAACCCGCCTGGTTCGACACGGCGAATCATCCAGTGGCGAGGTTTGAATCGAGTGGCGTGCAAGCGCTGGGCAACGATCGCTACCTGATCACCGGCCAACTCACGCTCAGGGGGATGACGCGCGTGGTGGAGGTACCGGTGCAGCTCAAGGCCGACGACGCCATCGGCATATTCGATGGTCAGCTGACGGTAAAACGCAGCGACTTCGACATCGGCGAAGGCGAATGGGCCGATGGCGTGGTGTCCAACGATATCCACATCCGGTTTCGCATGGTTGCGCCACAGCAGTAGCGTCAGGACGTCCATGGAGCCCATGTCCTGGCGTTGTGGAATCCGATCGCCCTAGACAAAGACTTCCTGCTGGTCTGTCTTGCGTTTTCTGAGTGCGGCCAGCATATCCCTCTCGGTCATCCCGCTGGCCCAGGAAGGGCGCAGTTGATAGTGGGGCTCATCCTTGAAGGTTTTCCAGTTTCCGCCCCACTCCAGACCCAGGTCCATCGCCAATACCCCGACGGCTTTGTACTTGGGCGAATTGCCCAGGTACTTGCCCCCTTCGAAGATACCGATATCGAACGCGATGCCGAAGTTATGGTTGGACTGGCCACCTTTGGCATTGGTGACCGTCGGGCCATTGTCAGGGCGACCTCTGGCGTAAAGCGCATCTTGTTCCTCGTAAGTTCTTAGTCCACTGATGATCTTGATGGTGATGCCGTTAAGTCTGGCTTTCTGTATGAGTGCAATGGCATAGGGGCGCACTGGCGGCAGCAAGGTGTCGATGGTCTTTTTACTTTTGGGGTCCAGGTCGGCGCTGGAGTTATCTGCCAACGTTGCGGCTTGATCGGGTATCAGGCGTTGGGCAATGGCGGTCCAGGTTTGTGGCCCGGGTTTACCGTCGACTTCTACGCCGACAGCGGCTTGAACGGCACAGATCAGTTGTTGGATATCCATTGCTCTGTACTCTTTGTGTTAATTGAATTTTACAGCGGTTGTTAATGTAGGTTTACAGTCCTGCTGTGGATTTTTATAAGGGATTAGTTAAACGTTAGATGCTGTGGCGGAATTGATCAACTTGTCTGGGGTGATATAAGCTGTATCATTGTTATTACATATCTGTAACGCTGACTTATCAGGTTTGGTG
This sequence comes from Pseudomonas silesiensis, assembly GCF_001661075.1. NCBI lineage: Bacteria > Pseudomonadati > Pseudomonadota > Gammaproteobacteria > Pseudomonadales > Pseudomonadaceae > Pseudomonas > Pseudomonas silesiensis. The sequence goes on from NZ_CP014870.1 coordinate 2,345,596, forward strand.
AGTTTGGTGGTTTATCGTTAATGTTTGTTGCTGATACCAGGCGTCTCATCTAAGTTATCTTGGGAGCCGTTTACAAGTGCAGGCTATTGATAGACGGCACGTTCACTTTCTATGTCCGGCAGGCTGTCGGAAAGGAAGGTCACGATGGCCAAACCCACCCGCAGGCCGCAACCCCTGATATTGATCCGCGGGTTCGGCGGGCTCAACGTCGAAGACGAGAAAAAGACCGCCTATCAAGGCTTCAACGACGGCACGGTCTACCCCCAGAAGCGTGGCGAAAACTACATTTATGAAGGGTTTATCCTCAGATTCTTGAAGTCTTCCTGGCAATACCAGGATGCAACTAATGTCGTCGGCTATTACGGTGAAAATGTCAGTCTGATCGCGCCGGCCATTCCTGCTGAACTGAAGACACTGGATTTGGACTTTTTCAGCAAAGGCAAGTTGATCATCGATCCGGCCATGGCGTTGCACCTGGTACGCACGGCGAATGACCCTAATCGGACATTGTGGGTATTTCGCTACTACGATCTCAATGATCGCAAAATGGTCGCCTACGGCGCTGCACTGCTGCGTCTGATCGACTTTATCCGGGCCCTGGCCAAGCTCAAGAACCCTGGGCAACCTGAGCCGATGGTCAATATCATCGCTCACTCCATGGGCGGTCTATTGGTCCGGCAGGCGATTCAACAGACGATTCCGGATGCTAAACGCAAGCCAGCCGATCTGATCAACAAAGTGGTGACTCTCGGTACGCCCCATCAAGGCATTGCTTTTCAAGTGTTGAAAAAATGGGTCGGGACCGAGGCGCAAAACGAGATCGAGCATTTCAATCCCGACATTCAAAAAAGCACGGACAACACAACGTCATTCACTAAATTTGGCGAGTGCTTCCCGCTGGATCGCCTGTTGACCGTGGTGGGTACCAACTACAAATCCTACGATGTCGGTTCTGCCTCCCTGGGTAACCGGCTGTTTTCCGTGGCCGACGAATTCGGCATGAACTACAACCGCAGCGACGGCCTGGTCAAACAGAGCTACGCGCAGATTCCGGGTGCGCCACGAACCTTCGTGCACAAGTGTCATGGCGGTTTCGACTCGCTGGTAACGGCCCGGGAGTCGTTCGAGATCGCCACGCGATTCTTCTTTGGCAACGTCAAAGTGCGGTTGCGGCTGGTGGAAGGTGAAGTGCTGCGCGGCATGGATATGTTCGGCAAGAGCGAGTTCTTTTTCGGCGTCTCGATCAAACCGCGCGGGGTCGATTTCGAACTGTTCCATCAGGGCGCCGATTCGGAAAACTGCTATGGCCCTTTTACCAAGACCAGCCTGACCGACCCGGCTGTGGAGTTCGGCTGGGCCGGCCCCGACCGGCTGATTTGGGAAGGGTATCTCAACACCACGCCCATTCTGGAAGATGCCAGCATCAGCAAAAAAGACATGGTCATGCGCCTGGACTTTTATGTCGGCGAGCGCGATCTGTTTGGGGTGGGTTTTTCCGATAATGTGATTTTCAGAAAGCAGTACTACGTCCGCGGATTGCTGTTGCCGCCTTACACCATGTTTATCCATGACGGAGAGCAGTTCGCGGCACCCGGTTATGTCGACGATCCCAAGACGCTGATGACAAAAGTGGCCAAGGGATGGGAATTCGATGTGACGGGGACAGGCTTCAAGGGGCGTTTCAGGATAGAGATTGACCAGGTGCCTGAGTGATAAACCTGAATTTGCCGGAGTGGGCGAGGGGGCCAAGGCTTTGGTTTAGCGGTGTTGCTAAGGGCCCCATCGCGGGCAATCCCGCTCCCACAGTGATCAAGGCTGTTGCACAAATAGAGTGAATAGCACAATACCCTGTGGGAGCGGGCTTGCCCGCGATGGGGCCGGCACAGTCAACACTTCAATCACCTGACCCACCGGCATCAGCCCCGATGCAGCCTCGCATTGTGAAACCTGACCGGGCACTCGTGACGCAGGGCGTGGGGAGCAATCATGCCAACGCAGAGTACTTTTGCGAGTAACCCGCCTCGACACGTTATGATAGGCAGCCCCGCGATCAACGCTTCACATCCGCCCCACGGAGTCAGCCCCTGCAATGCCCCAGATCACCCATTACCAATCCCCCTGCCCAGAGCCCGTCAACAGCCAGATCCTGCAAATGGTCGTCGACTACCTCACCGACATCAGCATGGTCGCGATCCCGCCGAGCAACCTGCTGTACAACATCTACCAGTACGCGATCGGCTATGAGGTTCATCTCTATCTGGAGGCCTTGAACGGGACGAAGGGGATTGCCGTGGAGTTGCTGGTCGCGACCGACGATGACGACCCGGAAAAGGTAGTCGGCTTTTTGCTGTACCTGCCGGTCAAGGATGATCCTGACGCGTGCGGCGTGGCGTATATGGCGGTGCATGCAAGTCATCGGCGCCAGGGCATTGCCCGGCGGATGCTGCGGGAGATGGTCGGCCGCTACCCCCATGCCGAATTGAACTGCGCCGTGGCCAAGGTGCCGTATTTCGAGTCGATGGGCTTTCAGGTGGTGGGCGTGCGTGGGACTCAGGTGCTGATGAACACTCGCGACCATGGCAGTGAAGGTTTGATGGGGCTGTTGGATGTAGCGTCGATCTACAGCTCGCTGGAGGTGCGGCAGATCCATACGTATCTGCTGCAGAAACACGGCAAGCGGGCGATGCTCGATGCGGAAAAGCAGCGGGATCGGCATCTGGACCAGATGACGCGCAAGGCGCAAGAGTTTGTGCGCGAGCGGCTGGGGTAACCCGGTTAACGGTGGGAGCGGGCTTGCTCGCGAAGGCGGCGGCTCGGTCTCACTGCCTGAACACCAACGCCTTCAACCCGCATTCAACATCCGCATCCGGAAATTCCGGCGGGTTCTCCAGCCGTTGCTCGAAGCGCAGGCTCGGCGCTTCACGCATGACGCCCTCGATCAGGAAGTCCGCGCCGAATGCCGGGTCGTTCATGCAGGCCAGCACCATACCTTGGGGGCTGAGCAACTCCGGCAGGCGACGCAACACTCGCTGGTAGTCCTTGGTCAGCAGAAAACTGCCTTTCTGAAAGGACGGCGGGTCAATGATCACCAGGTCGTACGGGCCCTTGCCGATGACTTTGCCCCAGGACTTGAACAGGTCGTGGCCCAGAAACGTCACCCTGCCCAGGTCATGTCCGTTCAGTCGGTGATTGTCACGGCCTCGGCTCAGCGCCGGGCTGGACATGTCCAGGTTGACCACATGGGTCGCGCCGCCTTCGATGGCGGCCACCGAAAAGCCGCAGGTGTAGGCAAACAGATTCAACACGCGTTTGCCCTGGGCATTGGCCCGCACCCAGTCGCGGCCGTAGCGCATGTCGAGGAACAGGCCGGTATTCTGTTTGCGCCCAAGGTCGACCCGATAACGCAGGCCGCCCTCGGTGATGGTCATGTCCTCGATCGCCTCCCCGAGCAGCCACTCGGTGGTGCTTTGCAGCAGATAACGATGTTGCAACGCCAAGGTATGAGCACCGGATGTTGCCCACTCAGATGATTGAGTGAGTTGCAGCAGCCGCTGTTTCAACGCCTCCAGTTGCGCCGCTTCGGGTTCCTTGAACAGCGACACCAGCACCACGCCCTGCAACCAGTCCACCGTCAATTGCTCCAGCCCCGGCCAGCAGCGACCGCGGCCGTGGAACAGCCGGCGGGTTTCTGCCGGGGCGGCGGCCAGGGCTTTGAGCAAATGATCGTGGAGGATGGAGAGCGCGTCAGAGTTCATCGGGCAGGGTCGGCAACAGGTTGGGGCGGCATTTTAAACACAAATGCTCCCCAACGAACCAACGGCGCACGGGTTTACCCGTCCACCGAATAGCTGACCGCCAATCGACGATCAAGTCTGATGATGGCGATGCCGGGGGCAAACAGGCGACGCCTGCCTTGGCAATTATCACGATTAATTTAACTTTTCGTGAGGATTTGGCGATTGGCCGGCCCCCATACTCGGCTCCAACGACCAACCGCCGGGAACGCATCATGTCCTCGCTACCTGCTTCATCCCATCCTCGCTGGCTACGCCTGACCCATTGGCTCAATGCGCTGGCGGTGCTGGTCATGGTCACCAGCGGCTGGCGGATCTATAACGCGTCGCCGCTTTACGAGTTCAGTTTTCCCGCTTCGATCACCCTGGGCGGCTGGCTCGGCGGTGCATTGCAATGGCACTTCGCAGCAATGTGGTTGCTCGCCTTCAACGGTCTCGTCTACCTGATCCTCAACCTCTTCAGTGGTCGCCTGAAACGACGCTTTTTCCCCGTCTCGCCCCGTGGTGTCCTGCATGACCTGTGGGCCGCATTGCGCGGGCGGTTGGGGCATGCCGACCCGAGTCATTACAACCAGGTGCAACGGGTGGCGTACCTGTTCGTGATGGTCGACATCGCGCTGTTGGTGATCTCCGGGCTGGTGCTGTGGAAGTCCGTGCAATTCCCGCTCCTGCGTGAGTTGCTGGGCGGATACGAAGGCGCGCGGCATGTGCATTTCATTGCGATGGCGTTGTTGGTGGCATTCGTCGCGGTGCATCTGTTGATGGTCGCGCTGGTACCCAAAACGTTGTGGGCCATGATCGTCGGTCGCAAGGAACCCGTATGAAAAAGCACATCGAAGGCTCGGCGCTGGACGAGTCGTCCATCCTGACCGACGCCCGGAAAATCATTGCACCGCAGATCGAGGATCGTTCCCGTCGCAACTTCCTGATGCGCGGCCTGACCCTCGGCGGCGTGGCCATGTTGTCCGGCTGCAACCTGACCGACAACGACAGCGTCGAGACGGCCTTGTCCGCCATGTCCCGGTTCAACGATCGGGTGCAGGGCTGGCTGTTCAACCCCAACGCGATGGCGCCCACCTATCCTGAGTCGATGATCACCCGGCCGTTTCCCTTCAATGCCTTCTACGGCATCGATGAGGCACCGACGGTGGAGGAAGAGGCTTATCGCCTGGAAGTGACCGGGCTGGTCGCCGACAAGCGCAGCTGGCGCCTTGAAGAGCTGCGCGCCATGGCGCAGACCGAGCAGATCACCCGCCACATTTGCGTCGAAGGCTGGAGCGCGATCGGGCGCTGGGGCGGCGTGCGGTTCAGCGATTTCCTGAAACGGATCGGTGCCGACACCGATGCCAGATATGTCGGCTTCAAATGCGCGGACGACTATTACACCAGCATCGACATGGCCACCGCGCTGCATGCGCAAACCCTGATGGCGCTGACTTATGACGGCGCGGTGCTGCCTCGCGAGTACGGCTTCCCGATGAAGCTGCGCATGCCCACCAAGCTGGGCTACAAGAACCCCAAACACATACAGGCGATATTCGTCAGCAACACCTACAGCGGGGGCTACTGGGAAGACCAGGGGTACAACTGGTTCGGTGGCAGCTGACGACGTCTGGCAATTTTATTGCGCAGCTCACGCTGCGTTCATTCGCAACCTGTGATTCAAAGGAGTTTCATCATGAAAGTGTTAACGACCGCAGTACTGTCGATGTGCCTGGCAATGGGTGCCGCCTCCGTGTTCGCTACCGATGCCATGAGCAACGACAGCATGAGCAAGGATTCGATGTCCAGGGACGCCATGAAAAAGGACGCCATGTCCAAGGATTCCATGGCCAAGGACTCGATGAAGAAAGACGAGATGTCCAAGGATTCCATGGGCAAAGACGCCATGAAAAAAGATGCCATGTCCAAGGACGCCATGAAGAAGGACGCCATGGCGCAGTAATTCGAACACTGTCAGTCGTGAGCTACCGCTTTCAGGACTCTCGATTTTTGTCATTGCCTGTATCAAAAATGAATTTCCTCGGAGTCCGCTGCTCATACCTGTAAGCAGCGGAATTCAGACCGCGAAGTCATTTACGTAATCAGGGAGTGACACAGTCATGAGTCCAGTATCGACGACAGGTGAGTCGCGCCTTGACGGATTGATTCTTGTGGTTGAGGACGACCCGTTGATCCTGGAGTTTCTCTGCGAAATTCTTCAAGAGGAAGGGTTTGCGGTTGAGCCGCAGGCCAGTGCAGACGCCGCATCAGTCTATCTGGAGCGGCACTCCAATAAAGTTCGTCTATTGCTCACGGACATCACCATGCCTGGCAAACTCAATGGCGCGGATCTGGCCAACCAGTTCGGCGATCGCTGGCCGGACAAGCCGATCATGATCATGTCCGGCTTCGAAACCCCGAAATCCTCCGGGGTGCGGCATCAGGTTTCGTTCATCAAGAAGCCTTGGGCGCTCGGGCAACTGCTCGATTGTGTGCAAAATGCCTTGGATTCACACAAGACACTGTAGGAGCACGGTGGTGTACATTGCATGAAATACCCGCCTGGCTCTTGCAAAAGGAAGTGCCCTTTGCCTGCTCACCACTCCATCTTCAACACCCCATACCGCGCCTTTCTATTCGACATGGATGGCACCGTCCTCAATTCCATCGCCGCCGCCGAACGGATCTGGACCGCCTGGGCCGTGCGCCATAAGGTCGATGTCGAGTCTTTCCTACCGACTATCCATGGTGCCCGTGCCATCGACACGATCAATCGTCTGGCGCTGTCCGGGGTGAATGCCGAGGCTGAAGCGGCATTTATCACTGAGGCGGAAATCGAAGATGTCGAGGGGATAGTCGAGGTGGCGAGCGCCGCTCGCTTCCTCAAATCGTTGCCAGCCAATCAATGGGCCATCGTCACCTCCGCGCCCAGGGCGTTGGCACGGAGGCGGATGGCCGCGGCGGGGATTCCGCAACCCGAGGTGATGGTCACTGCCGAAGACGTCAGCGCCGGCAAACCCGATCCTGCAGGTTATCGACTGGCGGCCAGGCGGCTGGGTGTCGAGGTGACCAAGTGCCTGGTTTTCGAAGATGCGGCGGTGGGGATTCTCGCGGCTGAGGCGGCGGGGGCGGGCCTTGTGGTGATGACATCGACCCATGTTCATCCGATCGAGACGCCACATGCGACGCTGGTCAGCTATGACAGGGTGACCGCAGTAGTGGATTCCGACGGCCAGCTTCGTCTTCACACCCTCTAACTGTGGGAGCGAGACCGACTTGCCAGCGAAAGCGGTCTTTCAGACACATCAATGCTGAATGTACCGACGCTTTCGCTGCGGGCGGCGATCCGACAAGCCAGCTCCTGCAGGGGGGTTATGGTGTTTCAGTAAATCCCGGGAATCAACCGCCAGCTTCGGCTGCAATAAGCCTCGTATTCATTACCAAACTGCGCCCTCAACAGCGCTTCTTCTGCATGGATGCGCGCTACCAGCGGAATCATTGTCAGCGCGACCAGCAACAGGCCGACGCCCGAGCGAAACGCCAGCGCCCAACCCACGGCAGTGATCAACATCCCGAGGTAGCTGGGGTTGCGCAACTTGCGATAGATCCCGTCGGTGACCAGGCGATGCCCCGGTTGAATCGCCACCAGTCCACTGAAGCGATTGCCCAGCACAAACACCGGCCACAGCCGCAGTGCACCGCCGATGATGAACAGCAGGACACCGAGCCAGCGCACGCCCTCGCCACCGAAGGTCCAGAAATCGATTCGGTCCGTGTAGGCCGGCAAAAAACCGCTCAATAGTCCAATCACCCCGAACGCCGGAAGCACCCAACGATTGGCCCGGTCCTCACGTTCGCCGGAGCTCAGGTTGACCTCGGTGAACAGCGAGGCGATTGCCATCACCAGGGTTGCCAGCACCACGACCACCAGCGGCGCATGGGAAAAAAACGCTGCAAACCCGCCCATCCCCCACACCGCGAGCCCCAGGTAGGCGAGGGTGACAACGATGGCGAAAAGCGCCAGCCTGGCGGAGATTTTCATGATCGAACTCCCAAGGGGCATATCACAAAGTGTAGGAGCTGCCGCAGGCTGCCCACGCAGCGCCTACGCCGCGTAGTCAGTCCGGGCATTGCGCCGAATCACCTGTGGCGGCTGGCCGAACGCCCGAAGGAACGCTTCTCGCATGCGCCGACGGTCGCTGAAGCCGGTCTCGACGGCAATCTGATCAAGATTCAACCGTCCGCGTTCCAGCAACTGTCGGGCTGCTTCCAGGCGCAGGTTCTCGATGGCCTTGGCCGGCGACTGGCCGGTTTCGGCGCGAAAGGCCCGGCTGAATTGCCGAGGGCTGAGGCGCGCCACGTCCGCCAGGTGCTCCACCGACAAGGCCTCGGCGAGGTGTTCCCGGGCATAGCCCAGCACGGTCTGGATGCGGTCGGATTTCGGTTCCAGGTCCAGCAGTGCCGAGTGCTGCGACTGACCGCCTGCACGGCGGTGGTACATCACCAGCTTCTGTGCCACGGAACGGGCCAGTTCGGCGCCGTGATCCTTTTCCACCATGGCCAGCGCCAGGTCGATGCCGGCGGTCATTCCGGCGGACGTCCAGATCGAACCGTCGATGACGTAGATGCGGTCTTCTTCGACCTTGATCGACGGGAACCGCGCTTGCAGGTCCCGAGCGTACGCCCAATGGGTGGTCGCCCGTCGACCGTCCAGCAAACCGGCCTGGGCCAGGACAAAGGCGCCGGAGCAGATCGATGCCGTGCGGCGAGCAGTCTTGACGCTGGCGCGCAGGTAATTCAGCACCCCCTCGGGCGCCTGCTGGAGGATGGCATCGCCGCCGACCACGATCACCGTATCGAACACCCGCTCATCGAACTCCTCGGTGCCGACACTCAGGCCACCGGAGGCGCGTAGCGGGCGGCCGTGCTCGGACAACACGCTGACGTCATACAGCGCTTCGCCGGCGCTGAAGTTGGCGTATTCGAACACTGGCATGGCCGCCAGCGCCATGGACTGGAAACCTTCAAAAACGACAAACGCCACGCAAGTCATCGCCAGTTCCTCAAAGGGTCATGTCCTGAAAACGTACTTTAAACGTCATTTGCCAAGCGCGTCAGCCCATTTATAACGGATCACTCCCCGGCGAATCTATCGTCTCACTGTGAAGGAAAATCGACATGGCCCTCTCATCCAAAGGCACCGCACTGATCACTGGCGCATCTTCGGGCATCGGCGCGGTCTACGCCGAGCGTCTCGCCCGGCAAGGTTTCGACTTGATTCTGGTCGCCCGCAGCCGGAGCAAGTTGAACGGCCTGGCCAATCAGCTCAGCAACCAGACCGGCCGCGCGGTGGAAGTGGTCGCCGCCGACCTGAAAGACAAAGCCGACCTGCTGCGAGTCGAAGAGATACTGCGCCACGACGCGAGCATCACCTTGCTGGTCAACAATGCCGGGGTCGGCGGCGTCATGCCATTGCTGGGCAGCCCGGTGGACGACATGGAAGACATGATCACCCTCAACGTCACGGCGTTGATGCGCCTGGCTTACGCGGTGGTACCCGGCTTCGTCGCCCGCGGCACCGGAACCGTGATCAACATCGCTTCGATCGTGGCCATCGCTCCGCAAATTCTCAACGGCGTGTACGGCGGGACCAAGGCCTTCGTCCTGGGCTTGAGCCAGTCGATGCATCACGAGCTGGCCGACAAAGGCGTGCGCATCCAGGCCGTATTGCCCGGTGCCACTGCCACGGACTTCTGGAGCGAGGCCGGCAACCCGGTAGAAAACCTGCCGCAGGAGATCGTAATGTCCGCCGAGGACATGGTCGACGCCGCCCTGGCGGGCTTGGCCCAAGGCGAAGTGGTGACCATTCCCGGCCTGCACGACGGCGAGCAGTGGGACCGCTATGAAAGCCAGCGCATAACGCTGGCCGGGTTGTTCGGCAACTCCACGGCGGCACCGCGTTATCGCTGACACGACAAGTCCGGGGGCCGGGGTGAACTAAGCTAGGGTAATGAGCGTTCACCCTTGGCTCGTTGAAACGATCGAGGAGCCGGTGGCGTGCCAAAGGGGAGCCACCATGCTTCACATCAGAACACCATTGATTCTGCACCCAGGCCTGTCGACCCCGACCCGACGCATCTGGCTCAAACTGGAAAACCTGCAACCCAGCGGTTCGTTCAAACTGCGCGGCATGGGGCTGTTGTGTACCCAGGCAAAGGCGCAGGGCAAACGCAAAGTGGTTTGCCCCTCTGCTGGCAACGCCGGTTTCGCCACGGCCGTGGCCGCCGCCAGTCTGGGCCTGAAAGCCTGCATCGTGGTGCCGCATACCACCCCGGAAACCACCCGCGCCAGAATCCGCAAGACCGGTGCCGAGGTGATCGTGCATGGCAAGGTCTGGGACGATGCCAATCAGAAGGCCATGGAGCTGGCACAGGGTGCCCACACCGAATATGTGCCGGCCTTCGATCATCCGGTGTTGTGGGAGGGGCACAGCAGCATGGTCGATGAAATTCTCGAGGACTGTCCTCAGGTCGATACCCTGGTGACGTCGGTCGGGGGCGGTGGCTTGCTGGCGGGGATCCTCACCGGCTTGATCCGCCATGGCCGCATGGACTGCCGGATCGTCGCCTGCGAAACCCAGGGCGCCGCTTCTTTCTCGGCGGCGCTTGCTGCCGGGCATCCAGTCCGATTGCCGCGTATCGACACGGTCGCCACCTCTCTCGGCGCGGCTCAAGTGGCCGCCTGGCCGGTGCAGCACATCCACGATTTTGCTCACCAATGCGTGGTGCTCAGCGATGACGAGGCGATCATGGGCGTGGTGCGTTATGCCAACGACCTGCGACAGTTGGTCGAACCGGCGTGCGGGGTTTCATTGGCGATCGGCTACCTGGACCATCCGGCGATTGCCGATGCCCGGGACGTAGTGATCGTGGTGTGTGGCGGGGTGAATATCAGTGCGCAGAAGGTTGCCGGGTGGGCGCGTTTGTCCACCGCGAGCGAAAAATAGAGAGAAAGCGAAGGCAGGGCCGGAAACCCTCTCCGGGTGTCACAAGCCCCACCGCTCATTTTTCAGTGATCATTGCCCGGCAGGCGTGCCTTCCTGAACCAGAATGGCTCGGGCCAGCTCTTCATCGCTTGCCTTCAGGCCAGGATTGTTCTGGCGAACCTGCTGTAATACCGACTCCAGGTACACCCCACGAATCGTGCCGCCACTGGCCACGAAGCTGGAAGCGTCATCCCGGGCGGGAATCATCATTTTGTCATCCTTGAAGGTCGAATACAGGGACGCGGAAAGACCCGCCGAGGTGGCGACATCGCTTGCATCCACATCGGCCAGGGCCGAACCGACGGGCAAGCAAAGCACTAGCGAAGAGATGAGAAACAGGCGGCGCATGACGGAGTCCTCCGAAAGCATGAAGCGTAAAGGAAGTGCTACATACCTTAAGATGCCTGATGGCACTCAGTAGTTCCTTGCCGCACAAACTATCACTTCAACCAATAACCGCGATCCCTGTAGGAGCTGGCTTGCCCGGTGAGGTTCAAGACGGTATCTACAGGGCCACTCGTGCCAATCCAGAACAATTGTATTGCCCCTACCTGTCTGTTTCCCCACCGCGGGGCTGCGTACCTTGGGTTCATTGCAACCAGACAAGGATCTCCCCATGCTGCACCGATTGGTACTGCCGTTTGCCCTGTTGTTCTCCCTCAATGCCGCCCACGCCGCGGAAGCCGAAAAATGGTACCCGTCGAAATACGGCGCCAAGGATGAGATCGGCGCGCTCAATCTATTGAACGCCGAGTCGGTGCTCAACGCCGCGACACTGATCAAGACGGGCAAAACCTACCCCTTGGCCGTGCCCATCGATAAAAACCTGCCGGCCTTCCGCCATCGCAGTTTTCACCTGACCAACATCCAGCCCGGCGAAGCCGGCGGCACCACCATGGGGCCGAACAAGTTCACCTTCAACGATGAGCTGGTGGTGGGCTGGACCGGCGTCGGCACCCAACTCAACGGCATCGGCCACATCGGCATCGACAATGTCTATTACAACGGCAACCGCGCCGCGGACTTCGTGACCGTGGAAGGGGTGCAGAAACTCGGCATCGAAAAAGTCCCGCCCATCGTCACCCGAGGCGTGGTGCTGGACATGACAGCGGTGTACGGCAGCGCCATCGTGCCGGAGAAAACCGAGTTCAGCGTCGCCGACATCCAGAAAGCCCTGGACCTGCAAGGCATTACCATCCAGAAGGGCGATGTGGTGCTGTTCAACACCGGTTGGCTGGAATTGCTGGGCAAGGACAACGAGAAATTTCTCGCCGTGGAGCCGGGTATCGGCATGGCGGCGGCCAAGTGGCTGGCGGACAAGCAGATCGTCGCATTCGGTGGCGATACCTGGGCGTCGGAAATCTACCCAGGCACAGACGGCCAGGAGTTCCCGGTCAATCAATTCATGCTGGCCAAAAACGGGATCTATAACCTCGAGCTGATCGACAGCCGCGCGCTGGTCCGGGACAAGGCCTGGGCGTTCATGTTCGTGCTGGGGCAACCGCTGTACAAGGGTTCGACCCAGGTCAACATCAATCCGGTGGCCATTCGCTGACACCCATCTTTAACTCGCAACGGGCCCGGGGATGACTTTATCGCCTGGCCCGTTTTTGTCGTTGGATTGTCCTTTGAATAGAGAACATATGGATAAGGTTCCTTCCCTTTGCAGCATCGCGGCACGTCTGCGCCTCAAACAATTGCGCCTGCTGATCGCCCTGGATGATCGCGGGTCACTGCACAAGGCCGCCGAGCACATTTCGATTTCCCAGTCCGGCGCCACCAAGGCCTTGCATGAGGTCGAATCGATGATCGGCATGCCGCTGTTCGAACGCCAGCCCAAAGGCCTGGTGGCCAATGAAATGGGCCGGTGCATGATTCGTTATGCGCGGCTGATCTACAGCGACGTCGCGCACCTGCGCGAAGAAATGATCAGCATCATGCAGGGCCAGGGCGGGCGGCTGTCGGTGGGGGTGATCATGGGGGCCGTGCCGCTGCTGACTCGGGCCTTGACCGAGTTGCGGCTCAAGCAGCCGCAGCTGTCGGTCGAACTGGTGGAAAACACCAGCGCCACCTTGCTCGGCTTGCTGGATCAGGGACGGCTGGACCTGGCCATTTGCCGCGCCAGCGTCGGCCAGCGCTCGGCCACTTACGACTGCATCGAATTGACCGAGGAGCCCTTGGCGGTGGTCGCCAGCAAGCAGCATCCGCTGGCCGCCGCCGACGCCTTGCAGCTATCGCAGTTGAGCGACTACCGCTGGGTGGTCTATCCCAAGGACATGCCGATGCGCCAGGCCCTGGAGCGTGAACTCAACGAGGCGGGCCTGCAGGTGCCGCGTTATCCCCTGGAAACCTCGTCGACCTTCGCCACCATCTTGCTGGTGCAGCAGGATCCGACCCTGTTGGCGGTGATCCCGGTGGAAGTCGCCCGATTCTGCGAGCAGTTCGACCTGCTGGTGAAACTGCCGGTGTCGATGCGGGCCTTGATCGAACCTTACGGGGTGATCAGCCGGGCCGGCGCCGACCTGTCGCCGGCGGCGGCCCTGTTGATCAACGAATTGCAGCAGGACCTGACTACTTGATCACGATCGGATTCACTGGCACCCCGGTGCCGCCGACGATCTTCAATGGCGCGGCTGTCTTACGTCTGGATCTGACTGTGTAGGAGCAGCCAGCGGCAGCTCCGACAGGGGATTGATGTTGACCCGGGGGGATTATTTGATCGGTGAGAAATCAGCGGGGATCAGCAATTTCGACTCCATCTTCTCCAGCATCGCAAACGCGATCGGCACAAAGCCCTCAAGCCAATCCGGGTCCTGATACAACGCGGCGCGTTTCCTGATCCGGTCATCCAGGCTCTCGTAGGCCCAGATATGAATCACCTGGTTCAGCTCGCCGATTTCGGTGTACCACCAGCCCACCAGGGTGGCGTAGCGGGAGATCACCGGCAGGCCGTTTTCCTCGAAGTGCTTGAGGTAGGTCTGCATTTTTCCGATGTGGAGGGTGTAGGTGCGCATTTCGTAAAACATGGGATGTGTTCTCTCAGGAATGAATGCCGTGGAAAGCGTTGCTGATGATCCGTTCGATGTCGGCGGCGGTGGTCAGGCGCGGGTTGACCAGCACGTTGCCGCTGCGCATCGAGTCGCTGAGCATCTGCGGCATGTAGTCCAGATCCACGCCCAGGTCCTTGATGTTGCCGGGGATGCCGATGGCCTGGTTCAGCGCCACCACGTGTTCCATGACTTTGTGCCCGGCGCGGGCCGGGCTCAGGCCGTCGACGTTCTCGCCCATGGCGATGGCGATCTCGCGAAAAAGCTCCGGGCAGGCCGCCAGGTTGTATTCGATGACGTAGGGCAGCAGCGTGGCGTTGGCGATGCCATGGGGAATGTTGAACACCCCGCCGAAGGTGTGGGAGATCGCATGCACGTTGCCCAGCTTCGATTGAGCGAACGCCACCCCGGCCAGGAACGAACCGAGCAGCATCTGTTCCCGGGCGTGCAAGTCCGAGCCGCTGAAAAACGCTTTTGGCAGATGCGTGCAGATCATCTTGATCGCTTGCAGGGCCAGGGCCTGGCTGACCGGGTTGGCTTGCTTGGAGACGTAGGATTCGATGGCATGGGTCAAGGCGTCCATGCCCGTGGCGGCGGTGATCGACGGCGGCAACTTCAGGGTCAGTTCGGCATCGAGAATCGCCAGTGTTGGAAACAGCGCCGGGCTGATGATCACCGTCTTGAACAGGGTCTTGGTGTTGGTGAACACCGTAGAGGCGGTGCATTCGCTGCCAGTGCCGGAGGTGGTCGGTATCGCGAAGATCGGCAACGGTGGCTGCAGCAGCTTGTCGTAGCCTTCGTAGTCGAGGATGTTGCCGGGGTTGGTGGCCATGGCCGCGACCCCCTTGGCGGTGTCGATGCTGCTGCCGCCGCCGACACCGATCACCGAATCGCAGTCATGGTTTTTCAGGAACGCCACGGCGCGCTCCAGCACATCGGTGGTGGGGTTGGGCTCGACCCCGGAAAACACTTCGTAGCTGACTTCGCTTTCGGCCAGCGAGGCAAAAAAGCCTTCCAGCACGCCCGATGCGATCAGCCCCTGATCGGTGACTACCAGCAGTTTTCTGCGCACATGGGGCTTGAGCAATGCACCGGCCTGACGCACCAGGCCGTTACCGCTCTTCAAGGTCGTGGGGAAGTAAAACTGAAAGGGGTTCATGGGTTTCTCCGGTACTTATTGGTGCGCAAACACTAATAAGCGCCGCAGACGCCCGATAATGAAAAGGTCTGATCCGGTGATCACCCTTTGTCATCCCCCGTCTAGCCTGGACGGCGGGCCGTTACCCCGGAACATTCCGATCTTTTGGGGGGATGACATTCAGTGATCCCCCAATCAGATCCCCTCATTATTCAGCTGTCGGGCGCGTAACTAGAGTGGGGCCGCTTGCATCCACAACAACAAGAGCGCCCTTCATGAACAATCCGAGTGCCGAAACACTGCGGCTGACAGCCGCGTCCGCAACCGAGCGTCCCACCAGCGTGCGCTGGCGAATCTTCCTCATCATGCTGCTGCTGACCGCCATCAACTACATCGACCGCGCCTCGCTGTCGGTGGCCTTGCCGCTGATTTCCGCCGAGTTCCAGATCCCGCCGGCGCTGGAAGGGCTGATGCTCAGTGCGTTTTTCTGGTCCTACGCCTTGATGCAGATTCCCGGCGGCATGCTGCTGGATCGCTTTCAGACGCGGCGGGTGATTGTCATCGCGACGGTGGCCTGGGGTGCGTTCCAGGCCCTGGCCGCCGGTGCGCACAACTGGATCACCCTGCTGATCACGCGCATGGGCCTGGGCATCGCCGAATCGCCGATCATGCCCGCCGGGGCCAAGCTCAATGGCGCCTGGCTGACCCCCAACGAACGCGGACGCGGCGCGGTGCTGGTGGACGGCGGCGCACCGCTGGGCAGTGCTTTTGGCGCGATCATCATCGCGGGCCTGATCGGCTGGTTCGACTCCTGGCGCATCGCCTTCGTGATCGCCGGTGTCGGCACCATGCTCGCCGGTGTGCTGGCCTGGAAATACATTCGCAATCACCCCAGTGAACACCCCGGCGTCAATGCCGCGGAACTGGCGCACATCACCGCGGGCAACAGCACCGTCAGTCAACCCGGCGCCGTGACCAGCATCCCGCTCAAGGAGCTGCTCAAAGATCGCTCGGTGCTGGCGATGTTCGCCGGCTACTGCTGCATCCTCAGCGTGTTCTATGGTCTGCTGACCTGGATGCCGAGCTACCTGCACCAGACCCACGGCCTGAACATTTCGAGCATGGGCGGTGCGACCTTCCTGATCTTCATGTGCGGCTTCGTCGGTGAACTGGTCGGCGGTTACCTGGGGGACAAATGGAAGTCCAGCGGCGCCTCGCCCAACCTGGTGATGCGCAGCATGTTCAGCGGCTCGGCACTGGTGGCGGCGGTGTGCATGCTGGCGGTGGCTTATGCCAGCGAGGCGAGCAAGGCGATCGGCCTGCTCTGTGTGGCGATGTTTTTCATTCGCTGGTGCGGCATGTACTGGTGCATTCCGTCGATCCTCGGCGGCACCTCGAAAACCGGCGTGCTCGCCGGCACCATGAACTTTTGCGGGAACATGGCCGGGGTCATCGTGCCGATCATGATCGGGTTGATCGTGCAGTTCACCGGTTCGTATTTCCTGGTGCTGATTTTCTTCGTGGTCATGGCCCTGTTGCTGGCGATATTCTCCAGCCTGATCGATTACCGGGAGCGGGGGCTGACCTGATATGAGCAGGGTTTTGACAGGGATAAAGCGCCGGTGAGCGTCGATATCGAATGCGTGGTGGTCGGGGCCGGGGTGGTCGGGCTGGCGGTGGCCAGGGCCCTGGCCCGCAGCGGACGGGAAGTGGTCCTGGTCGAGGCGGGCGAGGGCATTGGGGTGGGCATCAGTTCGCGCAATTCCGAGGTGATCCACGCCGGGATCTATTACCCCAGCGGCAGCCTCAAGGCGCAGTTGTGCGTGGAGGGCAAGCAACGCCTGTACGCCTTTTGCGATGAGCGAGGTGTCGATTATCGGCGGCTCGGCAAGCTGATCGTGGCCACCGATGATAGCCAGTGCGCAGCCTTGCAGAGGTTGCTGGAGCAGGGGCGGCGCAATGGCGTCCAGGATCTGCAATGGCTGGACGCCGGTCAGGCGCGGGCGCTTGAGCCGGCGGTGTCTTGCGTCGCCGCGCTCTGGTCGCCTTCCACCGGGATTGTCGACTCTCACGCCCTGATGCTGGCGCTGCAGGCCGATGCCGAGGCCAGCGGAGCATCGGTGGCCTTTCACACGCCGTTGGCATCGGCCCGTTGCACCGGGCAAGGTTTCGAGTTGCACATGGGCGGCGCCGAGCCGATGACCTTGAGCTGCCGGGAGCTGATCAATTGCGCCGGATTGTCCGCGCCCGAGGTGGCGAGCCGGATCGAAGGTTTGCCATTGCAACACGTTCCTCAAGCGCGCCTGTGCAAGGGCAGCTACTTCAGTTTCAGCGGCCGGGCGCCGTTCCGGCACCTGGTCTATCCGGCCCCGGAAAGTGCGGGGCTGGGTGTGCACATGACCCTGGACCTGGGTGGACAGGCGCGCTTCGGGCCGGACGTCGAGTGGGTCGATCAGGTCGATTACCGCGTCGACCCGAACCGGGTGCATGGCTTCTACGAGGCCATCCGGCGTTACTGGCCGGCCTTGCCCGATGACAGCCTGCAACCGGCCTACAGCGGCATCCGTCCGAAAATCTGTGGCCCAACCGAACCGGCCGCCGACTTCGTCATCAGTGGCCCGCTCGAACATGGCGTGCCGGGGCTGGTGAACCTGTTCGGGATCGAATCGCCGGGCCTGACCAGTTGCCTGGCACTGGCCGAGCGGGTGCAGGCGATACTGGCGCGGTAACGGGTGTACCGATGATCAGCGTTTGCGCTGCCGTTCGTCGATGAGGGCTATGCTTTGCAATGCGCCCATTGAAGTGGGAGACCTCTGATGATCAACGCACGCACTGCCCGCATGCTTGCCGATTACAAACGCTGGGCCGATCAACGCCTCTTCGACAGCCTGGCCTCCCTGCCGCCAGGTGAGGTCAATAAAGATCGGGTCTCGGTATTCAAGAACATGATCGGCACCCTGAACCACATCTACGTCGTGGACTGCATCTGGCAGGCCCACCTCGAGGGCCGAGGGCACGGCTTCAAGACCTCACACGATCTGCTGCACCCCGATCTGGCCGAGCTGCGCGTGGCGCAGAAGGACATCGATCACTGGTACTGCGACTGGAGCGAACGCCAGACCGATGAATCGCTGGACCAACCCGTCGAGTTCAGCTTTGTCTCGGGCGAAAGCGGCACCATGAGCGCCGGCGCGATGCTGCTGCATGTGGTCAATCACGCCAGCTATCACCGCGGCTGGGTGGTGCAGATGTATTTCGAGATTCCAGCCATGCCACCGGTCACGGACATGCCGGTGTATTTGCGCGAGTACGAACCGGTGCCCTTGCGATCGTTTACTGCGCCGGCGATGGCGCGGCCATGTGCTGTACAATTTTCGAGCGCAACCAGCGTTCTGCCGGATCGTTATCGTTGACCCCGTTCCAGACCATGGACAGTTCGGACAGGTTGATTTCAAACGGCGGGTCGTCGGCCCGCAACTGGCTGCTGCCCTCGATCAACGCGCACGCGGCGTAGTCCGGCACTGTGGCGAGCATATCGGTGCCTGCGAGCAACGCACGCAGGCCGGCAAACTGCGGCACCGCCAGCACCACCCGGCGCGAACGGCCGATACGGGCCAGGTCGTTGTCGATGGCACCGGTCAGATCCCCGGAGAACGACACCAGCGCATGGGGGCGTTCGCAATAGTCATCCAGGGTCAAGGTGCCGGGACGGCTGTCGCCGCGCAGGATCTTGACGCTCAGGTCCCGCAGCTTCTTGCGCTTGGCGTTGGCCGGCAGTTCCGTGGTGTAGCTGATGCCGACGGAAATTTCCCCGGAGGCGAGCATCGACGACATCAGCAGGTAATTCACCCGACGCACCACCACCACCACGTTCTGCGCCTCCTCGCGCATCTGCTTGAGCAACGGTGGAAACAGGCCGAACTCGGCGTCGTCGGACAGGCCAATGCGAAACACATCGCGGCTGGTGGACGGGTCGAAATCCTTGGCCCGGCTGACCGCCCCGGAGATGGTGTCCATTGCCGGCTGCAGCTCCTTGAGAATCTGCAACGCGCGCTGGGTCGGTTCCAGTATGCGGCCGTTACGCACCAGCAGCGGGTCGTCGAACAGATCGCGCAGCTTGGCCAGCGAGGCACTGACGGCGGGCTGGCCGAGGAACAGCTTTTCCCCGGCGCGGGTCAGGTTTTTTTCGAACATCAGGGTTTCGAAAATCACCAGCAGGTTCATGTCCACGCGGCGCAGGTCGTTGCGGTTCATGGTGGGGGGCTCGCTGGGGCTTGTATCTTTTAGTAAAGCACCAATCCCCTGTGAGGGCTTACTGTGGCGAGGAGGGGGCTGTGGGAGCGAGACCGGCTTGCCGGCGAAAACGGTGTGTCAGGCAATGGCGATGCCAACTGACATTCCCTCTTCGCCGGCAAGCTGGCTCCTACAGGGGCTGCGTTTACTCGGGTGGATCGAGTTGATCCAGTGCCCGGTTCACCGCCAGCTCGCCCAGCATGATGACTTGCGCTATGCCCAACAGGGAGTTGCGGCTCGGTCCATCCATATGGTCCGCCAGGTCCATGGCCATGACGTTGGCCGAGGCCAGCGATTCGCAGGCATGGGCCAGCAGGGTTTCAGTATCAAGCTGCGGATTGACGATGAACATGGTGCCGGGTGTGCGCGGGGTGGCGTTGATGTCGGCGGCTGTGTTGTAGGGGAAATCGAGGCCTTCGTCGGTCGCTTCGTGGAGTTTTGAATCGAGGTTTTCGTTGGGGGATGCTGGATCGGTGTCCGGGGGATTTGGGGTGACCTTGAACATGGTGGAACTCCTAGAGAATTGGAGCTGCCACCAGTCGCTGCGAAACGAAAAAAAGGTGGCAACTGTACGCGGGTTCGCAGACCAGGACTCTAGGAACCCGGCAGACCCGAAAGTCTCCCACGCACAGCCGCCATGACATGAGTGACAGACCTGATAAAGCGTCTGCTCACGGACGGTAGACGTTGTGCGTCTAGAGTTTACCCAGGCTGCGAAACCCGATCACTGATGGGCAGTGACGGGCATCAAGTTACCGAGCGGCCCCAAGGCGCACAAGCCGGCGGATTCTGGCGTAACTGTAGGCAACGGCGCAAGAAGCTGTAGCTTTCGTGAAGTAACCTGAAGGGCGTTTAAACAAGTGCCGCTGGTCGGTGTTTAATTCACGGATTTCGCGGCACAAATACATCTGCCGGATACCACGGACCTGTGGGAGCGAGCCTGCTCGCGAATGCGGAGTGTCAGGCGACATCAATGTTGTCTGGCACATCGCAATCGCGAGCAGGCTCGCTCCCACAGGTCCGTGTCCGACACAACATTGTTGTCGCCTGACACTCCCTCTTCGCGGGCAAGCCCGCTCCCACAGGGATTGTGCTGACCTGACAGGTATCAGGTGGATAATCCATCCGTTTTTATGTTGCAGGACCCGGTTCTGTCAGCACCTTCCTGAACGTCTCGACCAAGGGCCGCAGGTTGATCCGGTGCCACGCCGCCCACAGTGGTGTGGTGAAGGAAATCCACGGCACTTCCCGCAGCACCACCCCCGGTGGCGCATTGCGGCTCAGGCCTTTCTGGATCATCGCGATCCCCAGCCCCGATGCCACCAGCCCCAGCGCGGTGAAAGGTTCGGTGGCTTCCATGCGGATGTCCGGGGTGAACCCGGCGCGGATGCAGGCGCTGACGAAGTCTTCGCGGCTGGCGCAGTTCTGGCGGTGTTGCACGCCGATCCATTCCTGATCGGCCAGGTCGGCCGGGGTCAAGGTTGTCTGCTGCGCCAAAGGATGATGCTCGGGCAACGCCAGCAGCATCGGGTCGTCCAGCACCTGAAAACCCAGCAGGTCCGGATCATCGGCGACGGGCGGCTCACTGACCAGGGCGATATCGAGACTACGCTGTCGCAGGCCTTCGAGTTGTTCGGCGGAACTCAGGTTGTACAGCGCGACGTGCACGTTCGGCCGGTCGACCCGCAACACCCGCAAAGCGTTTGGCAGCACCCCGGCATGCATGGCGTTTTCGATGTAGCCGATGCACAGGCCGCCTTCTTCGCCGCGCCCCAGGCGTTTGCCGAGGGATTCCAGGCGGTTGGCGTGGGTCAGCAGGGCGCGGGTTTCGGCGAGGAAGGTCTGGCCGTCGCGGGTCAGGCGGATGCGCTGCTGACTGCGTTCGAACAGGGTCAACCCCAGGCGTTCCTCAAGCTGGGCGATCTGCCGACTCAGGGGCGACTGGGAAATGTGCAGGCGTTCGGCGGCGCGACCGACGTGTTCTTCTTCGGCGACGGCGACGAAGTAGCGCAATTGGCGGATGTCGATCATTTCAGACCTCTGGGGACTCAAGTGCTGCACATTATGTCTTGGACGGTCCGATGCTCGCAATCTAGGATTTGCTCATCGGCAACGCAACACAAACCGTTTTGCGGGAGTCGGCTTGCTGGAGATAGCGGATCGTCCAGTAGTCATTGTTGCGACTGTTCCAGCGTTTTCGCCAGGCCGGCTCCTGCATATCCAAGAGGATTCACTTATGAGCTTGAAAGACAAACTGCCCGGCACCCTGGGTTTTGGTACCGCACCCTTGGGCAACATGTTCCGCGCCATTCCTGAAGAAGAGGCGATGGCCACCGTGCACGCCGCCTGGGATGTCGGCGTGCGTTATTTCGACACCGCGCCGTTTTACGGTTCTGGCCTGTCGGAGATTCGCCTGGGCGCCGCGCTGGCCCAGTACAACCGCGACGACTATGTTCTGAGCAGCAAGGTCGGTCGGGTGATTCTCGATGAAGTCGAAGACGCCTCGGCCCGGGATCTAGGCGAGAAGAGCGGGGTGTTCGAACACGGTCGCCCGAACAAGATCGTCAACGACTACAGCGCCGACGCGACCCTGCGTTCGATCGAAGACAGCCTCAAGCGCCTGCAAACCGATCGCCTGGACATCGTCTGGGTGCATGACATCGCCCAGGACTTCTACGGCGATCAATGGCTCGAATATTTCAATCAGGCCCGAACCGGCGCGTTCAAGGTGCTGACCCGTTTGCGCGAAGAAGGGGTGATCAAGGGCTGGGGCCTGGGCGTGAACAAGGTCGAACCGTGCGAGCTGACCCTTGATCTGACCGAAGCGCAACCGGACGGTTTTCTGCTGGCGGGGCGCTACACGTTGCTCGATCATGACCGTGCGTTGCAGCGTTTGATGGACGCGGCGCTGGCGCAGAACGTCGAGATCGTGGTCGGTGGACCGTACAGCTCGGGCATTTTGGCGGGCGGCGCGCACTTCGAGTACCAGAAGGCCAGCCCGGCGATCGTCAATAAAGTCGAGCAGATCAAACGCATCGCTGCGGCCCACGGTGTCGACATCAAGGCGGCGGCGTTGCAGTTCTCCCTGGCGAACCCGGCGGTGGCGGCGGTGATTCCAGGTTCCAGTCGCCCGGACCGGATTGCCGAAGATGTCGCCGCGTTGTCAGCGGTGATCCCTGCAGCGTTCTGGCAGGCGATGCGCGAGGCGAAGCTGGTCTCCGAGCGCGCACCCTTGCCCATTACAGGAGCTTGAGCATGAAAATCGATCTGACTGGAAAACTGGCCATCGTCAGCGGCAGCACCGCCGGCATTGGCCTGGGCATCAGCAAGGCACTGGCCGAGTCCGGTGCCACGGTGGTGGTGATCGGCCGCGACACGGCCAAGGTCGAGCAGGCGCTGGCGAGCATTCGCCAGCAGGTGCCCGGTGCGCAGCTGCGCGGGCTGACGGCCGACCTCGGTACGGCTGAAGGCGCGGAAAAACTGTTCGCCGCCGAACCACGGGCAGACATTCTGGTGAACAACCTGGGGATCTACGACGCGGTGGATTTCTTCGACACGCCCGATAGCGAGTGGACGCGCTTCTATGAGGTCAACGTGATCTCCGGGGTACGCCTGTCCCGGCATTACGTGCCGGACATGGTCAAACAGGGCTGGGGGCGGGTGATATTCCTGTCTTCGGAATCCGGGATCGCGATCCCCGCGGACATGCTCAACTATGGGGTGACCAAAAGCGCCAACCTGGCGGTGTCCCACGGACTGGCCAAACGGCTGGCCGGCACTGGGGTGACGGTCAATGCAATCCTGCCGGGCCCGACGTTGACCGACGGCGTGGAGCTGATGCTCAAGGATGCCATTGCCGCGTCCGGTCGCAGTGTTCAGGAAGAAGCCGACGCCTTTGTGCAAAAGTCGCGGCCGACATCGATCATCCAGCGCGTGGCGAATGTCGAGGAAGTGGCGAACCTGGTGGCCTATATCGCTTCGCCGCTATCCTCGGCCACCACTGGCGCGGCCCTTCGAGTCGACGGTGGTGTCGTCGACAGCATGGCGATCTGAACCTTACTGATTAAGAGAGAACAGTACATGGCAACTGCATCAGCATTTATCGATATCCCGGCTTCGGCCGATCAGGTCTGGCAATTGATCGGCGGCTTCAACTCGCTGCCGGATTGGCTGCCATTCATTCCCCAAAGCGAGCTAAGTGACGGCGGGCGGGTGCGCAGTCTGCAAACGGCGGATGGGGCGGTGGTGGTGGAGCGGCTTCAGGCGTTTGATGACGCGGCGAAGACGTACAGCTACTCGATTTTACAGGCGCCGTTTCCGGCGACTGACTATCTGGCGACTATCCGTGTTGAAGCGCAAGGGCAGGGGGCGCGGGTGACCTGGTCCGGGCAGTTTGCGCCGGTGGGTGTGAGTGATGAGGAAGTGGTGGCGTTGTTTACCGGGATTTATCAGGGTGGGCTGGAGGCATTAAGGGCTAACTACCCAGCCTGACAACACCACAAATCCCCTGTGGGAGCGGGCTTGCTCGCGAAGGCGTCGTGTCAGTCGATATCATTTTTATTGACACACCGCCTTCGCGAGCAAGCCCGCTCCCACAAGGGACGCCTGGTTGTCAGGGAGATTGGGTCATGCCTGGGGGATCAGGCTCTGTCGGCAATCGACTACCAACCGTGCACCACCCGATTCACTGCTCCCCACCTCCAGCGTAAACCCATGCAGGCTGACAATCGCCGCCACGATCGATAGCCCCAGCCCGAAGCCGTTTTGCTGATTGCCGCCCTCGGCACGATAAAAGCGCTGAAACACCGCTTCGCGTTCGCTCTCGGGAATTCCGGGCCCCGAGTCGAGTACCTCGATCCGTGTATGCCCACCTTCATTGACCCCGCGCAAAATCACCTGGCCACCGGGTGGTGTGAATTTGATCGAGTTGCTCAGCAGGTTCGCCACCGCTTCAAACAGCAACGCCCGATCCCCATTCAATGGCGGCAATGACTCAGGTAATTGCAGCTGGAAACCCAGCTCGCCTTCTTCCGCCAACGGCAGGTAAAACTCGTGCAGTTCCTGCAACAACGGCAGCGGATCCAGCTGCACGAAACCGGAACGCCGTTGCCGGTCTTCCAGCTCGGAAATGCGTAGCAATCCGCGAAAACGCGCCATCAAGGTGTCGGCCTCGGCCAGCACTGATTCCAGTTGCGTCGCCTCCCGGGACCCTTCGCCCGCCTCTTGCTGCATGCGGTACAACTGCGCGCGCAAGCGGGTCAGCGGCGTGCGCAGGTCATGGGCAATGTTGTCGCACACGCCCTTGACCTCGTTCATCAAGCGCTCGATACGCTCGAGCATGGCGTTGACGATGGCCGCCAGCATGTCCAGTTCATCGCGGCGACTGGACAGCGGCAAGCGTCGGGTCAGGTCGCCGGCGACTATCGCTTCGGCGCTGGCCTGGATCCCGCGAATACGCCGCAGAGGCCGGCGGCGCAACAGGTGCCAACCGACGATGCCCGGGACAATGGTCAGGGTCATGCCCCAGAACAAGGCATGGAGAATGATCCGGGTCACGGCAAACAGCGAGCCGTTATCCCGCAGCAGTACCAGCCAGCGACCGTCCACGGCCTGGGTCGCGACGGCGTCGCAACTGTCGTTGGGCAGGGTCGGGTCGTCGGAGTCGGCGCAGTCGCCGAGCATGTGAATCTTGCCGTCCAGCGGCAATCCCTTGGGGATATGGCGCAGGGCACCGCTGAGGTAACGGTGCTGTTCATCGAACAGGCCATAAGCGTCGAGGCCGGGAATGTCGAAGGTCATGCTGACGGTGAGGGCGTCGACCAGTTGTTCACCGGAAAAACGCGAAAACAAATGCTGACGCTGCATCAGCGAGTGCTTGGCCAGGTTGTCCAGGTAAGCGGACACCTCGTAGTACATGACCCCCATGAGCATCCCGCTCCAGAGCACGAACAGCGAACTGTAGAGCGCCAGCAACCGGCTGCTGGAAGAGCGCCAGCCTTTAGAGGGGTTCGGCAATGACATAGCCCGAGCCTCGCACGGTCCGAATCAGTGGGACATTGCCGGGCGGGTCGATCTTCTTGCGCAGACGGCCGATATGCACGTCGATCAGGTTGGTGCCGGGATCGAAGTGGTAACCCCAGACCTCTTCGAAAATCATCATCCGCGACAGGATCTGCCCGGTGTTGCGCATCAGGAATTCCAGCAGCTTGTACTCGGTGGGCAACAAGGTCAGCAACTGGCCGTCGCGGCTGGCTTCGTGGCTGATCAGGTTCAGTTCCAGGTCCGCGACCCGCAGTGTGGTGGCCTGGGCGGTCACGGTGTTCTGTCGGCGCAGCAGCACTTCGACCCGGGCGGCCATCTCATCGGTGGCGAAGGGTTTGGTCAGGTAATCGTCCCCCCCGGCGCGCAAACCGCGCACCCGCTCGTCGACATCGGAGAGGGCGCTGATCATCAGGATAGGCGTGGCCACACCCATGGTCCGCAGGGTGGTGACTATCGCCAGCCCATCGAGCTCGGGCAGCATGCGGTCGAGGGTGATCAGGTCGTAGTCGCCGCTGACCGCGCGCGCCAGACCTTCGCGGCCATTGTCGACCCAATCCACGTCGAGGCCGTGGCTGCTCAATTCAGCGACGATTTCCCGGGCGGTCACGGCGTCGTCTTCGATGGTCAGGATGCGGGTCATAGGGCGGGCCTGATAATGGGTTCATGGCAAATGTGTGAGCATTTTGCCAAGAAATGCCGCCGACTTTTTAAATTAACTTTCATGTTGCTTTATGGGCTTGGCTGGAGCCTGCAGAGCGACGAAGGTTGCACATGTGGCACCGGCTCATTTTGTACGGGCCCTCGAGGCGGGATCTAATGCCTGACGCCCAGCGGCAACAAGCGTTACAAACGCAAATAGGCAATGCATAAAACCCGCTGCTATTACCGTTTCCTTGCAAATTGCATGGCCATTGGAAGTTCAATCTTTATAATTCTTTGAAATTAAACGACTTTTTTAGAATTCGCGACTGGCACGGTGGCTGCACTTCTTCATTCGAAGAGTTGTAACACCATCTTTCTGCCTGGAGCGATAAAACAATGAATAGATCCCCTGATGGTTTCTATCCTGGCGAATACGAATCGAGCTCGCGCTCGGGCGTGTCCTGGGGTGCCATTTTCGCCGGTGCCGCGGCGGCGGCCGCATTGTCGCTGATTCTGGTGCTTCTGGGCTTCGGCCTGGGTTTTTCCGCGGTGTCGCCCTGGGCCAATGAAGGCATGAGTGCCAAGGGCCTGGGCATCTCCACGATCGTCTGGCTTGCCGTCACACAAATCATTGCCTCGGGACTGGGTGGTTATATTGCCGGTCGTTTGCGGGTGAAGTGGGCGAACATGCACGGTGACGAGGTTTACTTCCGGGACACGGCCCATGGCTTCCTGGCCTGGTGCGTGGCAACCCTGGTGACCGCGACACTGCTGGTCGGTTCGGTCAGCGGTATTGTCAGTGGCGGGGTGCAGGCCGGGGCGAGTGTAGCCGGTGGTGCCGTCAATGCCGCTACGCAAGCGGCCGGCACGGCTGCCGGCAATACCGACAGTGATCAGTACGGCTACTTCATCGACAGTCTGTTCCGCGCCGATACCCCGGCCGCCACCAGCGATGAGGCAGTCCGCGGCACCGTGACCCGCATCTTCGTGCGCAGCCTGAGCGACGGTCAACTGTCTGCTGAAGACCGCACCTATCTGGCGCAACTCGTTGCCCAGCGGACAAACCTCACTCAAGCGGATGCTGAGCGTCGTGTCGATGAGGTTTATGCCCGCACCCAGAAAGCCGTCGCCGACGCCAAACTGGCTGCCCAGCAAGCTGCCGATACGGCTGCGAAGGTGGCCGCGATGACCTCGCTGTGGATGTTCATTGCCCTGTTGATCGGCGCGTTTTTCGCCAGCTTTTGTGCAACGTTCGGTGGTCGTCGTCGGGATGCAGTCGAGTATCTTGAAACCGACGCCTACGTCACCACCACTTCAGTCCCTGTTCGTTAACCCAGGAGAACTTCCATGCGCTCATTACTGCTGTTCTTTCTCGGCATACCTATTCCGATCATCATCCTGATCGCTCTGTTTACCTGATATTTCTGAGGCTTGTGCCTCTGCCGCTTCTGCCTCTGGTGGAAGCGGCGTTTTTATTTGAACCGGCTGTTAGTTACATTGAGGTGACTAGTAGTCCGTCATCGCGAGCAAGCTCGCTCCTACAGTGGATCTGTGGTGAACATGAGTTTGTGCACGCCACAGATCAAATGTGGGAGCGAGCTTGCTCCGGGCGGCGTTCCGACGAAGGCGCCAGACCAGACACAACAGATCTGCCTACTCGATCGGCGTATCGGCAAACACCCGCAGCCCCTCGGCATATTCGGTAAATTCACTGATCCGTGGAAACCGCCCGACCTCCACCTGTTCCGGCACCACCAGGTTGGTAAAACTCCAGGCCACCGCCAGGGTAATCCCGTCCTGAGCAATCGAGCCGTCGGTTTTCAGCGGCTGCTTCTCCAGCTCCCGCTCCAGTACCGAATAGGCCGCCGCCAATTGTTCTTCGACCCGTTCCACCCAGGGTTCGAATTGAACATGAGCCGGCCGCAGCGTGCGTTCGTAGTAAATCTGCACGGATTTCTCGCAGGCCACCAACCCCAGACCGATCAGGCGCAACGCGCGCAGTCGTTGATCGAGGCCGCCCGGCATCAAACTCTTCCCAGGGGCGGCCAAGGCTTCGAGGTATTCGATGATCAGCGTCGAATCCATCAACACTTCACCGTCATCCAGCACCAGCGTCGGCGCCTTGACCACCGGGTTGATCTGGCGGAATTGCTCGAAGTGCCGAAACACCGAGACCGCCTGATGTTCCAGGTCTATTCCCAGGCATTTGGCAGAAATGGCGACGCGCCGCACATAGGGCGAATCCAGCATGCCGATCAATTTCATTGAACCTCTCCTTCGATGGCCATTGCGCGATGGACATCCTTAGCTTAGCGTCAGCGCACTGCAACCGTAGGGTGTGAAGGCGGCCCGCGTAAATTCAAGCTCTCAAACGCATGCAAACCGCATAAATGTGCCACGCCTGACTCGCGTGGCGCAGCCGTTTGTCTTCTCTATACAGCCGCTCGATGGAATTTCTTGCTATAAACGCACTCCGATAACCACCGCATAGCCTGCCATATAGCACTTTCGGGGCTTTGTCGGACGAATTCGCTGTCTTTTCAGTTGCTGAGGCCTCAAGTCGGCCTTAGACTGCCGCCCCTCGTAAATTGAGTGCCGGGTGGCGCTTGGAACAATTGGCGCCTTTCCGAGGACCGACCGAGGTCCGCCGGAACGCTCCCTAATTCGCCTTAATGCACGTTTTTTTATAGAGATATCAATGACAAAGGACAAGTTGCTGGCCATGCCGGCGGATGACTACATGAATGCCGAGCAACATGCTTTTTTCTCCGAGCTGTTGCAGAACATGAAAGTCGAAACCCATGAGCGCATTGAACAGAACCGCATCGCCATCGAGAGCCTGGACACCCCGGCCGACCCGGCTGACGCTGCTTCTGTCGAAGAAGAGCGCACCTGGCTGGTGAACGCGATCGATCGCGACCAGCGCATGCTGCCTCAGTTGGAACAGGCGCTGGAACGCATCAAGGAAGACAGCTTCGGCTGGTGCGACGACAGCGGCGAGGCCATTGGCCTCAAGCGCCTGCTGATCAGCCCGACCACCAAGTACTGCATCGAAGCTCAAGAGCGTCACGAGCAGATCGACAAGCACCAGCGTCAGGCCTGATTCAGTAGCGCGATTCAGTAGCGCCCCCATCGCGGGCAAGCCCGCTCCCACAGGTTCAATGCAACCTTGTGGGAGCGGGCTTGCCCGCGATGCTTTTCGACGTCTTCGAAAAACCCCGCGCACTTCTATTGATCTGCTGCAACGCCCACTACTAATGGACCATGGATAATGGCCCAGTGGTGGCGTTTAATGCGGACACAACAATCAGAAGACACCTGGGGTGACAACGATGACGCGAGACGGGTCTCTGGCCGCGGCGGTGCCTGCAGCCGTACTTCTGCCGAAAAACCAGTGGCTGACGCCCACCCTGCAAAGCATCGCCCTGATGCTCCTCTTGTGTGGCATGGCCCTGGGCGGCTGGTCGCTCTACCTCGGCCTGCCATTGGCCGTGCTGATTATCTGGCTGCCGCGCCTGCGCTCGCGCCCGATCCCTCAAGCCCCTGCCGACAACGGCGACGCCATCGCCGGGTTGACTCGCGACCTGTCCTATACCACCAGCCATAACGCACTGTCCGCCGCCGGCGTGGCCTATTCGGTCAAGCAACTGGCCGAGAAACTGCAGTCGCAGCTCAGTGCCGCGGCGCAGATTGTCAGCAGCGCCGAAGTGATGATCGTCACCGAACAAGCCACCTCGACCCTCAGCCGGCAGGCCCTCAGCGCTGCCAGCGAGGCTCACCGAAGCAGTG
Organism: Pseudomonas silesiensis; assembly: GCF_001661075.1. Taxonomy (NCBI): domain Bacteria; kingdom Pseudomonadati; phylum Pseudomonadota; class Gammaproteobacteria; order Pseudomonadales; family Pseudomonadaceae; genus Pseudomonas; species Pseudomonas silesiensis. The sequence goes on from NZ_CP014870.1 coordinate 2,375,368, forward strand.
CGGCAGGGCGTACGGAGCTGATCGAGTCCATCGCCCGCATGCACCAACTCAGTCAGCGCGCCAACAATAGCCGGGAGCTGATCGAAGCCCTGAGCCTGCGCAGCGACGATATCCAGCGGGTGACCCTGGTGATCCAGTCCATCGCCAGCCAGACCAATCTGCTGGCCTTGAATGCTGCCATCGAAGCGGCGCGGGCCGGGGAGCACGGTCGTGGTTTTGCGGTGGTGGCCGATGAGGTTCGCGGTCTGGCGGCGCGCACGGCGACGGCGACCGGCGAAGTCGGGGAGATGGTCGCCGATATCCAGCAACGTACCGCGCAAGTGGTGGAGCAGATCCGCCAACTGTCCATCGATCTCGACAGTGGCGTCGAACAGGTCGAGCATACGGGGCAGCATCTGCAAAATATCGCGCGTCTGGCGGCGGGCGTCGAAAGCCAGGTCGGGGATATCGCCAAGGGCACGGACACCAACCGCGAGCAACTGGACAGCCTGTTCCATGCCATCGAGCAGATGCGCAGCGACCTGGCGATGAGCGACGAGCAGACCCAGCGCCTGGCCAAGGCGGCCGTGCAAATGGAAGGTCAGGCCGAAAGCATCAGCGAGCGCCTCGCCGAAGTCGGGCTGGATGACTATCACCAGCGCATTTATGACCTGGCCCGTGAAGGCGCGAAACAGATTGCGCTGCGTTTCGAAGCGGATATCGACGAGGGCCGGATCAGCCTCGACGACCTGTTCGATCGCAACTACCAGACGATTCCCGGCACCCGCCCGGCCAAGTTCCAGACCCGCTTCGATCGCTACACCGATCAGGTGTTGCCGGCCATACAGGAACCGTTGTTGAAAGGCCATGAGGGGCTGGTATTCGCCATAGCCTGCACGCAGCAGGGCTACGTGCCGACCCATAACAACGTATTCAGCCAGGCGCTTACCGGGGATGCCCAGGTCGACAGCCTGCAAAACCGTACCAAGCGCAAGTTCGCCGACCGCACCGGGATCCGCTGTGGCAGCCATCAACAGGCCGTGCTGCTGCAGACCTATACCCGCGACACCGGTGAGCTGATGCATGATCTTTCGGTACCGATCATGCTCAAGGGCCGGCATTGGGGTGGACTGCGTCTGGGCTACAAGCCGCAGAGCCCTCGCTGAGAACACGTATGCTGCCTTTGTAGGAGCAAGCTCGCTCCTACAAGTGTTTATTGTTACAGTTTGAGTAACGAAGCTGTACGACAGCGTTGCTGTTTCCCCGGAAATGAACTCGTTAACATGCCTACATAGTTAGGTTGCTAATGAAATTCGAGGGGTCAGCAATGCAGTGCAGAGTCGATGTGGCTGTCATGATTGGCAGCGGTGTGCCCGCCAGCTTGCGTGCGATGGGCCAAAGTGTCTGCTGGGTGGTACTGCTCGATGGTGAACGCCGCGGGACGGCATTCTCCAGTCGCGAAGAGGCGCAGGCGTGCAGGGCTGTCTGGCTGGCGCAATTGAACGCCGGAACACCCGACAGCCTGCATTGAACCGGCGGCTAGTGTACCTGGTGCATGCGCAGGTTGAGGTCGTCGACCACCCGCGCCCAATCCGCGTCTTCGCGCAATTGCTCTTTCAGGAAGCCGGCTTGCTGCGGCGTCCAGAACTCGGCATCGATGAGTTTCTTATCATCGGCCAGCGGCGAATGGCTGGCGATGAAATCGTCGATGGCCTTCTCGGTGGAGTCCAGGCCGAGCTGGTCGAACAAGCCTTTCAAGTCATGCGTAGGTGAATCCATCTTCATCTCCTTGCTGGTCACGCGGATGCGAGATCTGAGGTGCGGCTTCATTGCATCTGAGGGAGCCGCGCTTCAGGAGTTCGATAGCGATGTTCGAAAGCAGGAATGAGCATAGACTGCAAACCGGCGATCAGGCTTTCAAGGCGCCTTCATCGACGGCAAGCTTCAGGGCCTTGGCGGCATCCTGGGCTGCGATCGCGGCGACGTCGGAGGTCTTGAACCAGCGATCTTTCTCGACCTGGTGATAGGTCACGGTGGTCAGTGGTGGTTTGGCGCGCATGATAATGACTGCCTGGAATTCGCCTTCGACTTCTCTGGCTTCGCCCCGGATAAAAAATTCACCGATATCAAATTCCGTCACGTAGCCGCCTTCCCTTGGAAATATTATGGTGTGTCGAACGCCGCCCGCCCTGGGGATGCGGTTCGTCTGGTCGGCCAGTATGGCAGTAGTTGCCTGCCGGCGGCTGAGTTAAGTCGCCGGCATGACGAAACGTCTATAGGGCTGAAGGTCGCAGACGTCAACTACGCGACTCAAGGGAGCGGGCGAGGGCGCAGGCTTCGTTATGGTCGCCGCGGAAACCTCTTACATGGCCCGTTGAGATTTCCTTGATATGGAAGAAGGCGTTACCCGCCAGAACCACTTGGAACCGCGGCGCGACAAGGTCTGGCGCGGGGAAGCCGTGGGGCTGGAACACAGCCGGGTGTCGGGGTTTGAGCCCGCTTTTGCAGGATGGCTGAGGTTGGGCGAAGTGAGTCAGTGTGCACATGGGAAGTCCTTTTCGTTGTTTTGCCGACGTGTGTACTGCGTTTTGAGTAGTCTGGATGAGCATCGCTGCTCTAGAATCACCATCATTGGTGAGTGATTGATGGTTATCTAAAGCAATTTTTTGCTGGTGATATGTAAGAAAAGTGCTTTTTTTTTAGCGTTTTTTCCCTAAAGTTAGTAATCCGGTTTTTCTGGCCGTCAGCAGGGCGTTTTCCTTCAACCTCTGACGAACGACAGGCAGGGCGGCGCGAGTGACATTCCAGTAGTCTTCTCTCGCCTCGCCGAAGACGAGCGCTTCGCTCGTCCTCAGGATTTCAACCGGGCCATTTGGCTAAACCCTCGGCATTGCCGCTTTTTTTTCTGCTGTGCGCTTTTTCCGTGTGCGGCATCATTTTCAGATGTGGGGATGTTTCCTTGGCAGTAAGTAATCTCGATATGCATGCCTTGTTCGTGTTGGGTGATTTGCGCGCAAAACTGGTTAAACAGTTTCAGTCACGTTTCGTTTACATCACCGAACAGAACGCTGAAGGCATTTACATTGCCGAAATCGATACCGAGTCAGCGCTGGTGGTGGACGACAAGCCAGGGCTCAAACTCAAGGTCGGCGATCATTTCAGCGCCGCCGTACTGCCCAGTCGCGAAGGCGGCAAGCTGGACATCAAGTTCCGCGAAATCAAACTGACGGTGTATGGGTTGGGCGATTACGCCTACGTGACCAGCGCCGATGGCCACGGGATCCTGTTCAAGGAAGGTCACAGCGTGGTGATGGTGTTCGCTGCCCATCAACAGTTGCAGGAAGGCCTGACCAAGACCCTCAAGGCCGTTACCCGCAAGGCTGCCACGTGGCGCAAGGGTGAACTGGTGACCTTCAAGGCCAGCGAGTAAGGCTCTCGAAAGCAGGAACCTCTACTACAGTCAGTTGACTGAGTATTCAGAGGCTTTGCGGTCTTCTGCCAGGCCATCCTGCCATTGCTGTGAACAGCGCGAGGTGCAAAACCATGAACGGATTTCGACGGCTGCTGGCCGCCACCCTGGTCGCGTTCGGTGTGTTGGCTTCACCCGTTCCGGTGATCGCTGCCCAGGCGCCGATCCATTTTGCCGACCTGAACTGGGAAAGCGGCAGCCTGATCACCGACATCCTGCGGATCATCGTCGAGAAGGGCTATGGTTTGCCGACCGATACCTTGCCGGGGACGACCATCACCCTGGAAACCGCCCTGGCCAATAATGATATCCAGGTGATTGGTGAGGAATGGGCCGGTCGCAGTCCGGTGTGGGTCAAGGCCGAGGCCGAAGGCAAAGTGGTGAGTCTGGGCGACACGGTCAAGGGCGCCACCGAAGGCTGGTGGGTGCCGGAGTATGTGATCAAGGGCGACCCGGCCAAAGGCATCAAGCCGCTGGCGCCGGACCTGCGCAGTGTCAGCGACCTGCCCAAATACAAGGGCGTGTTCAGCGACCCGGAAACCCCGGGCAAGGGGCGATTCCTCAACAGCCCGATCGGCTGGACCTCGGAAGTGGTCAACAAACAGAAGCTCAAGGCGTACGGCCTGGATGACAGCTATGTGAATTTTCGCAGCGGCTCGGGGGCGGCACTGGATGCGGAGATCAGTTCATCGATTCGCCGCGGCAAGCCGGTCCTGTTCTATTACTGGTCGCCGACGCCATTGCTTGGGCGCTTCAAGCTGATTCAACTGCAAGAGCCGCCATTCGATGCCGAAGCCTGGAAAACCCTGACCGACGCCGATCATCCGAACCCGAAACCGACGCGCTCGCTGGCCTCGAAGCTGTCCATCGGCGTGTCCACGCCCTTCCAGAAACAGTATCCGCAGATTGCCGAGTTTTTCAGCAAGGTTGATTTCCCGATCGATCCGTTGAACAAGGCGTTGGCCGAGATGAGTGAAAAACACACCCCGCCACGGCAGGCGGCGGAGGCGTTCATGAAGGCGTATCCGGAGGTGTGGCGGGCGTGGGTGCCCGAGGATGTGGCGGATAAAGTGGCTGCAGAGTTGAAATGATGGGGTGAGGCTCAGAGCAGCTTTACCGCCGTCGATCTCGAATGCCCTTACAAAATCGTTCAAGGAAGTTCATCCTGCTGCGACATTTTACGCTGGACGTCTGAACATGAGCCTGATTATTGCGCAATGGATGGCTGCCATCTTCCTGTTGATCAGCCTGATCCACCTGTACTGGGCGGCGGGGGGCAAGTTGGGCAGCGAGGCCGCAGTGCCCCGAGTGCCCGGGGAGGGCGGCGGGGAATCCAGGCCGGCGTTCAAGCCTTCTGGCTTTGCCACGCTGCTGGTGGCGGTCGGCTTGCTGCTGATCGCGATGCTGGTGTGCCTGCGGGTCGGGCTGTATCTGCCCCGGGTGCATCATTGGTCGCTGCAATGGGTGATCAGCGCCATCGCGATGCTGGTGTTCGCTCGGGCCATCGGCGATTCGAATCTGCTGGGGTTCTTCAAGCAGGTCAAGGATTCGCGGTTTGCCCGGTTGGATACCTGGGCTTATTCGCCGTTGTGCGTGGTGTTGGGGGCCGGATTGTTGGCAGTGGCCTGGATCTGAGTTGCCCCGACTTGCTCGCGAAGAGGCCAGACCAATCAACACAAACCTTGAATTCAACCCCCGCTTTCCGTACGCCGGCTGCTCACCTCAGCCGGCACATCATCCCCCGCCATGCGCTTGCGGAACAACGCCGCCCGGGCCAGCAGCAAGGTGGTCACCGGTACCGTGATCGCCAGCAGGACCGGGATCAGCCAGGCATGCAGCACCGGCGCGGACTTGAGCGCGGAAAAGTAAATGATCGAGGCCAATGCCGCGCACCACGCGCCGAGTGTCGAGGCCAGGGCCGGCGGGTGCATGCGCTGGAAGTAATCCTTCATCCGCAGCAGGCCGACGGCGCCGATCAGCGCGAACAGGCTGCCGAGCACCAGCAGGATCGCCACCGGAATCTCCACCCACAGCGATAACTCCATATTCATTCGATCACCTCGCCACGCAGCAGGAATTTGGCCAGGGCAAACGAGCCGACGAAGCCGAACAGGGCGATCAGCAACGCCGCCTCGAAGTAGGTGTCACTGGCATAACGAATGCCCAGGGTCAGCATCATCAGCATGGCGACGATGTACAGGTAATCCAGGGCCAGGACCCGGTCCTGGGCAGACGGCCCCTTGAACAGCCGGATCAGGGTCAGCACCATCGCCAGGGAAAAGATGAACAGGCTCAGCAGGATCGCGTTCGACAGCAGCGGGCTCATTCGAAGATCTCCATCAAGGGGCGCTCGTAGGTCGCCTTGAAGTGCTGGATGAACAGCGCTTCGTCATCCAGATCGAACACGTGCAACAACAGGATGCTGCGATCCAGCGCCAGTTCCGACCAGACGGTGCCCGGGACCACGGTGCAGATCATCGACAGGGCCGCCAGGCCGTTGGCATCGCGCAGGTCCAGGGGCACCTTGATGAAGCGCGAGCGCGGTGGGCGGCGCCCGGCGTTGAGCACGCCCCAGGCCACGACGAGGTTGGACACCAGCACGTCGCGCCCGACCAGCAGGAACAGGCGCAGGATCACCCCGGGGCGACGAGTGCGGATCGGTAGCGGACGCAGTTTGCGCATCATCAACGGCGCACAGAACCCCAGTGCCGCGCCCAACAGCAGATTGCCGGGACTCATCGACAGGTTCAGCACCAGCCACAACACCCACAGTGCCAGGGACAACCACGGCGCGGGAAACAGACGCTTCATGGTTGCACCTCCGCGAGCGCGGTCTTGGCTTCGGGACCTGGAGTCGCACGCGTTCCAAGCACCGCCATCACGTATTGTTCCGGGTTGTTCAGGGCATCAGCGGCAGCCTGGGTGTAGCGCAGCAGTGGCTCGGCCTTGAACGTGAGCGCGATGCTCAGGCCCAGCAGCGCGATGATCGGCACGCATTCGAAGCGACGCAGCAAGGGTGAGGGCCGTTCTTCAGGGGTCCAGAAACGCTGGATGCCCAGGCGCGAAAAGGCAATCAAGGAGGCCAGCCCGGAGATAATCAGCAGCGCCAGCAAGCCCCACGCCGCGTTCGACACCGGTACTTCGCCGGAATGACCCAGGCCCAACGGGTTGAGCAGGGCACTGAGCAGGCCGAGTTTGCCGATGAAACCGGAGAGCGGCGGCATGCCGATGATCAGTAGCGAGCAGGCAATGAAACTCAAGCCCAGGAACGCCATGGTCCAGGGGATCACCTGGCCGACCACGGCTTTCTGTTCATCGTCGAGGTTGATGCCTTTGGGTGGCTGCAGGGATTCCAGCGGCCGTGGCAGCAGTTCACCGTCATCGAACAACGGCATTTCATTGGCTGAACGCGAACGCTCGATCAGCTCGGCCAGCAGGAACAATGCGCTCAAGGCCAGGGTCGAGCTGACCAGGTAGAACAGTGCCGCACCGATCAGGTTGGGCTGGGCGAACCCTGTGGCCGACAGCAGGATCCCCGCCGACACCAGAATGCTCAGGCTGGCCAGGCGCTCCAGGCGTTGCGCGGCGAGGATTGCCACCGCCGCACAGACGATGGTCGCCATACCGCCGTAGATCAGCCAGTCGCCGCCAAAGTACGCCGACGCGCCGGCCTGGCCGGAGAACAGCAGGGTCCACAAGCGTAGCAGGGTGTAGACGCCGACCTTGGTCATGATCGCGAACATTGCCGCCACCGGTGCGCTGGCAGCGGAGTAGGCCGGGACCAGCCAGAAGTTCAGCGGCCACATCCCGGCCTTGGCCAGGAACGCCACGGCGAGAATCGCCGCGCCGGCATGCAGCAGGCCGCGATCGGCTTCGGGCACCAGGGGGATTTTCAGCGCCAGGTCGGCCATGTTCAGGGTGCCGGTGACGCCGTAGATCAGTGCCGCGCCGATCAGGAACAGCGACGAAGCCAGCAGGTTGATCGAAATGTAATGCAGCCCCGCCGACACCCGCGACCGGCCCGAACCGTGGAGCATCAGGCCGTAGGAGGCGGCCAGCAGCACTTCGAAGAACACGAACAGGTTGAACAGGTCCGCCGTCAGGAACGCGCCATACAGGCCCATCATCTGGATCTGGAACAGCGCGTGGAAGCTCGAGCCGGCGCCGTCCCAGCGGGCCATCGCGAACAGCAAGGCGCTGACGCCGATGATCCCGGTCAGCACCAGCATCAGCGCCGACAGGCGATCGACCACCAGCACGATGCCGAACGGCGCCTGCCAGTTGCCCGGCAGGTACACGCCGATGGAGCCGGGCACGCCGGTGTCCTGGGTCCATTGCAGCAACAGCACGGCGATGCCCAGGCCCACCAGGCTGGAGAACAGGTTGATCTTGGCTTTCAGCGGCCGGTGTTTCTCGCCCAGCATCAGCATCACCGCGGCGGTCAGCAGCGGCAGCAGAATCGGGGCGGCGATCAGGTGCGGCATCAGGTTCATTCTTTAGGCTCCCGGCCATCCACATGGTCGGTACCGGTCAGGCCTCGGGACGCGAGCAGCACCACCAAAAACAGCGCGGTCATGGCGAAACTGATCACGATCGCCGTCAGCACCAGCGCTTGCGGCAAAGGGTCGGTGTAGTGCAGCAGGTCCTGCGGCACGCCGTCCTTGATGATCGGCTCCTTGCCTATGAACAGGCTGCCCATGCTGAAGATGAACAGGTTGACGCCGTAGGACAGCAGGCACAGGCCCATGACCACCTGGAACGTCCGTGGGCGCAGGATCAGCCAGACGCCGGACGCGGCCAGTACGCCGATGGCGATTGCGATGACTTCTTCCATCAGACGGCTCCTTCGGTGGCGACGGCTCGGGGCAAGGCAGCGGTCTTGTGACCCCGTACCGATTGGTGGGCGAGGGCGGTGAGGATCAACAGGGTCGAACCGACCACCACGGCGTACACGCCAATATCGAAGAACAGCGCGCTGGCGATGTGAATGTCGCCGAACACCGGCAACGCGAAATGCCAGGTGTGGGTGGTCAGGAACGGATACCCGACCGCCATCGCCCCGAGCCCGGTCACGGTGGCAAACAGCAGCCCGGTGCCCATCCAGCGCAGGGGACGCAGGCTCATTTGCGCCTCGACCCACTGGGTGCCGGCGACCATGTACTGCAGGATGAACGCCACCGACATCACCAGGCCCGCCACGAAGCCGCCGCCCGGTTGATTGTGGCCGCGCATGAACAGGTAGACCGACACCACGAAGGCAATCGGCAACAGCAGGCGCACGAGCACCGCCGGCACCATCATGAAACCGAGCGCGGTGTCGCTGGCATGACGCGGGTTGACCAGGTCGGTGACCACGTCAGACGCAAGCAGGCGCTGCTGGGCCGGCAACTGCAGGCTTTCCTTCGGTGGGCGGAAGCGTCGCAACAGGGCGAACACGGTCAGGGCCACGGCCGCCAGCACGGTGATTTCGCCAAGGGTGTCGAAACCTCGGAAGTCCACCAGCATCACGTTGACCACGTTGCTGCCGCCGCCTTCGGGCAGGGCGCGACTGAGGTAGAACGAAGAAATATCGTTCGGGGTCTGGCGCGTCAGCATGGCGTAGGACAGCAGCGCCATGCCGCCACCGACCGCGATCGACAGCAGCAAGTCGCGCAAACGGCGAATGCGTGCCTTGCGCAGCGTGCTCGGCAGCGGTGACACCTCTTCGATCCGCCGTGGCAGCCAGCGCAGGCCCAGCAGGATCAGCACTGTGGTCACCACTTCGACCACCAGTTGCGTCAGCGCCAGGTCCGGCGCCGAGAACCAGACGAACGTGATGCACGTCATCAGGCCGCAGACGCTGACCATGGTCAGGGCCGCGAGCCGGTGATACTTGGCCTGCCACGCCGCGCCGAGGGCGCAGGCAATCGCCAGCAGCCACAGGGTCACGAACACGATCGAACCCGCAATCTTCGGGCGGTCGCCCCAGCTCAGGCTGCTGTGGAGCATCGGGATCAGCCCGGCCAGCACGGCGACGAACACCATCAGGAACAGTTGGGTCTGCAGGCGCTTGGTACTGATCCGCCGCTCCAGGCGCCGGGTCAGGCGCATCATGGTCACCAGGCTGCGCTCGAACAGGCGCTTGCCGTTGAACCGGCCAATCAGCGGCGGGTACTTGAAGCGCCCGCGCTTGAGTTGATTGCGCAGCAACAGGTAGAGGACGATGCCGCCGGACATGGCGACCAGGCTCATGATCATCGGCGCGTTCCAGCCGTGCCAGATCGCCAGGCTGTATTGCGGCAAGACGCCGCCCACGACGGGCTGCGCGGCGGCGGCCAGCAACGGACCGACCACTTGCGCCGGGAAAATCCCTACGATCAGGCAGGCAAACACCAGCAACTCCACCGGCGCGCGCATCCAGCGTGGCGGTTCGTGCGGGGTGTGGGGCAGGTCGGTGGCGGTCGGGCCGAAGAACACATCGACCGTGAAGCGCAGGGAATAGGCGACGCTGAACGTGCCGGCGATGGTCGCGACGATCGGCAGGGTCAGCTCGATCCAGGCCGTGGCGTTGATGAACACGGTTTCGGCGAAGAACATCTCCTTGGAGAGGAAGCCATTGAGCAACGGTACACCGGCCATCGAGGCACTGGCGACCATGGCCAGGGTGGCGGTGAACGGAATCAGCTTGACCAGGCCGCTGAGCCGGCGAATGTCGCGGGTGCCGCTTTCGTGGTCGATGATCCCGGCGGCCATGAACAGCGAGGCCTTGAACGTGGCGTGGTTGAAAATGTGGAACACCGCGGCCACGGCGGCCAGCGGACTGTTCAGCCCCAACAGCAGGGTAATCAGGCCCAGGTGGCTGATGGTCGAATAGGCCAGCAGGCCCTTGAGGTCGTTCTGGAACATCGCGCAGTACGCGCCGAGCAGCAGGGTGCAGGCCCCGGCGCCGCTGACGATGTAGAACCATTCTTCGCTGCCGGACAGCGATGGCCATAGCCGTGCAAGCAGAAACACCCCGGCCTTGACCATGGTCGCCGAGTGCAGGTAGGCCGAGACCGGGGTCGGTGCTGCCATGGCATGGGGCAGCCAGAAGTGGAAGGGGAATTGCGCGCTTTTGCTCAAGGCGCCGATCAGGATCAGGGGCAGCAGGACAGGGTAGAGGGCATGTGCGCGAATCAGCTCGCCGGCGGCCAGGACCTTGTCCAGGTCATAGCTGCCGACCACATGGCCAAGCAGCATGACCCCCGCCAGCAGGCACAGACCGCCGGCGCCGGTGACCATCAGCGCCATGTAGGCGCCGCGCCGTGCATCGGCGCGGTGGTGCCAGTAACCGATCAGCAGGAATGAAAAGAGGCTGGTCAGCTCCCAGAAAAACACGATCTGGATCAGGTTGCCGGAGATCACCAACCCGAGCATCGCGCCCATGAACGCCAGGAAAAACGCGAAGAACCGCGGCACCGGATCGTCCGGCGACATGTAGTAGCGGGCGTACAAAGAGACCAGGGTGCCGATCCCCAGCACCAGCATCGAGAACAGCCAGGCGAAACCGTCCATGCGCAGCACGAAGTTCAGGCCCAGGCTGGGCAACCAGAAGAATTCTTCGCGAATCACACCGCCATCGGCGATTTGCGGGAACAGCAAGGCCACCTGGATGGTGCCGATGAGGGCAACCAGGCCAGCCAGCAAGGATTCGGTGTTACGCGCGTTGTGTGGCAGCACGGCTGCCAGACAGCTGCCGACGAAGGGCAGAAGCAGTAGAACTATCAGGGACATAGGCTTCTAATCTGCGGAAGTTTGTGAAGCATCATACGTGCCAGTCCCCGGATCGCCAAACACCAAGCTGTCGCAGAATCCTACAAGGTTGACGGATAAATCCTGTCTTTCATTGTTTCGCAGGTCTGTATTCAGCGGGTCTGGCCCCTTCGCGAGCAAGCTCGCTCCCACAGGTTCCGCCTGTGTTCACGCCATTGTGTGACAACACAGAATCCATGTGGGAGCGAGCTTGCTCGCGAAGACTTTCTACCAGACGCTACAAATCCAGAAACTTAACCCTGGATTTCCTGCTCCATCTCTTTCTCAGCCGCAACAACCTTCCCCTTGGTCTTCAACTCACTGACAATCACCGCCGCCACAATCAACCCCGCCCCCAGCAACGCAATCGCGGGCAAGCGCTCCCCGGCAATCCGCCCGACAATCCCGGCCCACACCGGCTCACCGGCATAGATCAAGGTAGCCCGGGTGGGCGAAACGCTTTTCTGCGCCCAGTTCATCGCCACCTGGATTGCCGCGCTGGCCGCACCCAAACCCAGCGCGCTGCACAACAGCAACCAGGAAAAATCCGGAATCATTTCCTGGGTCGGCACCACCATCAGGAACGCCAGTACCGACGTCACCGCCAGTTGCACCACCGTCACCCGGCGCACATCGACTTGGCCGGCATAGGTGCTGATCAAGATGATCTCTGCCGCAATCGCCACGGCGCTGATCAACGTGGCGATTTCACCCGGGCTGAAATTGAACGAAGCGCCGGCAGGCCCGGACAGCAACATCAACCCGGTAAACGCCAGCATGATCCCGATGCTTGGCATCAACCCCGGACGCCGTCCCAGCACCAGCCATTGCAGCAACGGCACAAAGGGCACGTACAGCGCGGTAATGAAAGCCGACTGACTGCTGGGAATACTCTGCAAGCCCACGGTCTGCAAGCCATAACCGAGCATGATCGCCACGCCGATGAAGGCCCCGGCCTTGAGTTCGAACAGGGTCAGGTGCCGCAGGTGCCGCCAGGAGAACAACGCGACAATGATCGCCGCCGCGGCAAAGCGCAGGCCGACGAAGAACATCGGCCCGCTGACGGTCATCGCATGCTGGACCAGCAAAAAAGTACCGCCCCAGACCATGGTGATCAGCACCAGCACGCACTCGGCTTTGCTGAACCGTGAGAAACGGGAAGAAACCTGGGAGGAGTTCACCGACGTCATGACCTTGCGCGCTACCTGAGGGCGACGCACAATGCGTCGAATGTTGCGCAGTATACTGCCCAACCCCACCAAGTGAGCAATATAGTGCACAAAGATTCAACGCAGCGGGCTTCGGTCCTTCAGCATGTCAGCCTGAATGTTCGGCGACTGCGCCATGCCGCCGACATGAGCCAGACCGCGCTGGCCGAAAAGTCAGGGGTCAGCCGGCGGATGCTGGTGGCCATCGAGGCTGGCGAGAAAAATGTCAGCCTGACCACCCTCGACCGCGTAGCCGAAGCCCTGGACGTTGCATTCAGCGACCTGATCCAGGCCCCGGACGCCCGCGACCCCAGTCGCATCAACGAAGTGGCCTGGGCCGGGACGATTCCCGGCAGCAAAGCCGTTTTGCTGTCCAAGGCCACCGCCACTCGCGAGGTGGAGCAATGGGAATGGTGCCTGCAACCGGGCGAAATTTACCCGTCGCAACCGGATGCCGATGGCTGGAGCGAACAGATCTACGTATTCGAAGGCTGCCTGACGTTGATGCTCGGCGACACCCCTCACGAGATTGCCGCCGGTGAGTTCTATATGTTTGCCAGCAACCAGCCCCATGCCTATCGCAACGACGGGGCGGTGGCTGCGCGGTTCATCCGGAACGTGGTGATCTGATCGTTTGCCGATCAACACCTGATACACAGCCGATAGCACACACGTCCCCCTGTAGGAGCGAGCTTGCTCGCGATAAACCCGAGAGCGCGGCGCAGTGTCAGGCACCCAGCGTTATCGTTGACGACCATCGTCGGAACGCCGCCCGGAGCAAGCTCGCTCCTACAGGTAGTCGGCGTTGTGCGTCCTACTTTGGTACTGCTTGATGAACCTTCCATGGGTTTGGCGCCTATTATCGTCCAGGAGATTTCGACATAGTCATGCAGCTCGTCAGCAGCGATGGGTTGTTGGCTCGGGGCGACTTGTACGATTCAATTCAGGCAAACACTGACCAGCGAGAACGGCATGAGCGAACCCCAAAGCGGACCGGTAACCGACGCCCTCCGCAATGCAGACATCCTGATCGTCGGCGGCGGCCTCAGCGGCGCGATGCTGGCGGCGCAATTGTTACGCCTGCCCGGGAAACGATCGGTGCTGGTGATCGAACCCCGTGCCGAACTGGGCCGGGGCGAGGCGTATAGCGCGGTCGAGTTGGGCCATACCCTCAACGGCAACGCGGCGCGCATGAGCGTCGACCCGGACAACGCCGACGACCTGACCCAATGGTTGACCGAATTCATCGCGGCAGGTGGCTGGCCGGAGTCTGACGAGCAGCATGTGCCGGTCAGCGAATTGTTCCCGCCCCGGGGGCTTTTCGGGATTTATGTGCAGCAACGCCTGGCGCAAGCGCAAGCGGTGGGGGCCTTGAACGGTTCGACGGTCGAGCATGTGCGGGCCGAGGTGGTCGACTTGCAGATGCTGGACGATTCGGTGCGGCTGACCCTGAGTGACGGGCAACGCTTGCAGGGGACTTATGCGGTGTTGGCGACGGGCATGTTCCCCGCCGCGCGTACACCGCAGACCGAATCCAGCGGCTTGAACGCTGCGGCACTCGACCCGTGGGATGTTGCTGCCATGCGTCAGCTCGATCCGCAGTCGACGGTGCTGATCATCGGCTCGGGCCTGACCATGGTCGATGCCGTGGTGTCGCTGGAGCAGGCCGGGCATCGCGGGCCGATCGAAGTGTTTTCGCGCCATGGGCTACTGCCGCATGTGCGTCGACAGCCGCCGGCCTGGGCAGACTTTCTTGCCGAGGACCCGAGCATTCGCACGCCGCGACAGCTGGTGCGCGAATTGCGTCGGCATTGCCGGGACGCCATCGCCCAGGGCATCGACTGGCAGGCGCCGCTGGATACGGTGCGGGCGCACATCGGCCGGCTGTGGAATCAGGCGACGGACGTGCAGCGTCGGCAGTTCGTGCGGCATGTGCGGCCCTGGTGGGAGAGTCATCATCACCGTTCACCGCCGTTGAGTGCCGAACTGGTGGCGCGGCTGCACGGGGAAGGGCGGTTGCGGATTCAGGCGGCGTCGTTCAAGGGGCTGGAGCCGTCTTCGGGCAGTGAAGTGAGCATTCGCATTCGTCGTCGTGGTGAAGCTGAAACTGTGGTGTTCAGTGGTGCGGCGTTGATCAACTCCAGTGGTATCGAATACGACTGGCGACGGGTGGCGCGGCCGCTGCCCCAACAGTTGCTGGCTCGCGGGCTGGTACGGCCGGGGCCGTTGGCGTTGGGGATTTCGGCCGAGGTTGATGGTGCGGTGGTGGGCGTTGATGGTCAGGTTGCCAGTCGACTGTTTGCCATGGGGCCGCCGTTGCGTGGGATGTGGTGGGAGAGTACGGCGGTGACGGATGTGGCGAGTCAGGCCAAGGCTCTCGCCGCTCGACTGGTGACTGGCGGGTAGAGGCCCGGTTTTTGGGCAAGACACAGATCACCCTGTAGGAGCGAGCTTGCTCCGGGCGGCGTTCCGACGATGGGCGTCAACGATGACGCGGGCTGTCTGAATGCCCGCGTTTGCCCGCGTTGTCTGGAAGTCCATCGTCGGAACGCCGCCCGGAGCAAGCTCGCTCCTACAGGGGGGCTGTATCAGGCAGCACAACGCCGTTGATCAATAACGCTGATACTTCGAACCAAACTCGGGACGGTTTTCCGCGACGTAGAGTTTGCCCTGTTGGCTGCCTTTATGGTCAATACCAACGGTGTTCATATTCAACAATGCCGGCTGGCTGACTTTAGCGGCCGCAGCGACTGTTGAAGCGGCATGCGGAGCCGCAATGGCGGACGTAGCGCCAAGAACCGACAAGGCGAAACCAAGGCTGATGATGCTTTTCATGATGTGCTCCAGAAGTGTGGGGAGAAGATGTCGCCACTTTAGAGTTGAAGCACTGCGATGAAAAAACACCCTGACGCATAGTCTCTATCGAGAACATTGATCCGTCGGTAACCAGGCTCAGGACTCTGCGCCGAGCATCTCCACCGGGTAAGAGAATACATAACCCTCGCTGCGCACGGTCTTGATGTAGGTCGATTCCCGGGAGTCATCCTTCAGCCGCTGGCGCAAACGGCTGACCAGCAGATCGATGGAACGGTCGAACAGGTCGGCGTCGCGGCCCTGGGTCAGGTTAAGCAACTGGTCACGGCTGAGCACCCTTTGCGGGTGGTCGAGGAAGACGCGCAGCAGGCGGTATTCGGCACCGCTTAAGGCGACCAGGGTGCCATCTTCGTCCAGCAGGTGGCGGGCGGTGGTGTCCAGGCGCCAGCGGCCGAAGCCCAGCTGCCGGCCGCTTTCGGTGATCAGCAGATTGGGCGGCAGCATCCGCGTGCGGCGCAGCACGGCATTGATCCGCGCCAGCAGTTCGCGGGCGGCGAAGGGTTTGGTCAGGTAGTCGTCGGCGCCCATTTCCAGGCCGAGGATCCGGTCGGTTTCATCATTGCGGGCAGTGAGCATCAGGATCGGCGTGGCCTTGTGCTTGCCCGAGCGCAACTCGCGGCACAGCTGCAGGCCATCATCGCCGGGCATCATGATGTCGAGCACGATCAGGTCCACGGTGTTGGCTTCGAGAAAGCTGCGCATCTGCCGGCCATCGGCGACTACGGTGGTGCGCAGGCCGTTTTTCTTCAGGTAATTGCCGACCAGTTCGCGGATCTCGCGATCGTCGTCGACGATCAGGATGTGGTTCACATGTTCCATTGCCCGACCCTCTTGTCATTCGCACGGATTACCGCACATTTGCCAAGTGCGGGAATCAGGGCGGTTGATCGTGGCGGCCTTTCGCCCGACCTGCCTCGGCGGATGTCCCCGGACCCCTTGTGGGAGCGAGCCTGCTCGCGAAAGCGGTGTGTCAGGCAACTTCAGTATTGACTGTGTCGCCGCCTTCGCGAGCAGGCTCGCTCCCACAGGAAGGGTGGTGTCAGGTAACGAGCGTAGTCGGCCCGGTAGGTTTCCGTGGCGGGGAAACCAGTTCCTCGCCACAGAATTTACTTGAGTAATGTCACGCAACCACTTGATAACACGGCACATACGCCGCGCCACCGGGCAATTTCATCCGGTGCTGGGCGACAAACGCCTTGAGCAGTTGATCGAGCGGTTGCATGACCGCCGCATCGCCACGGATCTGGTACGGCCCGTGTTCTTCGATCAGGCGGATGCCATTGTCCTTGACGTTGCCGGCGACGATGCCAGAGAACGCCCGGCGCAGGTTCGCGGCGAGTTCGTGGGCGGGCAGGTCGCGGCTCAGTTGCAGGTTGGCCATGTTTTCGTGGGTCGGATCGAACGGACGCTGGAAGCCTTCGTCGATTTTCAGCAGCCAGTTGAAATGGAAGGCGTCGTTGCGTTCGCGGCGGAACTGCTTCACCGCCTTGAGGCCCTGGGTCATCTGGCGCGCCACTTCGGCCGGGTCGTCGATGATGATCTCGTAATGTTGCTTGGCGCCTTCACCCAGCGTGGCGCCAACAAACGCATCAAGCTGTTCCAGGTACGGCGCCGCGTGTTTCGGGCCGGTGAGGATGACCGGGAAGGGCAGGTCTTGATTGTCCGGGTGCATCAGGATGCCAAGCAGGTACAGGAACTCTTCGGCGGTGCCGGCGCCGCCGGGGAAGATGATGATGCCGTGGCCGACACGGACGAAGGCTTCCAGGCGTTTTTCGATGTCCGGCAGGATCACCAGTTCGTTGACGATCGGGTTCGGCGCTTCCGCGGCGATGATGCCGGGTTCGGTCAGGCCCAGGTAACGTCCGCCATGGATGCGTTGCTTGGCGTGGGCGATGGTCGCGCCCTTCATCGGGCCTTTCATCACGCCGGGGCCGCAACCGGTGCAGATGTCCAGGCTGCGCAGGCCCAGTTCGTGACCGACCTCCTTGGTGTATTTGTATTCTTCGGTGTTGATCGAGTGACCGCCCCAGCACACCACGATCTTCGGCTCGATGCCGGGGCGCAGGGTGCGGGCGTTGCGCAGCAGGTGGAATACGTAGTCGCTGATGCCCTGGGAACTGCTCAGGTCGATGCGCTGGGCGTCGAGTTCATTTTCGGTGTAGACGATGTCGCGCAGGGCGCTGAACAGCATTTCCCGGGTGCTGGCGATCATTTCGCCGTCGACGAAGGCGTTGGCAGGCGCATTCAGCAGTTCGAGGCGAACGCCACGGTCCTGCTGGTGAATGCGGATTTCGAAGTCCTTGTAGGCTTCGAGGATGGTCTTGGCGTTATCAACATGGGCGCCGGTATTGAGGATGGCCAGGGCGCACTGGCGGAAGAGGGTGTAGGTGCTGCCGGATCCGGCTTCGCTCAGTTGCTGTACTTCACGTTGAGAGAGGGTTTCCAGGCTGCCTTTGGGGCTGACCGAAGCGTTGATTACATGTCGTTGGGTCATTCAATGATCCTTAAAACGATGTCATTCATCCCCGGAGGGGCAAAAGGCATCTGAATAGTATGCATCCATAAAAGAAGATGGCACGAACTGCGCTGGATCGCCATTTCCCGTGTGACGATAAACAGATGAAAAGAAGCCCCAGCATAGCTAAATCCCTCGCAGAGGCGATAATGCCCCGCAGACTTTTTGCCCATGCCCGAAGGAAACCCGACGCAATGTTCGAAATCCAGCCGAAGAATGCCGCCGCCTATCGGCAGCAGACACGCCGCAGCACCCTCATCATCGCCCTGATTTTCCTGGCGCTGGCGATGGTATTGTCCACCGCAGCGGTGGCGCTGTTCGGCGAGCCCGGCGGGGACAACTTGCGTTTCAACGTCGGTGGCGTGTTCGTGGCGGTGCTGCTGATGGTCGCGTTGATGCGCAGCACCTTCTGGACCCAGGAGTGGATGGCGCCTGCCGTCTATGGCTGGCAGCTCAAGCGCAGCCTGATGAGCATCACCAACGTCATGCACCAGGTCACGGCAGCCGTGGAGAAGGAGGATCCGAGCGCGATGAAGCTGTTGCGCTTCTACCATCTCGGGTTGACCCAGATGCACGAGCTGGACGGCAATTCCAGTGATCACAGCCAGTTGACGGGTGAGATGGATCAACACAAGGCGCGAATGGAAGCCCTGGGCATCGCCACCGAACAGACCCGGTTGGATCCGGCCTGGATCGAGGCGGTGAAGCAGGCCTCGCGGTAGGATCCATGGGGTGGGCAGGGCAGCCTGGGATCCAGAGTTGCAGGCAGGTGAGGACCAGGCTGCACTGATCAGGCATAGTGAACGCAGCAATGGATAGAAAACAACGGCGACCGGGATGGGTCGCCGGTTCATCAGGATTCAGGGAGCGTCATGGGTCATCCGTCCGTTAAAGATCGAATCGAACAATCGCGCCACGGCGTGGCACTTTTTGCCGAGCAGTCAGTGACTCGCCTCAAGGTTCGCTCGGTGGTGTTTCTGCTGCTCGCGGTGTGCCTGTCCATGACCGCCATCGTGATCTGGGAAGCCTGGAACTCGCGCCAGTACCATCTGCGCGACAAGGAAGTGGCCATGTCCAACCTTGCGCAGACCCTGGCCTCGCAAGCACAGGCTTCGATCAAGCAGGCCGATACCCTGTTGTTCACGCTGGTCGACCGGCTTGAAAACGACGGCATCACCCAGGGCCAGGTGGCAAGGCTCGAGCGGTTGCTCACGGCCCAGCGCAGTGAGTTGAGCCAGATTCATGGTTTGTTCGTTTACGACGAACAAGGGCGCTGGATCGCCAATTCCAATGGCGCCGTCATGCCCGGCGCGAACAATGCCGACCGCGAGTATTTCATCTTCCACCGTGATCACCCCGATCGTGGCCCGCACATTGGCCCGTCGATCAAGAGCCGTTCCACCGGTGAATGGATCATGACGGTGTCGCGTCGCGTCAATCATCCCGATGGCAGTTTCGCCGGCGTGGCGCTGGTCACCCTCTATCTCAGTCACTTCCTTGCGCTCTACGACAGTATCGACATGGGCCATAACGGTGTGATCAACCTGATCGCCGACGACGCCAGCATTGTCGTGCGCCGGCCGTTCAAGGAGGTCGAGGTTGGCAGCAGCGTCGCCAAGGGGCCGCTGTTCACGCAATTGCTGCCCAAGGGCGATTCAGGCACCGCAACGGTCCGCTCCTATGTCGATGGTATCGAGCGGGTGGTCGGATTTCGCAGGGTCGAAGGTTATCCGCTGATCATCTTTGCCGCGCTGGAAAAAGAAGAAGTGTTGGCCGGCTGGCGTGAGCAGGCGCTGCTGAGTGCGGGCATCGTTTCGTTATTCCTCGGGTTTCTGCTGGTATTCGGCTATCGCCTGATACGCCTCATGAAGCAGCAGAATCACGTGCAGAGCGTCTTGCTCGATGCCCGGGAAAAGCTGATCGAGGTCAATCGCAGCCTCGAGTTGCTGGCGCTGGAGGATGCACTGACCGGGTTGTCCAACCGGCGTCAATTCGATCTGTTCATCCTTGCCGAAATGGGCCGGGCCAGGCGGAGCCAGACCCACCTCGCATTGCTGATGATCGATGTCGATCACTTCAAGAGCTTCAACGACCTTTACGGTCATGTGGCCGGCGATGAAAGTTTGCGCAGCATCAGCGCGATCATCAGTGACCACATCAAGCGTCCCGGTGACCTGGCAGCGCGTTATGGCGGTGAAGAGTTTACGGTGGTGCTGCCCGGCACCGACTATGTGGGCGCGTTCCTGGTGGCGGAAAAAATCCGTCGCGCGGTGCAGCAGGCCGGCATCGCCCACAGCGGGGGTGTAGAGGGTACGGTCACCGTCAGCCTGGGAGTCTGCGCCTACAACCCGGCGTCTCAAGACCGGCCCAATGATCTGGTCGCTGCTGCGGACAAGGCGCTCTATGTCGCCAAGGCCAGCGGCCGGAACATGAGCGTGATTGCCAATTGAGTGTCGTCACACCCGACGCAACTTCCACACCCTGACCAGCCGGAAATAGATCAGTACGTTGATCACCAGCACTACACTGCCCAGCCCCAGTTGAATCGCCGGCGTCAGGCCGGCCGGGTAAATGACAGGCAACAGGTAATGTTCGATGAAGCCGCCACCATAGCCGGTCTGCCCGGCTCCGTGGCGCATGAGGTTTTCCCAGTCAGTGAGCGGGCAGGGCAAGTGGAAGACTTCCACCAGAACGCCCCAGACGGCCGCGGGCAGATGCCACCAGATCAACGTATGCCATTTGAGCACCAGCAAGCCGCCGAACAGTACGAACACAATGAACAACAGGTGAAACAGCACCAGCCCGTCGGCGGCGATTCGGTACAGCATGTCGACACCCTGAAGTGTTATGCCAATGACTCCATGGTACTCGGGCAGGTGTCGCAGGCGAACAATCGGCGCCGGTTGCGTGCAAGTGCGCAAGATTGTTCAAGCCACCCGGCCCGAGTGCTGGCACAGTCTGGAGTCTTCCCCTGGTTGTAGAGCGTTATGTCCAACTCACTCATGCCGCGCAGTGCCTTTCTTCGCGGCGCCGTGGCGATCATGCCATTGTCCCTGGCGACCGCGCCCTGGGGGCTGCTCGCCGGTTCCATGGCCATCGAAGCCAATCTCACGCCCCTGCAAGGCCAGGGCTTGTCGAGCATCGTGTTTGCCGGAGCGGCGCAACTGGTGGCCATCGGCATGCTCAAGGGTGGCGCCGGGATATTTTCGATTCTGCTGACCACCGTGCTCCTGACTTCCCAGCATTTGCTGTACGGGATGAGCCTGCGTTCGGTGATTTCGCCGCTGCCGGGTCGCTGGCGGGCAGGGCTGGGCTTTTTGCTCACCGACGAACTGTTCGCCTTGACCAGTGCCCATGACAAACAGCAGTTCAACCGCTGGTACGCCCTGGGCGTCGGCCTGACGTTTTACATCGCCTGGAACCTCTTCACCCTGGCCGGCATCGTGCTGGGCAGCAGTATTCCAGGCCTGGAACATCTGGGACTGGACTTCTCCATCGCGGCGACCTTTATCGCCCTGATCACGCCAGTGGTGCGCAGCGTGCCAACCGTGGTGTGCGTGGCGGTTTCGCTGTTCTGTTCGGTACTGTTCAGTTATTGGCAATGGGGCTCGGCGCTGGTGCTGTCGGGGCTGGCGGGCATGACGGCCGGCTTTGTCTGCAACAAATTCTACGGTGCTCGCACATGATGGTCTGGGCGGTGATTGTCGGCATGGGCATCCTGGTGTTCCTCAACCGCTACGTGTTTCTCGAACCCCGGTTGCCGCTGCGCCTGAGCAGCAATGCCCGGCAGTTCCTCGGTTTCGCAGTGCCGGGCATGCTGACCGCGATCTGCGGGCCGATCGTGTTCATGCCGGACAAACAGTTGAACCTGCAGTGGGACAATCCCTATCTGATCAGTTCGCTGGTGGCGGTGGGGCTGGTGCTTTACACGCGCAACACCCTGCTCAGCATGCTGTTGAGCATGGGCTTTTTCTTTTTGCTGCGCGGGTGGCTGTGACCCGGGTGCTCGAAACTGTTCTACGCTTAAAGCTGATGACCGATCCCTTCAGGAAGAGAGGTGAGCATGGCAACTGATCCAAAGCGTCCGGAACCGGATGATGAAGACATGGATGAACCGACGGAAGAAGAACTCGAGGAGCAGCGGCGTTCGTCCCAGACCTGGAAGCATGATGACAGCAGAGAGTTGTCAGATCGCGATGTGGAGATTCCGTTGAAACCCTGATCGATCTGCACTGATGCCATTGCAGGAGCAAGCTTGCTTCGGGCGGCGTTCCGACGATTGACCCTGGAGCGCCGCGTTTCGCCAGGAAGCACGCGTTATCGTTGTCGACCTTCGCTAGCAAGCTAGCTCCTACAATGAATGCCGCCTTAGCCCTTCACGCATTTGCGGTTGAGCGTCAGGTTCTATAAGCCTCGGAACCAAACCCGGTGTACCTTGTTCCAACCTGCGCCCGCACACGTGTGTGGGCGCAACAGTCTGGCCCAAGGCAAAACATGAAACAGCTGGTCAAGGTTTTATCGGCGTTCGCCATCGCAGTCGGTCTGCTGGGGTGCATCGCTTCTCCCATCGAGATGACGCCGCAGACCGAGCAACGTCTGCGTGCGCAACCCCCGATCCGATTCCTGCTGACCTTCGACGATGGTCCCAGCGCATCGAGTTGGTGGAACCCGACCGTGACCGTGCTCGACAGCCTGGCACGCAACCCGCTGCAGGCGGATATCAAGGCGGTGTTCTTCGTGCAGACCCGTGCTTCACGGGCCGGCGGCAGCGAACTGGGGCGCGAGATCATGCGGCGTGAACAGGCCGAAGGTCACATTCTGGGCTTGCACACCGCCACACCCGGGCACAGCAATCATCGCGCCCTGGACGCGGAAGAACTGGAGCAGTCGCTGAGCAACGGCAGCGCCGACATTGCCGCGATTACCGGCGTACCACCGACCTTGTTACGTCCGCCATTCTGGAGCTACGACAAACGCACCTTTGCCGCTTATCAGCGACACGGTTTGCATCTGCTGCTCACCGACCTGAGCGCCAATGACGGCAAGATCTGGGGTTTCAACGCCAGTCCCCGTCGAAGAGCGCATATGCTGCGGCAACTTTCCGAAATTCGCGAACGGATCGCGCAGGGCGAGCTGCCGACGGTGGATGGCGTGATTCCGGTGGTGGTGACCTTTCACGATCTCAATCGCTACACCGCCCGGCATACCCGTGAGTACCTGCAGATCCTCCTCGACAGCGCCGGTGCAACCGGGGTGAAGGTGGCGCAGAAGCCGTTTTACGACGATACCGCCGCGCTGCAATGGGCCGCCATGGCGCGCACCGTTCAAGACAGTTCACAGGCGGTCAAACTGCCGGGCATCTGGAATTGGCTTTGGAATGGCAATGACCATTGAAGCGGGGACCTGCACAGGACGCATGCGCCTGTCGCATCGCCGCTTCATGCCGTTGGCAACAGCTCCTCGATCATCCCCAGGCAATGATTCAACCCCGGCGAAACATCGCCGACACGCCGGCTGAGGATGATCGGCGAGGTGGCGTTGTCTTCCAGCAGCGGGGTGAAGCCGATGTCGTCGCGGTGCAGCAATTGCACCGAGGCCGGCACCAGCGTGACCCCGATGCCGGCGCCCACCAGGCCGATGGCGGTTTGCAGTTCATTGGTCCATTGCGCCACATGGATGCTCACGCCATAGGACTCGAACAAGGCAATCACATGGTCGGCATAGCTCGGCCGCGGGTTGCCGGGGTACAGCACAAAGGGCTCCTTCGCCAGTTCGCGCAGGCTGATCGGCCCGGCCAGCAACGGATGGCCGGCGGGCAGGGCAGCGACCAGCCGGTCTTCGGTCAACACGGTCTGGATGATGGCCGGGTCGTCGATACGGATCCGCCCGAAGCCGATATCGATGCGCCCGGCCTTGAGCGCCTGCACCTGTTGCAGCGTGGTCATTTCCGAGAGCCCGAGCTCAAGTTCCAGGGGCTCGCCGCTGCGCAAGCGGCGAATCAGCTCGGGCAGGACGCCGTAGAGGGTCGATGGCGCAAAGCCGATGCCCAGCCAGGTCTTTTCGCCCAGGCCGATGCGCCGCGTGTTGTCGCACACCTTGGCCAGCTGTTCGAGCAGGGCGCTGGAGTGCTCATGGAAAAACCGCCCGGCGTCGGTCAGCTTCAGCGGCCGCCCGCGCTCCAGCAACATGACCCCCAGCTCGTCTTCCAGTTGCTGGATCTGTCGACTCAGCGGCGGCTGGGCAATGTGCAGCAGCTCGGCGGCGCGGGTGAAATTGAGCGATTTGGCCAGCACCTGAAAATAACGCAGGTGACGCAGTTCCATGGAACCTCCGGATATTGAGTGACTGAATACCTTTAAGGTATCAAGCCAGACTAATTCTATATTGGCCGCCCGGAAAAAGCCGTACGAGAATCCAGATCAGAACTTCAAGAACCTGACGGGTATCGACATGCTTGCAACAGCCATTGAATCGATCGAGACGATCATCGTCGATCTGCCAACCATCCGCCCGCACAAGCTGGCGATGCACACCATGCAGAACCAGACCCTGGTGATCATTCGTGTGCGCTGTGCCGACGGCATCGAAGGCATTGGCGAGTCCACCACCATCGGCGGCCTGGCCTACGGCAACGAAAGCCCTGAAAGCATCAAGACCAATATCGATAAACACTTCACGCCGCTGTTGCTGGGCCAGGACGCCAGCAACGTGAACGCCGCGATGTTGCGTCTGGAACGCAGCATCCGTGGCAACACGTTCGCCAAATCCGGCATCGAGACCGCTTTGCTCGACGCCCAGGGCAAGCGCCTCGGCCTGCCGGTCAGCGAATTGCTCGGCGGCCGGGTGCGTGATGCCCTGCCAGTGGCCTGGACCCTGGCCAGTGGCGACACCGCCAAGGACATCGCCGAAGCCGAACAAATGCTCGACCTGCGCCGTCACCGGATCTTCAAGCTGAAGATCGGCGCCGGTGAAGTCAACCGCGATCTGGGCCACGTTATCGCCATCAAGAAAGCCCTGGGTGATCGCGCCAGCGTGCGGGTCGATGTCAATCAGGCCTGGGATGAAGCAGTCGCCTTGCGTGCCTGCCGGATCCTGGGCACCAACGGCATCGACCTGATCGAACAACCGATCTCGCGCAACAACCGCTCCGGCATGGCGCGTCTGAACGCCGTGAGCCCGGCGCCGATCATGGCCGATGAGTCCATCGAATGCGTGGAGGATGCCTTCAACCTGGCGCGGGAAGGCGCGGCGTCGGTGTTCGCCTTGAAGATCGCCAAGAATGGCGGCCCTCGCGCCGTATTGCGCACCGCGGCCATCGCCGAAGCGGCCGGTATCGGCCTGTATGGCGGCACGATGCTTGAAGGTGGCGTCGGCACCCTGGCCTCGGCCCATGCCTTTGTCACCCTGAACAAACTGGCCTGGGACACCGAGCTGTTCGGTCCATTGCTGCTGACCGAGGACATTCTCAGCGAGCCGCTGGTCTATCGCGACTTCGAACTGCACGTGCCGAAAACACCGGGCCTGGGCCTGAGCCTGGATGAAGAGCGCCTGGCGTTTTTCCGTCGCGACAAATCATCCACTGTCCTTCATCACGCCTGAGGAGTGCATCATGCTGTTCCACGTAAAAATGACCGTGAACCTGCCGGTCGACATGAATCCCGAAGTCGCCGCCAGGCTCAAGGCTGACGAAAAAGCCCTGGCCCAGCGCCTGCAAGAGCAGGGCAAGTGGCGTCACCTGTGGCGCATCGCCGGCCTGTATGCCAATTACAGCGTGTTCGATGTCGATAGCGTCCAGGAATTGCACGATCTGCTGATGCAGCTGCCGTTGTACCCGTATATGGCGATCGAAGTCACCGCGATGTGCCGGCATCCTTCGTCGATTCGCGAAGATGACCGCTGAACCCAGCCTGTTCAGTTCGCTACGCTAATAACTACAAGATGAGGAACCCACCAAAATGAACGTCAAGATTTCCCATACTGCCGAAGTACAAAAGTTTCTCGAAGAGGCCAGCGGCCTGCTCAACGATGCAGGCAACCCGCGCACCAAGGCCCTGGTCTACCGCATCCTGCGTGACTCGGTGAATATCATCGAAGACCTGGCCGTAACCCCGGAAGAGTTCTGGAAAGCCGTCAACTACCTCAACGTGCTGGGTGCGCGTCAGGAGGCAGGGTTGCTGGTGGCCGGTATCGGTCTGGAGCATTATCTCGACCTGTTGATGGACGCCGAAGACGAGCAGGCCGGCAAGGCTGGCGGCACGCCGCGGACCATCGAAGGCCCGCTGTACGTGGCCGGTGCGCCGCTGTCGGAAGGCCAGGCACGTCTGGACGACGGCGTCGATCCGGGTGTGGTGCTGTTTATGCAAGGCCAGGTCAAGAACACCGACGGCGAGCCCCTGGCCGGTGCGGTGGTGGATGTCTGGCACGCCAATACCGGCGGCACCTACTCCTACTTCGATACCACCCAGTCGGAATTCAACCTGCGTCGGCGCATCGTTACCGATGCCGAAGGTCGCTATCGTTTCCGCAGCATCGTGCCATCGGGCTACGGTTGCCCGCCGGATGGTCCAACCCAGCAGCTGCTCGATCAACTGGGCCGTCATGGCCAGCGTCCGGCGCATATCCACTTCTTCATCTCGGCGCCGGATCATCGCCACCTGACCACCCAGATCAACCTGGATGGCGATCAGTACCTGCATGACGATTTTGCCTATGCCACCCGTGACGAGCTGATCGCCAAAATCACCTTCAGCGAGGATCAGGCGCGGGCAGCGGCCCACGGCGTGAGCGGTCGTTTTGCCGAAATCGACTTCGATTTCACCTTGCAGACCTCCGCACAACCCGATGAACAGCAGCGTCACGAGCGGGTTCGCGCGCTCGAGGACTGATATCCTCAAGCAATGGTCCCGGGCGATGAAATAACCTGTGGGAGCGACCTGTGGAGTAACCTGTAGGAGCGATACCGGCTTGCCGGCGAAAGGGCCATCAGCTTCAACATCAACGTTGACTGACACGCCGCCTTCGCGAGCAAGCTCGCTCCCACAGGTTGAGCCCGCAGGTTACTCCCACAAGTCGCTTCACTGACATGCCCTTGCAAGCAGTGCCCGCAAGACCGCAGCACCCTATAACAACAACGAGAGTGACCCGATGATGCAAGCGCAATTGTTGAGTCAGCGCAGCACCGTATTCGACCACGCCGATCCTTACGCGGTGTCGGGCTACGTCAATCAGCACGTCGGTAACCATTGCATCCTGATGCCACGGGCCGGGCGACCGCTGGCCAGCCTCAATCACCGCAAATTTGCCAGCCTCGACCTCTGTCGCATCAGCTATGGCGGCAGCGTACGGGTCACCTCCGGCGCCCTCGAAAGCATCTATCACCTGCAGGTATTGCTGCAAGGCAACTGCCTGTGGCGCGGCCACGGCCAGGAACACTACTTTGCCCCCGGCGAATTGCTGTTGATCAACCCCGACGACCCGGTGGACCTGACTTACTCCGACGATTGCGAGAAATTCATCCTCAAGGTCCCCACGACATTGCTCGAGTCCGTGTGCGATGAGCAGCGCTGGCGGTATCCGGGGCAGGGCGTGCGGTTCCTGGAGAACCGCTATCAGCTCGACGAACTTGAAGGCTTTGTCGGCCTGCTGGCGATGATTTGCCAGGAAGCCGAAGCTACCGAGCAAATCCCCAAGGTGCAGGAGCACTACGCGCAGATCATCGTCAGCAAGATGCTCAGCCTGATGAAGACCAATGTCAGCCGTATCAGTCTCGGCTCTCAGACGGCCACCTTCGAGGTGATCGCCGACTACATCGAGCGTAACCTCAAGCAGGACATCGACAGCGAAGAGCTGGCCCGCCAGGCGCGGATGAGCCTGCGCTCGCTGTACGGCTTGTTCGAACGCAACGCCGGCACCACGCCGAAAAATTACATCCGGCACAAGCGCCTCGAGCGCATCAATGCCTGCCTGAGCGACCCGACCTGCAACGTGCGCAACGTCACGGAGGTGGCGATGGATTACGGCTTCCTGCACCTGGGGCGGTTCTCGGACAACTACCGCAAGCAGTTCGGCGAATTGCCTTCCGATACCCTCAAGCGCCGGCATTGACCCGTCGCGACACAGATCAACTGTAGGAGCGAGCTTGCTCCGGGCGGCGTTCCGACGATGGACTCGAGGGCGCCGGGTATCTCCAGGCAGCCCGCGTCATCGTTAACGTCCATCGCGAGCAAGCTCGCTCCTACAGTTAACCGCCACATGAGCCTGTAGGAGCGAGACCGGCTTGCCTGCGATGGACTCCAGGGCGCCGCGTACCTCCAGGCAGTCCGCGTCATCGTTAACGCCCATCGCCAGCAGGCTGGCTCCTACCCTTTCCCTATTGACCTTTGCACAAAACGGATACAGGTCTGCACCCAGCGGATAGTCCGCCCCATCCCCCCGTCCTAGCATGGCCCTGCCTGACAATAACAATGGAGGCGGTGGCCATGACCCTGCGACCCGAATACCTGCATTCCCTGCTTGAAGACGATCCAGAGCAGGGCATCTATCGCTGCAAACGCGAGATGTTCACCGATCCACGGCTGTTCGACCTGGAGATGAAACACATCTTCGAAGGCAACTGGCTGTACCTCGCCCACGAAAGCCAGATCCCGAACAAAAACGATTTCTACACCACCACCATGGGGCGCCAGTCGATCTTTATCGCGCGCAACAAGGACGGTGTGCTCAATGCATTCCTCAACGCCTGCAGTCACCGCGGCGCGACGCTGTGCCGCCATAAGTCCGGCAACAAGAGCTCCTACACCTGCCCGTTCCACGGTTGGACCTTCAACAACTCCGGCAAGCTGCTCAAGGTCAAGGATCCGGCCGAAGCGGGCTACCCGGCCAGCTTCAACTGCGAAGGCTCCCACGATCTGACCAAGGTGGCGCGCTTCGAATCCTATCGCGGCTTCCTGTTCGGCAGCCTCAACGCTGATGTGTTGCCGCTGGTCGAGCACCTGGGCGAGTCGGCGAAGATCATCGACATGATCGTCGACCAGTCCGCCGATGGCCTGGAAGTGCTGCGCGGTTCCTCCAGCTACATCTACGAAGGCAACTGGAAACTCACCGCCGAAAACGGCGCCGACGGCTATCACGTCAGCTCTGTGCACTGGAACTACGCCGCGACCCAGAACCAGCGCAAGCAGCGCGAGGCCGGCGATGACAACCCGACCATGAGCGCCGGCAGCTGGGCCAAGCAGGGTGGGGGGTTCTACTCCTTCGACAAGGGCCACATGCTGCTCTGGACCCGCTGGGCCAACCCTGAGGACCGCCCGTTGTACGAGCGCCGTGACGAGCTGGCCCAGGACTTCGGCAAGGCCCGGGCGGACTGGATGATCGAGAACTCGCGCAACCTGTGCCTGTACCCGAACGTGTACCTGATGGACCAGTTCAGCTCGCAGATCCGCATCGCCCGGCCGATCTCGGTCAACCGCACGGAAATCACCATTTACTGCATCGCCCCCAAAGGCGAAAGCGACCACGCCCGTTCGAGCCGGATTCGCCAGTACGAGGATTTCTTCAACGTCAGCGGCATGGCCACCCCGGACGACCTGGAAGAGTTCCGCTCCTGCCAGACCAGTTATGAGGGCAGCGCGACGGCCTGGAACGACATGTCCCGTGGTGCCGAGCACTGGGTCGAAGGCGCCGATGAGGCCGCGAAGGAAATCGATCTGCATCCGCTGCTCAGCGGCGTGCGCACCGAAGACGAAGGCCTGTTCGTGCTGCAGCACAAATATTGGCAGCAGACCATGCTCAAGGCCCTGGCCGCCGAGCAGTCCGACCTGATTGCAGTGGAGGCCGTGCAATGACTATCACCTATGAAGCCGTGCGCGACTTCCTCTATCGCGAAGCCCGCTACCTCGATGACCGGCAATGGGATGAATGGCTGGAGTTGTATGCGCCGGACGCCACCTTCTGGATGCCTTCCTGGGACGACAACGACGAGCTGACCGAAGACCCGCAGCGGGAAATCTCGCTGATCTGGTACGGCAACCGCACTGGCCTGGAAGATCGCGTGTTCCGGATCAAGACCGAGCGGTCCAGCGCCACCATGCCGGACACCCGTACCTCCCACAACATCAGCAACATCGAGCTGCTCGAACAAGCCGACGGGCTGTGCAAGGTGCGCTTCAACTGGCACACCCTGAGCTTCCGCTACAAGACCGTCGACAGCTATTTCGGCAGCAGCTTCTACACCCTGGATGTGCGCGGTGAGAACCCGCTGATCAAGGCCAAGAAAGTGATCCTGAAGAACGACTACGTTCGCCAGGTCATCGATGTTTACCATTTGTGAGGCTGCCGTCATGACCCATTCCATTGCGTTCAACTTCGAAGACGGCGTCACCCGCTTTATCGACGCCAATGCCGGTGAAACCGTGGCCGATGCCGCGTACCGCCAGGGCATCAACATTCCGCTGGACTGCCGTGACGGCGCCTGCGGCACTTGCAAATGTTTCGCCGAAGCCGGTCGCTATGACCTGGGCGAGGAATACATCGAAGACGCCCTCAGCAGCGATGAGG
The DNA here is from genome assembly GCF_001661075.1 of Pseudomonas silesiensis. Classification (NCBI taxonomy): domain Bacteria; kingdom Pseudomonadati; phylum Pseudomonadota; class Gammaproteobacteria; order Pseudomonadales; family Pseudomonadaceae; genus Pseudomonas; species Pseudomonas silesiensis. Next base: position 2,405,738 of record NZ_CP014870.1, read on the forward strand.
CCGAGCAAGGTTTTGTCCTCACCTGCCAGATGCGTGCCCTGAGCGATTGCGTGGTCCGTGTGCCGACCTCTTCGGAAGTCTGCCGCACCCGCCAGTCCAGCTACGACGCCACCATCAGCGCCGTGCGCCAGTTGTCCGACAGCACCATCGCGCTGTCGATCAAGGGTGAAGCCCTGAGCAAACTGGCGTTCCTGCCGGGGCAGTACGTGAACCTCGGGATTCCCGGCAGCGAACAGACCCGCGCCTACTCGTTCAGCTCGTTGCAGCGTGATGGCGAGGTCAGCTTCCTGATTCGCAACGTGCCTGGCGGCCTGATGAGCAGCTTCCTCACCGGTATGGCAAAGGCGGGCGACAGCATGAGCCTGGCCGGGCCGTTGGGCAGTTTTTACCTGCGCGACATCCGCCGTCCGTTGTTGCTGCTGGCTGGCGGCACCGGTCTTGCGCCGTTTACCGCCATGCTGGAGAAAATCGCCGAGCAGGGCAGTGAGCATCCGTTGCACCTGATCTACGGCGTAACGAACGATTTCGACCTGGTGGAAATGGATCGACTGGAAGCTTTCGCCGCCCGCATCCCGAACTTCAGCTTCAGCGCTTGCGTGGCCAGCCCAGACAGCCAGCACCCGCTCAAGGGCTACGTGACCCAGCACATCGAACCCAAGCATTTGAACGATGGCGACGTCGATGTCTACCTGTGCGGCCCGCCGCCGATGGTCGAGGCCGTCAGTCAGTTCATCCGCGAACAAGGCATCGCCCCGGCGAACTTCTACTACGAAAAATTTGCCGCCAGCGCAGCGTGAATCACCCGCAAGCCCGGCAAAGAACCCATGTGGGAGCGGGCTTGCTCGCGAAGAGGCCAGTACATTCAACATCGATGTCGCCCGCCAGACCGCTTTCGCCGGCAAGCCGGTCTCGCTCCCACAGGATGCAATCCTTCGTCACGAGGTACACATGAACAGATTTCACGGAAAAGTCGCGCTGATTACCGGTGCCGCCCAGGGTATCGGTCGCCGGGTGGCCGAACGCATGGCGGCGGAAGGGGCGCAGTTGATCCTGGTCGACCGCTCCGAGCTGGTGTTCGAGGTGCAGAAGGAATTGGCGCAGGGCAGCCAGGTGCTCGCCCTGACCGCCGATCTTGAGCAATACGACGAATGCAGCCGGGTGATGCAAGCCGCCGTGGAGCACTTCGGTCGCCTGGATATTTTGATCAACAACGTCGGCGGCACGATCTGGGCCAAACCGTTCGAGCACTACGAAGCACAGCAGATCGAAGCCGAAGTGCGTCGCTCGCTGTTCCCGACGTTGTGGTGCTGCCATGCCGCGCTACCGTTCATGCTTGAACAGGGCAGTGGCGCCATCGTCAACGTGTCGTCCATCGCCACCCGCAGCGTCAATCGCGTGCCCTACGGCGCGGCGAAAGGCGGGGTGAATGCACTGACCGCGTGCCTGGCGTTCGAAACCGCCGGTCGCGGGATTCGGGTCAACGCCACGGCACCCGGTGGTACCGAAGCGCCGCCGCGGGCCATTCCGCGCAATACCGCGCAGCAAAGTGCCGAGGAGAAGGTGTGGTATCAGCAGATCGTCGACCAGACCCTCGACAGCAGTCTGATGAAACGCTACGGCACACTGGATGAACAGGCCGGCGCCATCCTGTTCCTGGCCAGCGACGAAGCCTCCTACATCACCGGCATGACCCTGCCTGTCGGTGGTGGCGACCAAGGCTGACCGCTATCGACGGTTAAAAGCGACGCTGAAACGCTGTGACGATTTTAAGCGTGGCGTCGCTTGTGTCCAGATTCTGGATCGCCTCCAGCGGATACCAGATGCAATCGAAGATTTCGTTTAGCGGCCGAGCCGCACCCGGGTTCAACACCGACGCCTCATAGACGTGGTGTCGCGTGTTGCCGGTTTGCAGCTCCATCAGATACAGCAACCCATCGACCCCTAGCCCGGTTTCCTCCAGAAGTTCGCGCATGGCCGCGCCCGCGATGGTTTCACCGCGCTCGACTTTGCCACCCGGCAGCGTCCAGCGACTCTTTGGCTTGCGTACCAGCAGGATATGTCGGTCCTGCTCGCAAATGACGGTTGCGCGTACTTTCATCTGTCACTTGATCGCCTGTTGTCATGAATCAAACCTGCAAATGCAATATTCCAGCCTGAACCGGTCAGATCGGTGCTTGAAAGGTTGGAGTGACGGGACGCAGGGAAAGTGCAATCCAACTGCAACCACCGGCGCGACGTCTGGTCTGCATTTAAGTAAGGGTCAGGTGTAAGGTAATCAAGTCAAAGGCGGCTGATCACTGCCGAACAGGAGGTAACCATGAGTGTCCCCATGCTCAACAAGATGCACATGAACGGTTATGACGTACTCAGCGTAAACAACGGCCCGTGGCGGGTCTGCACCGAGGGTGACCGGCTCGGTGCTTTTGCCAGCAGGGAAGAGGCACTGGCCTTTGCAGCCTCTCTCCCCGGTTACAAGCCTCGGGCTAAAAAGCCCGCCAGCAGCCAGACAACGGATAAATAGTGCACTTAAGCCCCGGTTCGCCGGGGCTTGTCATTTTCCGGCGGATCGTGCGGTTTTCGACTGATGGCCTTGGCCTTCACCTCTTCGGCATAGCCCGCCAATCGCTGTTCATCGCCCTGGAACAGGTCGCACAAGCGCAGGGCTGCGTGTGCATCCACATCATTGCCCGCCAGGCGCAACTGTTCCGCTATGCGTAACAGCTCTACCGCCGACCATCGTAAATCCGAGGCAACGCTTTGCAGATCACGTCGAAGTTCGTTTTCCGATTCGTTAAGCCACATAATGACCTCCTGATAAGCTCCGCTACGAAATCTTAGTCCTATTTCGACGGGGAAGCGTTATGTTCGTCCGATCCCGAGTGGACACGCAGTCATGCAAGTAACTACCTGGCAATTGCTGGAAGTACGCGACGGCAAGCCGATCAAGCTCTGGACCGAGGGCGTCCCGGTCGAAAGCGAAGCCCGACAGCAACTGATCAACACTGCGAAGATGCCGTTCATCTTCAAACACCTGGCGGTCATGCCCGATGTGCACCTGGGCAAAGGCTCGACCATTGGCAGCGTGATCCCCACCGTGGGCGCGATCATTCCGGCCGCCGTCGGGGTCGACATCGGTTGCGGCATGATCGCCGCGCGCACCACGCTGACCGCCGCCGACTTGCCCGACAACCTGCACGCGCTCCGTAGCGCCATCGAAAAGGCCGTACCCCACGGGCGTACATTGAGCCGAGGTCGCCGCGACGAAGGCGCGTGGCACAGCGTGCCAAAGCAGGCGGACCAGGCCTGGGCGGCGCTCGATCAACGGTTCAAGGCGATTACCGCCAAGTACCCGAAACTGGCCAGCACCAACAACCGCCACCATTTGGGCACCCTGGGCAGCGGCAACCATTTCATCGAGGTCTGCCTGGACGAAGCCGACAGGGTCTGGTTGATGCTGCACAGCGGCTCGCGCGGCGTCGGTAACGCCATTGGCAACCTGTTCATTCAATTGGCCCAGGCGGACATGCGCCAGCACCTGGCCAATCTGCCGGACCGCGACCTGGCTTATTTCAAAGAAGGCAGTCGGCATTTCGCGGACTACGTCGAAGCAGTGGGCTGGGCCCAGGATTTCGCCCGGCAAAACCGGGCCTTGATGATGCAGGCGGTAATCGGAGCCGCGCGGCAGGTGATACGCAAGCCATTCGAAGTGGCGCTGGAGGCCGTCAACTGTCATCACAACTATGTGCAGAAGGAGCAGCATTTCGGCGAGGACGTGTGGGTCACCCGCAAGGGCGCGGTGTCGGCGAAAAAAGGCGAGCTTGGGATCATTCCCGGCTCCATGGGGGCGAAAAGCTTCATCGTCCGCGGCTTGGGCAATGAGCAATCGTTCTGCTCCTGCAGCCACGGCGCCGGCCGCACCATGAGCCGTACCAAAGCGAAAAACACCTTCACCGTCGACGATCAGATCCGCGCAACGGCCCATGTGGAGTGCCGCAAGGATGCGTCGGTGATCGATGAAATTCCGATGGCCTACAAGGATATCGACAAGGTCATGCAGGCGCAGCGCGAGCTGGTGGAAGTGGTGCATACCCTGCGTCAGGTGGTCTGTGTTAAAGGTTAGGGATGAAAGGCGCTTCCTTCTGTCGGGAAAATAACGCGAATTTGCCAGGTGGGTGTCGTACTGAAGTAGCCACTTTTTTGCTGTGACGAGGCCCTTTCAAATGACGACTACCGATGATTTCCGATTTCACGCCCATGAACTGATAGTCGATCTCGACGCGGCCACGACGGAAATGATGAAGCTCATTTCTGCTCATCAGCTGAGCGGCCCGGAATGGGAGCGGGTCACTCAATGGCAGCATGATGCCTACGAACGGTGGATGACCTATTTGAACGCCAGGTCGTATCCAGAGTCGGGCGATACAAATGCCCCTCACTGAGTTCTGTTCAATGGATGGATGTCTGGTCGGCGACGCGCTACATTGCCCCCTTTTCAGGAAAGGGAAGTGTCATGCGAATGTTGATCGGGGGCTTGGGGGCGGCGTTGCTGGCGGGCTGTTCGTTGCCCGCTTCAGTGGTGCCGGGTGAACCGAATGTCAGCAAGTACAGCGAAAAGCCGCCAAAAGAATACGCTGCCTGCGTTCTGCCGGCCTGGCAGCAAGTGGTGCCCAACTCGACTCAGGCGGGGATTTCCAATGGTTACCGGATCACGGCACCGAGCATCATCACGGCCGACGAGATCCTCGATATCGTGAAATCGAAAGACGGTAGTCGGGTATCGCTTTATCAGGGGCCGCCCTGGGCCAAATCCGGGGCGCTGCGCCAGGCCGTACGAGACTGTTTGTAGGATTCAGTCGCGGATCTCGCTCACCTGGATGAGGGTGTCGTCGCTTGCCTGAGCGTTTGCAGCGCTTTTCTTTTCCCGACGATCGTTCATCCAGTGCTCCACTTGCACGCCGAATTCCGGCGGGGCCTTGCGCCCGACCCTGCGCGCCAGATCCAGGATGGTCTGCTGGGCGAGGGCTTCTTCCATGCGTTTCTGCGCCGTCAGCATCACCCCATGGACCGCGCAGGGACCGGCCACCGCCCAGTCGGGCGTGGCGCCTTCGAACAACGCGCACCGCCCGCGAATCTCGCGGCAATCAAAGATCAGCTTCTGGCCGTCGATGGCATTGACGATATCGAGCACGCTGATTTCGTCCGCAGGCCTGGCCAGCTTGAACCCGCCGCGCACGCCCTCGGTGGCCACCACCAGTTTTGCCTTGGCCAGCCGGGTGAAGATTTTTGCCAGGTAGTCCAGAGGCACGCCTTGCAGCTCGGCGAGGTCACGCACGCTCGCCTCACGGGTGTCCCCGTGGTTCCCCACCAGAAAAATCAGGCAATGAATGCCGTACTCGACGCCAGCGCTGTAAAGAGACATTGGTATCTCCGACTAATGTTGTCGTAAATATTAACAGCTGGTCCAGCGTCAGGCAACGCGCCTCATGCGCGCTGAATGGCACAGCACTTATTGGGGGTTGAGGGTGTTGAGCAATCGAGCGCGTCGATAGCAACCATCAAAAAAAAACTATTGCGCAATCTAACTCGGATCAATAGAGTCGTAGTTGTTCGGTCGGCACTGGCAAGCGTACGACCGCTGGCGAACTCATCATTTGGTCTTCCCCCGGAGTTGAAAATGAAACAGCACATTCTGGTAATCGGCGCAGGTTTCGGTGGCATGTGGACGGCGTTGAGCGCGACCCGCCTGTTCGATATCCATGCTCACAACGACGTTGAAGTCACCGTGTTGGCCCCGCAAGCCGAGCTGCGTGTTCGTCCGCGCTTCTATGAACCGAATGCGCACCAACTGGCGGCACCGATCGGCGAGCTGTTCGATGCGGTCGGCGTCAAGTTCATCAAGGGCGCTGCAGAATCCATCGATGTGGAGCAAAAGCGCGTGGGCTACATCGATGCCTCGGGCTCCCGACAGGTGTGCAGCTACGACAAACTCGTTCTGGCCACCGGCAGCCGCCTGGCGCAGTCCAGCACCCCGGGTGTGACCGAACATGCGTTCGACGTCGACCAGATCGAACAGGCCATGCGCCTGGAAAACCACCTCAAATCCCTGGCCAACCTGCCGCACAGCAAAGCCCGCAACACAGTGGTGGTCGCCGGCGGCGGCTTCACCGGGATTGAAACGGCGACTGAAATGCCGGCGCGCCTGCGGGCGATCCTGGGTGACGAGGCTGATATCGAAGTGATCATCGTCGATCGCGGCGAGAAAATCGGCGGATCCATGGGGCCCGAGATCGCCAGGTCGATCGAAGAAGCCAGCCTCGAGACGGGGGTGAAATGGCACTTGCGAGCCTCGGTGGTCGCCATCGACGCCAGCGGCGTCAACCTGAGCGACGGCCAGCGTATCGACGCCAGCACCGTGATCTGGACCACCGGCGTGCGGGCCAGCTCGCTGACCGAGCAGATCCCCGGCGAACGCGATCACCTGGGCCGGCTGCACGTGGACAGCCACCTGAAAGTCATCGGCCAGGACGACATCTTCGCCACCGGCGATGTCGCCTACGCCGCCACTGACGACATCGGCAACTACGCCTTGATGACGTGCCAGCACGCCATCGTGTTGGGCCGCCATGCCGGCAACAACGTCGCCGCGCAGATGCTGGGCGTGGACCCGACGCCGTACCGCCAGCCCAAATACGTGACCTGTCTGGACCTGGGGGCCTGGGGCGCGGTGTACACCGAAGGCTGGGATCGCCAGGTCAAGCTGGTCAGGCAGGAAGGCAAGGCGCTCAAGACGCAGATCAACACCCAGTGGATCTACCCACCGGCAGCCAATCGCGAAACGGCATGGGCCGCTGCTGATCCGCTGATCCCTATCGCATGACAGGCCCTGTAGGAGCTGGCTTGCCAGCGAAGGCGGTGTCACAGGCGCGTTCCATCTGGCTGAATGCGGCGCCCTGTAGGAGCGAGCTTGCTCGCGATGGACGTCAACGATAACGCGTTCCATCTGGCTCCATCGCCAGCAAGCTGGCTCCTACAGTTATCGGTATTTCCCGGAATGGGGTGAATAGCTTTTTTCCGGCTGAAAGGTTGCGGCTGTGAAATTTAACCTGTATTTTTTCATGAAATTATAAATATAAAATTTCATGAGGCCCGCATGTTTCAACAATCCACCCGGCATGTCGACAGTTACTACGCCCACAGCTGCGCGGATCGTTTAGTCGATCGAGCGGCCCTGGAAGGGGAGCAGGACACCGACGTGTTGGTCATCGGCGCCGGCTTCAGCGGCCTGCATACCGCGCTGCGACTGGCCCTGGCCGGCAAGCGCGTGACCGTGCTGGAAGCCAGCCGGGTGGCGTGGGCGGCGTCGGGACGCAATGGCGGCCAGGCCATTCTCGGTTGGTCGTGCGACATGCCTCCATTGGAGGCAGCGCTGGGTCATGAACGAGCGCGGCGCCTGTGGGACGGCATGCGCTGGGCGGCGCGGGAGTTGCGCGCATTACCGGCACGGCACGATTTCGAGTGTGATTATCGGCCCGGTCATCTCTGGACCTCGGTGATGCCGCGACGGGTCAATCTGCTCACCGAGTGGCAGCATGAGGCCAGCCACAAATGGGGCCACGACGGGTTGCAGTTCATACCCCGTGCGCAATTACCGCAATGGGTCGCCAGTGAGCGCTATCAGGCGGGCCTGTTCGACCCGGAAGGCGGGCACCTGAACCCGCTGAAACTGGCACTCGGCCTGGCCGCCGCCATCGAGCGTGCCGGTGGGCGCATCCATGAGCAGAGTCAGGCACTGAGTTACCGCGAAGAGGGCAATGGGTACGTGGTCAACACCGGGCGCGGTCGCGTTCGTGCCGATGTGTTGGTGCTGGCGTGCAACGCTTATCTCGATCGGCTTGATCCGAAGCTGTCCAGTTGCGTGTTGCCGGTCGGCACCTATCAGGTGGCCACGGCGCCACTCACGGAACAACAGGCGACCGCGCTGTTACCGGGCAATGTGTGCGTCACCGACAATCAGTTCGTACTCGATTATTTCCGCCGCACCCCGGACAACCGCCTGCTGTTCGGCGGTGGCTGCACCTACCTGGGTGGAATGCCCCGGGACATCGCCGCCGCGACCCGGCCCTGCCTGGAGCGGGTGTTTCCCCAGCTCAAGGGCGTCGAACTGGAATTCGCCTGGGGCGGCCACATCGACCTCACCCTCAAGCGCACACCGGACATCGGTCGACGGGGTGACCTTTACTGGCTGCAGGGGTATTCCGGGCACGGTGTACTGCCGACCTTGGCCGGTGCCCGTGCAGTGTCGGACGCGATACTGGGGCAGCCGGATGAACTGGCGCTGTACCAGGGCTTGATCAACGGCAGTTTTCCCGGCGGCAAATACATGGCAGCGCCACTGGAAGCCATGGGCAAGGCCTGGTACCGACTGCGCGACAGCGTTTGAATTGCACCCTTTCTGGAAGCCTTTGGATGGACATGCAAGAAGAAATCTCGGCGCTGGCGATCCTGATCCAGGACCTGCGCAAACACAAAAAATATACGCTCAAGGAGTTGGCGGACAAGATCGGTCGTTCCGTGGGCTTTCTCTCGCAAGTCGAGCGCGGCCTGTCACGGCCGACGGTGGCTGACTTGACCGCCATCAGCGAAACCCTCGGCGTGCCGACCACTTATTTCTACAGTCTGCCCAAACCCATGGCCCTGCCGTGGGTGACCCGTCCGGACGAGCGCCGCACCCTGTACTACGCCGACGGCATTACCGACATCCTGGTTTCACCAAAAATGCGCGCCTCGTTCTCGATGCTGGAAAGCCAGCTCGAGCCCGGCGCCAGCAGCGGCGACCGGCACATGAATGACAGCTCGGAGCAGGGCGGCTATGTCCTGGAGGGCGAGCTGACGTTGTGGCTGGCTGACGACGAGCCGGTCACCCTGCATGCCGGCGACAGTTTTCAGCTGGCCAGTCATGCCCACTGCCGCTACGGCAACCTCTCGGACCGACTCACCCGCGTGCTGTGGGTCTACACCTGATGACACAAAAGGACTATCAACGATGGATGCTGTCTGCTCCGATCTGCTCGCCGAAGTTCGTACCTTCCGTCAGCGTTACCCGGATGTACGTTATGTGGACTTGATCTCCCTGGACATCCCCGGGCATTTCTACGGCAAGCGCTACCCGATCGACATGCTGGAAAAGGTCGCTGCCGGCAGCGCCCTCAAGTTGCCGCAGAACTGTGTGTTGCTGGGGACTCAAGGGGGGCTGTTCAAGATCGGCGACTACTGTTTCAACGACGGCGATCCGGATGCGCCCCGGCGCCTGGTGCCTGGCACATTGAAACTGGTGGGTTGGGAAAAGCAGGCGCTGGGGCAGATGCTGATCACCTCCAGCGGCACCGGACAACCGATCGTCTTCGAACCCCGGGAAGTCTTGGCGCAGGTGCTGGAGCGGCTCGGCCGCAAGGGCATTTTCCCGGTGGTCGCATTCGAACTGGAGTTCTATCTGTTCGATCGGCAACTGCAGGATGGCTTGCCCCAGTTCCCGCGCGATCCGCTGACCGGCGATGCGGACGACCAGCCGAACATGCATATCGAGCGGCTGTCGCGATTTTCAGCGGTGCTCGATGACATGGTCGAGACTGCGCAGGCGCAAGGCATCGATGCCACGGTAATCACCGCCGAGCTGGGCCCTGGCCAGTTCGAAATCAACTTCGGTCACCTCGATGACGGCCTGCGCGCCGCTGACTGGGCCGCCTTGTTCTGCCGCAGCACCCGGGGCGTGGCGCTCAAGCACGACTACCGCGCCAGCTTCATCGCCAAACCCTACTTGCACCATCCGGGTAGCGGCATGCATGTGCATGTCAGCCTCTACGACGAAGCCGGGAATAACCTGTTGGCCAGCGATGGGCAGCGCACCCTGCGCCATGCAGTGGCCGGCTGCCTGGAAGTACTGCCCCATTGCATGCCGATCTTTGCCCCGAATCACAACGCCATGCGACGCCTGAGCGGCACGGTGAACGTCGCGACCCGCGCCAGCTGGGGTTTCGAAGACCGCGACGCGTGCCTGCGGGTACCCGAATCGGATGACCGCAACCTGCGGATCGAACATCGCCTGTCAGGTGCCGATGCCAACCCTTACCTGGTGCTGGCGGCGATTCTGGTGGGTCTGGAGCAGGGGCTGCAAGCCGGACGCGAACCGATCGCATCACTCAACGAGGACCGCAATAGCGGAATCGATTTCCCGTTGGAGATGCTCGACGCGGTGCAATCGATGCAAAGCCATGCGCCATTGCGCGAGGGGTTGGGCGCGGAGTTCGTGGATGTCTACTGCGAGAACAAACGTCAGGATCACCTGGCGTTCATGCAGGAAATCAGTGCACGGGAATACCGTTGGTTTTTGTAGGTCGCCTTAAAAATAGTGTGGATATTTAAGGGCTTGGAGATATTAGTAACTGGATGGTGAGTCAAAATATCTTGTTACAGAGCGAAATATTCCGTAATATTCGCCCCGCGTTCACCACCACGGTTTATGCATTTTTAAGTCCCGGGCGTCCATCAGCTGCCCGGGATTTTTTTTGCCTGGATTTAATGGCGCGCTTTGAACTCTTCCATCGCGTCCAGCAGGGCCTCCTGAAAATACGCCTGCGACGCCCGATCGCAAAGGATGTGCAGGCTCGTTTGCCGCGCACTGCCGGCGTTGATCACGATCACGTTGATGCGGGCCGCCGACGTCTGCGCCACAGCCCCGGGGCCGAACGCCTGGGGGCTCAGGTCAACGCCGCAGAGCTTGGCCATCACCTCGCTCGGGTTGTCCCCCGTCAGCTGAAACCAGGCATGGCTGTCCTGGCGTGGCAGCAGGTAATTGGCCTGATGATCGAGCTCCCAGCGGGCTTCTTCATCCGCCAGGCGCTGGCCCTGATCTTCGGGGCTGCCCAGCAGCAGGTATTCGCTCTGCGACAGCCGCGCCACCAGGCTGCCATCGGCTTGAGTCACGGCGCGGTTCGGTGCATCGGGCAGGGCGAAACCGCGGCTGCGCAGGTATTCGGCACTGTGGGCGCCGCGGAAACCGACCCGCGGCAGGTCGGTCAGGTCCGTCAAGCTGCAGCCTGGCAACGGCGCCAGGGTTTGCCGGCCAACACGGGGTTGTTCTTTCAGACTGGTCATCACTCAAAGCTCCTGGCGTTGGTTGGCGGGATCGAAGAAGGGCAACTTGACCACCTCGGCCTGGACCACGATGCCGCCTTCGACGCGGATCGGAATCCGTTGGCCCGGGGTGCTCTGGTCGATGCCGGCATAGGCCAGGCCAATGATCTTGCCCAGGCTGGCGGAATACTCGCAGGAGGTGACATTGCCGCTGATGTCCGGACCCTTGAGCACCAGATGGCCCTCGAGGGGTTGCAGACTGCCCTTGGGCAACGCGAAGCCCACCAGTTTGCGTTTCAGCGGCTGGGCTTCGAGGATGTCCACCGAGCGCCGGCCGACGAAGAACGGCTTGTTGCGGCTGACCGCCCAGCCCATGTCGATTTCTGCCGGGTGGGTCATGCCGTCGGTGTCCTGGCTGATGATCACGTGGCCTTTTTCCAGGCGCAGCAGGCGCTGGGTTTCCACGCCGAAGGGGCGGATGTCATGGGCCTTGCCGGCGTGCATCAATGCGTCCCACAGCTTGAGCCCGTGGCGTGCCGGGACGTGGATCTCATAGCCCAGTTCGCCGACGAAGCCGACCCGCAGCAGTCGTGCCTTGATGCCCGCGACCGTGCCCTGACGCACGCCCAGGTAAGGGAAGCCTTCGGCGCTCAGGTCGAGGTCAGTGCAGACCTGTTCCAGCACCTTGCGCGAATCGGGCCCGGCGACGTTGATCGCGCAAATGGCCGCGGTGACGTTGGCGACGTCCACATCCAGGCGCCATTGGGCGTTCCACTTGAGCATTTGCTGGTAGATCCGGTCGACGCCGCTGGTGGTGGCGGTGACGTAGAAATGGTTCTCGGCAAACCGCGCGCAGACGCCGTCGTCGATCACCACCCCGTGCTCGTTGGTCATCAGCGCATAGCGCGAGCGACCGATCGGCTGCTTGAGAAAGGCGAAGGTGTACATCCGGTTGAGCAGCTCGGCGGCGTCCGGGCCGCGCACATCCAGACCGCCCAGGGTCGAGACGTCGATCAGGCCGACCTTGTTGCGCACGTGCAGGGCTTCGGCCTGCATGCAGGCCTCGCGATCCTTGGCGTTGCCATAGTAGGCCGGACGTTGCCAGATGCCGGCGGGCATCATTTTCGCCCCGGCTTGCAGGTGGCGGGCATGCATCGGTGTTTGCCGGTACGGGTCGAACGCGCGACCGGCGACATGCGCCAGCTTTTCGGCCACGAACGGCGGACGCGCGGTGGTGACGCCGGTTTCGCTGATGTTGCGCTGGGTCGCCCAGGCCACCAGCCGCGCGGTCGGCAGCGCCGAGTGGCGGCCCTGGGACGGACCCATGCCGACGGTGGAGTAGCGCTTGACCAGTTGCACGTCGCGATAGCCGATGCGGGTGGCGTTGACGATATCGGCCACTTGCAAGTCTTCGTCGAAGTCGACGAAGTCCTTGCCCTTGGGGTGGGGGAAGATCGGCCAATTGAAGTTGACCCGGGCTTCGCCGTTGAAGGGAACGCGTTGGGCACCCACTGCCAGACCCAGGGCGAGGGCGGCCTCGGTGCCGGCATTCACGCCATCGGCGATGACGTTGTCCAGCCGGTGACGCGCATTGACCGAGCCTGCGACATTCAGGTGCTGTGGCAGGCCGCTGATGGTGAACTCCGCACGCTGGTCGTCGTAGGCCAGTTTGCCGCCGGCCTGGCACAGCAATTGATAGACCGGCATGTAACCGGCAGACATGCACAATAAATCGCAATCCAGGCGCTGCCCGCTCTCGGCGACCTGGCCTTGCGCGGTGATCTTGCGCACGTCGACGCCGTTGATATGGCGCATGCCTTTCTCGTGCAGGGCTTCATAGACGGTGCTGTTGCCCTGACGGTAAATCTTGCGTTGCGCCAGGGCGCCCAGCAGGGATTCGTCCGAAGGCCCCTGGCGCATGTCTACCACGGCGACCACTTCCACCCCTTGGTCGTGCAAGTCCAGCGCGGCAAGGTAACCGTCGTCGTTGCCCGTCAGCACCACGGCGCGATTGCCCGGCTTGACCGCGTACAGTTTCATCAGCCGTTGCGCGGCACTGGTTAGCATCACCCCCGGCAGGTCGTTATTGCGAAAGACCACCGGCTGATCGAAGGCGCCGCTGCACACCAGGCACTGCCGGGCACGCACTTTGTACAAGCGTTTGCCCTGGATCACCGGCAGGTAGTTGTCGGTGAACCAGGCGTTGCAGGTGGCTTCGGTGAGGATGTGGATATTGGCGTGCTGCTCCACCGCAGCGAGCAGTTCGCGGCGCAGGGTCTCGGCCCGGTTGCCTTCGATATCGAAGCGGGCATAGGTCAGCGAACCGCCGAGCACCGTCTGTTGCTCGATCAGCAACACCTTGGCCCCTGCGTTGGCCGCCGTCAGCGCCGCATGCAGCCCGGCTGGCCCGGCGCCGATCACCGCGACATCGGTGAACAGGTAGGCCTTGTCGTAGTACTCGGGCTGGAATTTCAGATCGAGCACACCGAGGCCGGCTTTCTTGCGAATGATCGGTTCCCAGATTTTCCACATGCCCTTGGGCTTGTAGAACGAGCGGTAGTAGAAGCCCACCGGCATGAATTTCGAGAATTTGCCGAGGTAGGCGTCCTTGTCGTTGTCCAGCGAGCCGTTGACGTTCTGCGCCGTGACCTGCAAACCGGCGGACAGGGCGTGGGCATCGGCCAGCACGTTCGGCTCCTGGGGCAACTGCACCAGGCTGTTGGCGTCCTGGCCGGCCATGGTCAGCGGGCCGCGGGGGCGATGGTATTTGAACGAACGGGAGATCAGGAAGCGCCCGTTGGCCAACAGGGCGCTGGCGATGCTGTCGCCTTGCAAGCCCTGGTAGCGGTGGCCGTCGAAGCTGAAATCCAATGGCTGATCGCGGTCGATCAGCAAGCCCATGGGGGCGGGTAGGCGATTCATCCGGCGATCTCCTTGGCGGCGCTGAAGTCGACGCGGGTGGTGAACAGTTCTTTAGGGTCGAAGGTGCGCAGGATCTCGTCGCTGACAGTGTGGCGTTCCGCCAGGAACCAGTAGCTCGATGGCGTATGCATCCACCACTCGCGCACCACGCCGGCGAGGTTGTCGGTGTTGAACACGTAGTCGGCCCATTCGGCGTCGCTGCAGGTCAGAGGATCGGGCATGGGTTTGAATTCACCGCCGTAGGTGAACTCGCTGATATTGCGCGGCCCGTTGAGCGGGCAGGTCATGATTTTCATAGTCCGCTCTCCGTCAGTGACTGGCCGCCGTGGCGCCCATTTCGTTGACTTGCTGGAAGGTCGAGAAACGTTCCAGGCCAAAGGGTTTGATCAGCTCCGGCACCTTGCCGCCGCTGGCCACCAGCTCGGCCATGGTCTTGCCGCAGATGGGCGTGGCCTTGAAGCCCCAGGTGCCCCAACCGGCGTCGAGGTAGTAATTCTTCACCGGTGACAGGCCCATGATCGGGCTGTAGTCCGGGGTCATGTCGGTGATCCCGGCCCATTGGCGCATCAGCTTGGCGTTGGCCAGGAACGGGAACATCTCGATCGCGTGGGCCAGCAGGCTTTCCTTCAAGTCGAGGGTGGAGCGGGTATTGAACAGTGGATAGGGATCGGAACCGCCGCCGAACACCACCTCGCCCCGACTGGTCTGTTGCACGTAGCAGTGCAGGGCGGAGGAACTCACCAGCGGATCGAGAAACGGCTTGAACGGCTGGGTGACCATGGCTTGCAGGGGGAAGGTCTGGATCGGCGAACGGATCCCGGCCTTGGCCATCAGCAACGAACTGTGACCGGCAATCGCCTGGACCGCGCAACCGCACTTGATGGTGCCGCGATTGGTTTTCACCGCGGTGATGGCGCCGTTCTCGATGATCAGGTCCTGGACTTCGGTGAGCTGGTGGATTTCCACGCCACGCTTGGCGGCCTGCTTGGCATAGCCCCAAGCCACGGCGTCGTGGCGCGCGGTGGCGCCGTCGATGTGCCAGAGCCCGGCGATCACCGGCAAATGGCCGGGATCGAGGTTGAGGCTGGGCACCAGCTCGCGGATCTGCTGGCGGTCGATCATCTCGGTGCGCCCGCCGAAGTGCTTGTTGACCTCGGCCCGCTGACGGAACGAACGTACCGTGGCGTCGGTGTGGGCCAGGGTCAGCTGGCCGCGCTCGGAGTACATGATGTTGAAATCGAATTCGTTGGACAGCGACTGGAACATCCGCACCGACTCGGCATAAAACCGCACGCCTTCGCTGGTCAGGTAGTTGGAGCGGATCACCGCGGTGTTGCGCGCGGTATTGCCGCCGCCCAGGTAGGACTTCTCCAGTACTGCGATGTTGGTGATGCCGTGGTACCTGGCCAGGTAATAAGCGGTGGCCAGGCCGTGGCCGCCGGCACCGATGATCACCACGTCATAGCTCGCCTTGAGTTCCTTCGGTGGCGGCAGATCCACGTCCACCGGGTACTCCGAACTCAGCCCGTATTTCAATAGATTGAATGGCATGGGGCCTCCGATTGGCTGCGTTGAGCCTGGTGTTGCGCAAGGGCCGCGGTTACGGTGTTTTTCATCAGGAAGGCGATGGTCATCGGGCCGACTCCCCCCGGTACCGGCGTGATCGCCGCGACATGGGGCAGGGCGCTGTCGAAGTCGACATCCCCCACCAGGCGGCTGCGACCGGCGTCGTCGATGCGGTTGATGCCGACGTCGATCACCACCGCGCCGGGCTTGAGCCAGCTGGCATTGATCAGTCGCGGCCGACCCACGGCGGCGATGACGATATCGGCCTGACGGCACAGGGCCTGCGCATCGCGACTGCGCGAATGCAGCACAGTCACCGAGCAGTCAGCCTTGAGCAGCAGGGCGGCCATGGGCTTGCCGACAATGTTCGAGCGGCCGATCACCACCGCGTGCTTGCCCCTCAAATCACCGCAGGTCTGCTCCAGCAAATACAGGCAACCGCTGGGGGTGCAAGGGGCGAGTACCGTGCGACCTTGACTGAGACCGCCGACGTTCTGACTGTGGAAACCGTCGACATCCTTGTCCGGGGCGATGGCCTCCAGGGCGCGCAATTCATCCATGTGCGCCGGCAACGGCAACTGCAGGAGAATGCCGTTGATCGAGCGGTCGGCATTCAATGTGGCGATCAGGTTCAGCAATTGTGCGGTGCTGGTGTCCGGGGACAGCCGATGCTCCACGGAGCGGATGCCCACCTCTTCGGCACGCAGGATCTTGTTGCGCACGTAGACCTGGCTGGCCGGGTCGCAGCCCACCAGAATCACAGCCAGCGCCGGTTGAATGTCTTGCTCGCGCAGGCTGTCCACGTCCTTGCGAACTTGAACCAGCACCCGGGCAGCCGCGGCCTTGCCGTCGATCAATGTGTAGGCGTTCACCGGAAGATCACCGTTCTGTCCTGGTTGAGGAAGACCCGGTGTTCGAGGTGGTACTTGACCGCCTTGGACAGGGCCACGGTTTCGGTGTCGCGGCCGGTGGCGACCAGGTCGTCGGGCAGGTAGACATGATCGACACGCTGGACTTCCTGCTCGATGATCGGTCCCTCGTCGAGGTCGCTGGTGACGTAATGGGCGGTGGCGCCGATCAGTTTCACCCCGCGCTGGTAGGCCTGGTGATAGGGCTTGGCGCCCTTGAAGCCGGGCAGGAACGAGTGGTGAATGTTGATCGCCCGGCCCGAGAGTTGCTTGCACAGGTCGTCGGAGAGGATCTGCATATAGCGCGCCAGCACCACCAGTTCGGTGCCGGTGTCGTCGACGATCTTCATCAGCTCGGCTTCCTGCCGGGCCTTGGTGTCCTTGGTCACGGGCAGGTAGATGAAGCGAATGCCTTCGCGTTCGGCCATGGGCCGCAGGTCGAGGTGGTTGGAGACGATGGCGGTGATGGTCATGTCCATCTCGCCCTTGTGGTAGCGGTAGAGCAGGTCGGTGAGGCAGTGGTCGAACTTGCTGACCATCAGTAGCACGCGCATCGGTTCGCGGGTGTCGTGCAGTTCCCAGGTCATGTCGAACGCCTGTGCGACGTCGGTGAAACCGTCCTTGATCTGCTGGATGTCGCCCGGATGGCCGTCGTTGAAGCGGAAGACTGCACGCATGAAGAAGCGGCCGCTGAAGTCGTCGTCGAATTGCGCCATCTCCCCGATGTAGCAACCGTTGTCCGCCAGGTAGGTGGTGACGGCGGCGACGATGCCGGACACCGCGGGACAGGTGATCTTGATGATGAAATGGTTTTTTTCGTGTTGCATGACACGTCCTCGGGATGATGGCGGCAGCTCATCGCATAGCGAAAAAAATGTCAGCGGACAGCAGGGCTCATCCTTGAGCGCGGTTTCTTGTAGGGAATAAATTATTCCTGTTGGTGGCTTTATACGGGGGAAGAGGAGGTGGCGTCTAGGGGGTTTTGGAAAGTTTTTTAACTGGCAGGAATTTTTTAGGACGTTTTCAGGCGGGAGACTAGAGGCTTGGGTGCCCCTGTAGGAGCGAGCTTGGTCCGGGCGGCGTTCCGACGATGGACTTCCAGACAATGCGGGCATTCAGACTGCCCGCGTCGACGATGGACTTCCAGACAATGCGGGCATTCAGACTGCCCGCGTCATCGTTGACGTCCATCGTCGGAACGCCGCCCGGACCAAGCTCGCTCCTACAAGGGAATGCTCAATCTTATTCCTTGTCACTCCCGTAATTCATGATCGACAACATCCGGATCGGCACCTGCACCAACTCCTCGGGCCCATGGGGAATTTCCCCCTCGAACGTCAGGCTGTCCCCGGCCTCCATCCGATACAGCTGATTGCCATGCCGATAAATCAGCTCGCCTTCAAGCAGATGAAGAAACTCGGTCCCCGGATGCGAGAAGGTCGGAAACTCCTCGCTCGCGTCATCCATGCTGACCATATAGGCCTCGAAACTCTTCTTCGGCCCACGGGTGTGATTGAGCAGATGATAGGTATGACCTTTCTCAGTGCCACGGCGCACGACTTCCATACCCTGATCGGCCTTGACCAATAATGCACTGCCATCCTGCTGGTCGTATTCGCTGAACAACTTCGACAACGGCAGCCCCAGCACATCGCACAGCCGGCTCAGAGTCTCGAGGCTGGTAGACACCTGGGCGTTCTCGATCTTGCTCAACATGCCCTGGCTGATATCGGCAATCTTCGCCACATCGGACAATTTGAGGTCTTGCGCCTGGCGCTGGCGCTTGATCTGCAACCCCAGGTATTGCTCAAGCTTGAGACGCGGTGCGGTTTCGGTCGGCATAGTCATCAGTCCTGCACACTTTCCGTTCAGTAATATTAGTTTCGCACTGAGAAAGTGCAAATCATTGGCCCTCGGCGGCCATTCCGCTGGGCGTATTCCCACGGGGAAAAGAATTTTCCCATATATACAGTACAAAAGCGCCTTTCTCGACGTTTCAACGGCGCACTCGCGAATCTGGCAAGGGCCTTGCATTCCTATTGGGAAACTAACTTTCTTTTTAGGAATAAAAAGACAGTCAAGGCCAATCCACAATGTTTTGCCTTTCGCGAGGAGTGACGAGCAATGTTGCCAGCAGAAACCCAGCGCATCATCGACAAGCACGGAATCAAGTACGTGCTTGCGCAGTTTGTGGATATTCATGGTGCGGCCAAGACCAAATCGGTGCCGATTTGCGGGCTCAAGACCGTCGCCGAAGAAGGGGCGGGTTTTGCCGGGTTCGCGATCAGCGGCATGGGCATGGAGCCTCACGGTCCGGACTTCATGGCCCGCGGCGACTTGTCCACCCTGACCCCGGTGCCCTGGCAGCCGGGTTACGGGCGGGTGGTGTGCGTGGGCCATGTCGACGGCCAACCCCATCCCTATGACAGCCGTTATGTATTGCAGCAACAAGTGCAACGCCTGGCAGAAAAGGGCTGGACCCTCAACACCGGCCTGGAGCCCGAGTTCAACCTGATGCGCCGCGATGAACTGGGCAAGCTGCAACTGGTCGACCCCAGCGACAACCTGGACAAGCCTTGCTACGACTACAAAGGCCTGTCGCGCTCCCGGGTGTTCCTCGAGCGGCTGACCGAAGCCCTGCAGGCGGTGGATTTCGAGGTCTATCAAATCGACCACGAGGACGCCAACGGCCAATTCGAGATCAACTACACCTACAGCGACGCCATGACCTCGGCGGATCGCTTCACCTTCTTTCGCATGGCCGCCGGTGAGATCGCCAATGACCTGGGCATGATCTGCTCGTTCATGCCCAAGCCCGATCCGAAACGCGCCGGCAACGGCATGCACTTCCACCTGTCGATCAGCAGTGCCGACAACAAGAACCTGTTCCATGACGCCAGCGATCCGAGCGGCATGGGGCTGTCGAAAATGGCCTATCACTTCGCCGCCGGTTTGCTTGCCCACGGCCCGGCGCTCTGTGCCTTTGCCGCGCCGACGGTCAACTCCTACAAGCGTCTGGTGGTGGGCAACTCGTTGTCCGGCGCGACCTGGGCCCCGGCCTTCATTGCCTTCGGCGCCAACAATCGTTCGGCGATGGTGCGGGTGCCTTATGGCCGCCTGGAGTTCCGCCTGCCGGACGCCGGTTGCAATCCCTATCTGGTCAGCGCCGCGATCATCGCCGCCGGCCTGGACGGCATCGACCGTCAGCTGGAAATCGACCACGTCTGCAATGAAAACCTCTACAGCCTGAGCCTGGAGCAGATCGCCGCGCGCGGCATCAAGACCTTGCCGCAATCGCTCAAGGAAGCGTGCGACGCCCTGGAAGCCGACCCGCTGTTCGCCGAAGTGCTGGGCCCGCAGATCGTGGGCGAGTTCATCAAGCTCAAGCGCATGGAGTGGGTGGAATACAGCCGCCACGTCTCCGACTGGGAGATCCAGCGCTACACCGAATTTTTTTGACTCTGTGTTTTGACAACCATTCGGGCACCCGGCACGGCGTCGGGCGTTCACTGCCTCCGAAGGAGCGTTGATATGTGTGGAATCGTAGGTCTGTACCTGAAAAATCCGCAGCTGGAATCCCAGCTCGGCAAGCTCTTTGAACCGATGTTGCAGGCCATGACCGATCGTGGCCCGGACAGTGCCGGTTTCGCCATCTACGGCGATGAAGTGGCCGATGGCTGGGTCAAGCTGACCCTGCAGGCAACCACCGAAGGCTTCGATTGGAAAATCCTGATGGGCGAACTGGAAGGGCGTCTCGGCTGTTCCCTGGACTGGTTCCAGAACGCCAGCGCCGCAGTGCTGAAGATCCATGCCGAAGAGGCGCCGGTGCGTCGGGCCCTCGCTGAGCTGGCGCCGAGCGTGCGCATCATGAGCGCCGGGCAGAGCATCGAAATCCTCAAGGGCATGGGCTTGCCCCAGGAGATTTCCCAGCGCTTCGGCCTGGCCGGGATGAAGGGCAGCCACATCATCGGCCACACCCGCATGGCCACCGAGAGCGCGGTGACCATGGAAGGCAGCCACCCGTTTTCCACCGGTGCCGACCTGTGCCTGGTACACAACGGTTCGCTGTCCAACCACTACCGCCTGCGCCAGGAACTCAAGCGCGAAGGCATTCATTTCGAGACCGACAACGACACCGAAGTGGCCGCCGGCTACCTGACCTGGCGCCTGCAGCAGGGCGATTCGCTGAAGGAAGCGCTGGATCATGCCCTGGAGGACCTCGACGGTTTCTTCACCTTCGCCATCGGCACCCGTAACGGTTTTGCGGTGATCCGCGACCCGATCGCCTGCAAGCCGGCGATCCTCGCCGAGACCGACGACTACGTCGCCATGGCCTCGGAATATCAGGCGCTGTCGAGCCTGCCGGGCATCGAACACGCCAGGATCTGGGAGCCGGCACCGGCCACCCTGTACATCTGGGAACGCGAGTCAGCTTAAGGAGCGCACACATGAAAACCATCGATCTTTCCACTGCCACCGTGCGTGAACTCAACCAGGCGCTGCACGACCAGGCCACCACCGTCGAAGACCGCGAGTGGGTGGTGACCCATTCGAACGGCAAGCACAACCTCGCGGTCGGGGTGAACCAGGCCGTGTCCATCGATATCCAGGGCCATGCCGGCTACTACTGCGCGGGGATGAACCAGAAGGCTTCGATCACCGTTCACGGCAATGTCGGCGTCGGTTGTGCCGAGAACATGATGTCCGGTTACGTCCGGGTCAAAGGCAGCGCCTCCCAGGCGGCCGGGGCCACGGCCCATGGCGGACTGCTGGTGATCGAAGGCGATGCCGGCGCCCGTTGCGGGATTTCCATGAAGGGCATCGACATCGTGGTCGGCGGCAGCATCGGCCACATGAGCTGCTTCATGGGCCAGGCCGGGCGCCTGGTGGTCTGTGGTGATGCCGGCGATGCCCTGGGCGATTCGTTGTACGAGACCCACATCTATGTCAAAGGCACGGTCGAGTCCCTGGGTTCCGATTGCGTCGAGAAAGAGATGCGCGCCGAGCACCTGGAAGAACTGCAAGTGCTGCTCAACCGTGCCGGTTTCGAGCACAAGGCGGCGGACTTCAAGCGCTATGGCTCGGCCCGTCAGTTGTACAACTTCAAAGTCGATAACGCGTCCGCGTACTGATCCGCGCGAGGAGAACAGATATGAACGACCCCATCAGTCAAAAAGCAGCCACTCCAGTACTGCGCGAGTCCGCCACCTTCGACCGCCTGACCATCCAGGAAATCCAGCGTGCCGCCGAGACCGGCATCTACGACATTCGCGGCGGCGGCACCAAGCGCAAGCTGCCGCACTTCGATGACTTGCTGCTGCTCGGTGCCAGCGTTTCGCGCTACCCGCTGGAAGGCTATCGGGAGAAGTGCGGCACCGATGTCATCCTCGGCAACCGCTTCGCCAAGAAGCCAATCCACCTGAAGATTCCGGTGACCATCGCCGGCATGAGTTTCGGTGCACTGTCAGCCAATGCCAAGGAAGCCCTGGGCCGTGGCGCGACCATCGCCGGCACCAGCACCACCACCGGTGACGGCGGCATGACCCCGGAAGAGCGCGGCCAGTCCCAGCACCTGGTCTATCAGTACCTGCCGTCGCGCTACGGCATGAACCCGGACGACCTGCGCAAGGCGGACGCCATCGAGATCGTCCTGGGCCAGGGCGCCAAACCCGGTGGCGGAGGCATGCTGCTGGGGATGAAAGTGACCGAACGTGTGGCGGGCATGCGTACGCTGCCGATCGGTGTCGACCAGCGCAGCGCCTGCCGTCATCCGGACTGGACCGGGCCGGATGACCTGGCGATCAAGATTGCCGAATTGCGGGAAATCACCGATTGGGAAAAACCGATCTACGTGAAGATCGGCGCGAGCCGGCCTTACTACGACGTCAAGCTGGCGGTGAAGGCCGGGGCCGATGTGATCGTGCTCGACGGCATGCAAGGCGGGACGGCGGCGACCCAGGAAGTGTTCATCGAACACGTCGGCATCCCGATTTTGTCGGCCATCCCGCAAGCGGTACAGGCTTTGCAAGAGATGGGCATGCATCGCAAGGTTCAGCTGATCGTCTCCGGGGGTATTCGCAACGGTGCCGACGTGGCCAAGGCCATGGCACTGGGGGCGGATGCGGTGGCCATCGGCACGGCGGCGCTGATCGCCCTGGGCGATAACCATCCACGTCTGGATGAGGAGCTGCAGAAGATCGGCTCGGCGGCGGGCTTTTATGACGACTGGCAGAACGGCCGCGACCCGGCCGGGATCACCACCCAGGACCCAGAACTGTCCAAGCGCCTGGACCCGGTCGAAGGCGGCCGCCGCCTGGCCAATTACCTGCGGGTGATGGTGCTGGAAGCCCAGACCATGGCCCGGGCGTGCGGCAAGTCGCATCTGCATAACCTGGATCCGGAGGATCTGGTGGCGTTGACGGTGGAATCGGCGGCCATGGCCCGGGTTCCGCTGGCGGGGACCAGCTGGATTCCGGGTTCCGGTTACTGAGACCTGCGCCTGTAGGAGCCAGGCTTGCCGGCGAAGGCGCCCTCAAGATCGCCTTCGCCGGCAAGCCTGGCTCCTACAGACGATGATGTTCAACTATTCGAAGAGACCACAACGGTCCGTCGCTTTGCCACTTGCTCACTGCCCGGCACTTCCCATTTCCTTTGCAGGAGCGTTGAACATGGTCAATCGTCCTTTGGGCAAATCCCTTCTCGGCGTGTTGATGGCCGGTGCACTCGTACCGCTCGCGCAGGCGGCCGATGCACCAACTTTGAACACCGGCAGCACCGCATGGATGGTCACCGCCACTGTGCTGGTGCTGTTCATGTGCCTGCCAGGCCTCGCGTTGTTCTACGGCGGCCTGGTGCGGGCGAAAAACATGCTCTCGCTGTTCACCCAGTGCTTCGGCATCGCCGGGCTGGTGGGGGTGCTGTGGGTGATGTATGGCTACAGCATGGTGGTCGACAGCTCCGGCATGGTCGAGGGGCAGGTGACATTCAATAGTTTTGTCGGTGGCTTGAGTCGGGCCTTCCTGGCCGGCATGACCCCGGACAGCCTGGTCGGCGAAATACCGGAAGGGGTGTTCGTGACCTTCCAGATGACCTTCGCCATCATCACCCCGGCACTGATTGCGGGTGCGTTCGCCGAGCGCATGAAATTCTCGGCAGCGCTGCTGTTCATGGCGCTGTGGTTCACCCTGGTGTATGCCCCGGTGGCGCACATGGTCTGGGGAGGAGCGGGGGCCTTGATGCATAACTGGGGCGTGCTCGATTTTGCCGGGGGCACCGCGGTGCATATCAACGCCGGTGTCGCTGCGCTGGCCGCCTGCCTGATCCTGGGCAAGCGCAAGGGTTATGAAAATACGCCAATGCCGGCGCACAACCTGAGCCTGACCATGGCCGGTGCCGCCATGCTCTGGGTCGGTTGGTTCGGCTTCAATATCGGTTCCGGTGGCGGCCTCAGCGGCACCTCTGGCGTCGTCATGCTCAATACCCAGCTGGGTGCTTGCGCCGGGATTCTCGGCTGGATGTTCACCGAGTGGTTCAAGGTCGGCAAGCCGAGTGCGCTCGGTCTCGCTAGCGGTGCCCTGGCCGGTCTGGTAGGGATTACCCCGGCATGCGCCTATGTGGGCGTCGGGGGTGCATTGGCCATCGGTCTGTTGTGCGGGGTGTTCTGCTACCTGAGCGTCACGGTGCTCAAGCGCCGCTTCGGTTATGACGACAGCCTGGATGTATTCGGCTTGCACGGCATCGGCGGGATGATCGGCGCGGTGCTGACCGGGGTCTTCTGCGTGCCGTCCCTGGGCGGCCTGGTGGAAGGCGTGACCATGGGCGCCCAGGTCGTGGCGCAAATCAAGGGGGTGCTGATGACAACGGTGTATTGCTTTGTCATCAGCTGGATCATTCTCAAAGTGGTCAATGCGCTGGTCGGCTTGCGGGCCCATGAGTCGGTGGAGGACATGGGGCTGGACCTGGCTGAGCACAATGAGCGTGCTTACAACCATTGAGGATGATGGTTGATCGATATCACTCTTGAGCTTGCAAAAAAACCCTGTCGTTGCCGGCAGGGTTTTTTTTTAATGTAGAGCGTCCAGCTCACCCCGACACCGGCACACTCACCACCTGCGGTCCGCCAAGCTGCACGGCACGCTGCAACTGGCTGGCGATCAAGGTGTTCTTCAGCAGATACGCAATCGTCATCGGCCCGACGCCGCCCGGCACCGGCGTGATTGCACTGGCGACGGTGCGGGCGCTGGCGTAATCGACATCGCCCACCAGACGAGGGCCGGATTCGCCGGCAATCCGATTGATCCCGACATCGATCACCACAGCCCCGGGCTTGAGCCAACTGGCATCGATCAAATGCGGCCGACCCACCGCAGCAACCACGATGTCCGCCATACGGCACAGCGTCGGCGCATCGACGCTGCGCGAGTGCACCACGCTGACCGAGCAGTCGGCCTGCAGCAGCAGGGTGGCCATTGGCTTGCCGACGATGTTCGAGCGGCCGATGACCACCGCGTGCAAGCCGCTCAAGTCACCGCAGGTTTCACGCAGCAGCCGCATGCAGCCGCTGGGCGTGCAGGGCGTCAGGACTTCGATGCCTTGCACCAGGCCGCCGACGTTTTCCCGATGAAAACCGTCGACGTCCTTGATCGGGTGAATGGCATGGATCACCGCCTGCTCGTCGATATGCGCCGGCAAGGGCAACTGCACCAGGATGCCGTTCACCGAGGCGTCGGCGTTCAACTGCGCAATCAATTCCAGCACCTCGTTCTGGCTGGCATTTTCCGCCAGGCGGTGCTCCAGGGATCGGATGCCGACCTCCTTGGCCCGTAGCAGTTTGTTGCGCACATAGACTTCGCTGGCCGGGTCTTCACCGACGAGCAGTACGGCCAGGGCCGGATAAATCTGTTCTTCGGCCAGGGCCAGGACTTCTTCCCGAACCTCGTCGAGAACCCGCGCGGAGATGGCTTTGCCGTCGATATCGCGGGCGAGTGCAGGGGGGGGGCTGATCAAAAGTGTCACCGTCGTCTTGATTGAAAAAGGGGCGAAATGATCATCGGGGCGTCGTTGCGCCCCGATGATCCATCAGAGACCTGCAGGCAAGTGCGTTCAGGCTACCAGTTGATGGCAGCCGTACACCACCAGAACACCCGCGATCAGTGTGGCATATGGCAACCAGCCGGCGCGTTTCCGACCGGCATCGGCCTGGATATACAGGTCGCTGAGCATCGCTTCGGGGAAGCGTCCGCGGTCCTGCACATAGTGGCGGTAGCAGAATACCGGCAGGATCAACAGCGCCAGCAGCAGGCCGGTCATCAGGGTTCCGGCGCCCCAGATATCGGCGCCCAGGCCCATGCAGGCCAGGTTGACGAAACTCAGTACACCGCCGGCCACCAGCAGCACGGTGGGGGCCTTGTACGGGCGTACCCAGTCCGGACGGTCCAGGCGATGGATCCAGCCGGCGTTGAGGTTGAGGAAGTTGAAGATGATGTAGCTGACGTTGGAGGCCGCGAGCACGAACACGTAGTCGGACATCAGTAACAGCAGCAGGTTGAACGACAGGTCGGTCCACATGGCGGCGGTCGGTGCGCCGTGTTCGTTGGTGCGGCCCAGGTATTTGGGCAGCCAGCCGTCCACCGACGCTTGGTACAGGGTGCGGGACGAGCCGGACATCGAGGTCATAATCGCCAGCAAGGTGGCAAGCACCAGCATGATCAGCACGATATTCGCCACCAGCTTGCCGCCGCCGATGCTGTCCGCCATGACCTGGCCGACACCCATGCCGCTGTAGATCGCCGGCGACAACAGGCCGCTGTAGACCGCCGGTGTGACCACCGCGCCGCTGGCGTCGAGCACCGCCGGTGTCACCAATTGGCCAAGACCGAGACTGCCCTGAAAGGCCAGGGGCACCAGGGTGAACACCAGGATGCACAACAGGCCGGCATAGAAGATCGCCTTGAAGGTGTCGCGCTTGGGGTCCTTGAATTCCCGGGTGTAGCACACCGCCGTTTCGAACCCGTAAGTCGACCACGCGGCCATGAACAGCCCGCCGGCCATCAGCGACCAGCCGGAAATGTCCCAGGTGCCGTCGATGACTTGCCCGGCCGCGTCATGGGCCAGGGGGTACAACGGCAGGAAGTTGGCCTGGGCCGCATCCCCGGTGAACAAGGGCACTACGCCCACCAGCAGCAAGGGAATCAGCGAGGTCACGCCGAGCACCAGGGTCAGGCGTGCCGAGCGTAGGATGCCGCCATGCTGCACGGCGAACACGGTCAGCAGGATCAGCAGGCCGATGGCGAACGTCGCGTTGATCCGCAGCGACAGGCCGCTCTTGATCCAGCCCAGGTCGAGCAAGGTCAGTTGCCAGGTGTTGATCAGTGCATCGGCGGGAAACAGCGCGGTGAGGATGTAACCGGCCGCCAGCCCTGAACCGATCGACAGCACGGGCGACCAGGCCAGCCAGTTGCACCACACCGACACCGGTGCGATCAACTTGCTGTAGCGCACCCAGGCGACGGCACCATAGACCGAGGCTCCGCCGGACTTGTGCGGGAACAGCCCGGCGATTTCGGCGTAGGTGAAAGCCTGGATAAAACCGAACAGGATCGACACGATCCAGACGATCCAGGCCGGTTTGCCGACCGTGGCGGCAATCGCGCCGATAGAGAACAGCACCAGGGCGGGCACGCCACTGGCGACCCAGAACGCCCCGCGCCAGTCGATCTTGCGCTGCAGGCTGCCCATTGAACCGGCGGCCTGGGGTACGGCCTCGAACGTAGTCGCTTCCATCTTCGTATTCCCATGTTTGAGTCGAACGAGTCCTGTAGGAAGCTTGCTCGCGATGAACATAAAAACACCGCGATTAGCCAGAAAAACGGGGTAATCGTTAACGTTTTTCGCGAGCAAGCTCGCTCCTACAGGTGTGGGTATGGGCAGGAAACAGTGAGTGTGAAGCCGATCAACTGCGTACCCGGCTCTTGTCCGGGTCGTAGAAAATCGGGGCGGTGACCGTGGCGCTGATGCGCTTCTGCAGGCCGTCGACTTTGCCGATATCCAACACCGTGCCGACGTCGGCACAGGCCACGTCGACCCGGCACAACGCGATGTTGCTGGCCAGCAGTGGCGAGCGGCAGGCACTGGTGATGACCCCGACCTGGGCCCGGCCGCGGTACACCGGGTCACCGTGGTGGGCGCCTTCATTGCCACTCAATTGCAGGCCCACCAGCTTGTGGGCCGGATGAGCGCTGCGCCGCAGCAGGGCCTCGCGACCGATGAAATCATCGGTCTTGCTCTTCAGCGGTACGCTGAAACCGATACCGGCCTCGAACGGATCGGTCTGGTCGCTGAACTCGTAGCCGGCAAAGATCAGCCCGGCTTCGATGCGCAGCATGTCCAGCGCTTCCAGGCCCAGCGGCACCAGGCCCAAGGGTTGGCCCAGGGCCCAGATCCGGTCCCAGACTCGCCCGGCATCCTCGGGCTGGCACCAGACTTCGTAACCCAGCTCGCCGGTGTAGCCGGTGCGCGAGATCATCAGCGGGCAACCGTCGTAACCGTCCAGGCGACCCACCAGAAAACGGAACCAGCCCAGGCTTTCCAGGCTCGGCTGATCAGGCGCGGTCCAGACCATCTGCTTGAGCAGCTCACGACTCATCGGGCCTTGCACCGCGAGGTTGTGGATCTGTTCGCTGGCGGACTTGACCCAGACTTTCATGCCGAGCTTGTGCGCCTGCTCGCGCAGCCAGACCCCGGCGTAGTCTTCGCCGCAGATCCAGCGAAAATTGTCCGCGCCCAGGCGCAGCAAAGTGCCGTCGTCGAGCATGCCGCCGTGCTCGTGGCACATCGCCGAGTACACCACTTGCCCCACTGCCAGGCGCCGCACATCGCGGGTCAGGCAGTACTGCAACAAGGCTTCGGCGTCGGGGCCGATGATTTCGAATTTGCGCAGGGCGGTCAGGTCCATCACCGCCACCCGTTCGCGGCAACCCAGGTATTCCTCGATCGCGCCATAGCCGTCATAACGCAGTGGCAGCCACCAGTTGCGGTAGTCGACGAAGGTGCCGGTCAAGGCGCGGGTGCGTGAGTGGAACGCGGACTCACGGGTAAGGATCGGGTCGGCATCGGCCGTGGTTCGAGTGCTCATGGCGATGGAAAAACGCTCCTTTTCGCTGTAGATGCGGACATGGATATCGCTCGGGTTCCAGCCATTGGCCGGGTCGATGTCATCCGGGCACGAGGTGCTGGCGCACAGCAGGTCGGTCATGGCCCGCAGCAGCACGTAATCGCCTGGACGCGACCAGGGTTCATCCAGGGTCATCTGCTGGTGCGCGTCGATCCCGGTATTGAAGAAGAAGTTGATCGCCGGCCAGCCATTGCGGGCCTTCACCCCATGGGGCGAAAGCACCTGGCTGAGGTTGTCGCTGCAGTTGTCGTGCCCGAAGTAGCCATGGCTCTCGTAGTAGCGTGCGGCGCAGGCCAGGGCGAAGGAATCGTGGCGGCCGACGGTGTCACGCACCACCTCGAGCATCGGTTGCATCCGCCGGTCGAAAAACTTCGAAAACAGACCCGGTGCCGGGTAGGCGCTGCCGTTCAGCGTGCGGGTGACGGTCTGGTCCAGGTCCAGCTCCAGGCCGCGATCCAGTGCCCGTCGATCCAGGGCGACGAAGTCGGAGCACTGGCGCCCGGCGACATCCAGCACCTGTACATACTGACCTTTGCCGACGGCGTAACTGTGGGCGGTGCCGGCACCGAGGGTGAACTCGTCGAGTAGCTCGCCCAAGGGTTCGGGCAACACGGGGAGCAGCAGCGGCGAGGGATTGGCCCGAGTCACCCATAACCTGAGTTCGCTGGGCCGGTATTGCCGGTCGACGGCGGTCAATCCGGCGGGTGCCGCGACGATCACGAGTAGCTCATCGCTGGCGACGAAGCGGCGACTGAAATCGGCGGGGCTGTCCTCGTCCCAGAGTGAGGCGGCGCTGGGTAGGTGTCGTGGATCAATCGCGCGTCGGATCAGCGCATCGCCAATGCGGCGCGACTGCAAGGTCGGTTCGGCGAGCCGTGCGCCGATAAACCCGCAGGCCGTCGAACCGCTTAGCGCCCAGGCGGCCAGGGCGCTGCGCCCGAGCCTGTCCATGGCCAGCAAATGGCAAGGTTGGCGGCCTTCGAGGTCGATCACTTGCAGGCTGTCGCCGGGCTGCAGCTCGACAAGGGTCAGGCCGCCGGCGGCCACCTGATAGCGCTCCAGGGCCGGGGGCCGGGCAAAGAGTCCGGGCTCCCGCGGGCGGGAAACACGAGGTGCGTTCATGGCGAGGCTCCCGGGTCAACCGATCGACTTGACGGACATCGGCGGTCCGGCGAGGTACGCCGCCATGGAGTCGTCAAGGGCATGCAGCCAAGGCGTGTGGTGGGGCGGCGACTGGGTGCCGGTCATCAGCGAGCGATAGGACTTGTCGCGGTAACCCATGATGTCGTGGGCCTTGTCGTGCTTCCAGTGCAGGAAGGTGTCGTTGACCGCGGCGATATCGAAGTTCGGGTAATCGGTGGCGTCCACCAGCTGCTGGATGTAGGCGCCCTGGAATTCAAACATTTGCTGGTTGGTTTCCAGTGTCTGTTCCCGTGTGTGCCATTGCAGGCTGTCGGCGATCATCTCGGCCTGGCTCGGCAGCTGGATGCGTCCGAGGATCACGTCGCGGGCGTACCAGGCCTGGGCGTCGAACATGTTGAACGAGTACCACTGGTCCTGCATGCCGAGGTAGATCAGTTGCGGGTTGGGCTCCCAGAAAATGCCCTTGTACAGGTTCATCGGCCATAGCCGGTTGTCAGTCTTGAGGCACAGTTCGTCCGGCAGGAAGGGGAAGTGGTGTTTGTAGCCGGTGCACAGGATCACCGCATCGATGTGCTTGTGGGTGCCGTCGATAAAGTACGCGCGGTTTTTTTCCAGGCGCTGCAACAGCGGTTTTTCTTCCCAGTTGGCGGGCCAGTCATAGCCCATGGGGGCGGTGCGGTAGCAGCTGGTGATGCTGCGGGCGCCATACTTGTAGCACTGCGAGCCGATGTCTTCGGCGGAATAGCTGCTGCCGACGATCAGCAGGTCCTTGCCCTTGAACTCCAGCGCCTCGCGGAAATCATGGGCGTGCAGGATGCGCCCGCCGAACTGCTCGAATCCGGGGAAGTACGGCAACTTCGGTGTCGAAAAGTGCCCGCAGGCGTTGATCACATAGTCGAACTCTTCCGAGGTCCGGGTATCGCTGCCGTGGTCGTGGGCGACCACCGTGAAGCGGCGAGTCTCTTCGTCAAAGGTCACCTGGCGCACCACATTGTTGAAACGGATGTAGTCGCGAACCCCGGCTTTTTCGACGCGGCCCTTGATGTAGTCCCACAGCACCTCCCGGGGCGGGTAGGAGCCGATGGGGCGACCGAAATGTTCTTCGAAGGTGTAGTCGGCGAACTCCAGGCATTCCTTCGGGCCGTTCGACCACAAATAGCGGTACATGCTGCCGTGCACCGGTTCGCCGTGTTCATCCAGGCCGGTGCGCCAGGTGTAATTCCACATGCCACCCCAGTCTTGCTGTTTTTCATAGCAGACCAGTTCCGGGATGGGCGTTCCCTGGTCCCTGGTCGATTGAAATGCCCGCAGTTGAGCCATGCCGCAAGGGCCGGCGCCGATGATTGCTACACGTGTGGTCATGGTCGTTTCTCGTGGCTGTGAATCGGAAAAAAGGCTCGCTCAGCGAAAAATCACCGTCTTGTCCTGGTTGATGAATACCCGGTGTTCCAAGTGGTATTTCAGGGCTTTGGAAAGCGCCACGGTTTCGGTGTCACGGCCGATGGCAACCAGCGAATCGGGCAGGTGGGTGTGGTCGACGCGCTGGATTTCCTGCTCGATGATCGGCCCCTCGTCGAGGTCCGAGGTGACGTAGTGGGCGGTGGCGCCGATCAGCTTCACGCCACGGTCGTAGGCTTGGTGATAGGGCTTGGCCCCCTTGAAACCGGGCAGGAACGAGTGATGGATGTTGATCGCCCGCCCGGACAACTGCTGGCACAAGCCATCGGAGAGAATCTGCATATAGCGGGCGAGTACCACCAGGTCGGTCCGGGTGTCCTCGACGATGCGCATCAATTCGGCTTCCTGGCCGGCCTTGCTGTCCTTGGTGATCGGCAGGTAGATGAAGCGGATACCTTCGCGTTCGGCCATGGCGCGCAGGTCCAGGTGGTTGGAGACCACGGCGGTGATGTGCATGTCCATCTCGCCCTTGCGATGGCGGTACAGCAGGTCGGTCAGGCAATGGTCGAACTTGCTGACCATCAGCAGCACCCGGGTCGGCTGGCTGCTGCAGAACAGTTGCCACTGCATGTCGAAGCCGCCGGCCAGGTCGCCCAGATCCTCGCGCAGGGCACCGATATCGCCGGTCACGCCGGTGTTGAAGCGGAACACCGCGCGCATGAAAAACTGCCCGGTGAACTCGTCGTCGAATTGCGCCAGTTCGCTGATGTAGCACTGCTGCCGGGCCAGGCATGTGGTGATCGCGGCGACGATGCCGGACGCTGCCGGGCAGTTGATCTTGAGGATGTAATGTTCGTTGGAGGTGTCCATTGAAGGTTCCCTGATTGCAAGTGAAGGGGCGGCTCAGCCCTTGGCTGTGCGCTTGGTTTTTTCCGGGTCGTCGAAGGGCAGGGCGTGGGTCACGGCGGCGCTTTCCAGGCTGCCGCGCACCTGCAGGGCTATGCCGGGAAGCGCGCAGGCAAGGCTCATCCGGGCGATGGCCATGGAGCGTTTGCTCAGGCGCGAATACATGCCGCAGGTGATCACCCCGACTTGCCGGTCGCCCTGCCACAGGGTGTCGCCGGCTTCGGCGGCGCGTACGCCGTCGAGCAACACGCCGGTGATCCTGAAGCGCTCCTGGCCGCGCAGGCGAAAGTGCTCCTCGGCGCCGCGGAATTCGCGCTTGTCCGGGGAGACGGTGAAATCCAGGCCCATTTCCCACAGGGTGTCGCCGGCCTTCTGGTCGGCGAAGGGGTACATCTGCGAATTGTCGTAGGGGAAAAACATCAGCGAACTTTCCACCCGCAACCAGTCCAGGGCGGTGAAGGCGCAGGGGATGATGCCCAGGCTCGCGCCCTGTTCGAGAATGCTGTCCCACAGCGCCGGCGCATCGGCGGCCTTGCAGAAAATCTCGTAGCCGCGTTCGCCGGTGTAGCCGGTGCGCGAGATCATCACCGGGCGGTCGAACAGGCGGGTTTGCAGGTGATGGAAATAGGGCAGCTGACGGATCCCGGGGACGTGCTCGGCGAGAAAATCCACCGCCAGCGGGCCTTGCAGCGACAGGTCGTGCAGGTCGTCATCGAACAGCACGGCCACTTGGCGTCCCTGGGCTGAACGCACCAGCATTTCGTGACCGCTGCCGGCCCCGTGCACCACCATGAACGCGTTGGGCCCGGTGCGATAGACGATGCAGTCATCGACGAACTTGCCGTCCTCGTCGAGCATCGAGGCGTACACCGACTTGCCGGGGTAAAGCTTGGCGATGTCGCGGGTGGTGGCCCATTGCAGCAGGCTCTCGGCATGGGGGCCGACGTAGTGGACTTTCTTCAGCCCGGACACATCCATCAGCCCGGCGCGGGTGCGGATCGCCTGATGGTGATCGGCCAGGTCGCTGCTGTAGGTCCAGGCCGTGCCCATGCCGTTCCAGTCTTCGAGGTTCGAGCCGAGTGCGCGGTGCCGTTCGGCCAGCGCAGAAATACGCCATGAATGGGTCATGTGAAGATCCTTGTCGGGGGAAAGTGGGTAGGGGTCAGGCTTGCGGATCGAAGCGGCTCAGCCACTCGACCAGGGTCTGTCGGTAACGGCTCATACCCTTGTAGTCGGCGATCGGCCCGGGCAGGTCGCGCAGCACTCGGTGCAGGCGGCAGCCCCAGCCGGGCTGGGTGACCAGCTCGTCCATGCTGATCAGGTAGGTGCGGATGCTGAACATCACCGCATTGCTGCGCGGCAGGCGGGCCATCACTTGCAACTCGACCCGCAGATGCACCTGTTGCCCGACGTTGTCGGCGGTGATGCGGCCGCGGTCGGCGCCCCATTCATGGAAGGTCTCGGGGGAAGAATCCAGGCGCGGGTTGATGGTCAGCGTCCAGTTCAGGCGCCGTACCGGCTGCCCCGCCTGCAGGTTGAGCAGGTACTTCAGCGCGCGGTCGAACACACCCATCTGGTGGGCCATCGGCACCGGCGAATGCCACTGCTTGAAACTCATGCCGGCGTCGAAGGCCAGTGACCAGTCGGCCGGGCAGGTGACCAGGCCGGCGTCCATGTACAGATCGCCGTCGCGTTGATCGAGCAGGGCGAAATCCCCCTGCACCTGGCGACCGATGAACTCCAGCGGCTCGCAGGGCAGGCTCGTGGCATCACCAAACACGAAGCGCTGATCGATATCCAGCAGCTGGTTGCGCCAGTGCCAGTCGTCACCCACACGCTCAAGGCTGAACCACTGCGGATAGTCGGCGGCGAGGTGTTCCATGAGCATCTGCAGTGCATCCCAGGCGGCTACCTGCATATGCGGCATCACCAGGTAGCGGCGCGGGTCCTTGTCCAGCACCAGGGCGCGCTCGGCCATTTCCGAACGGTAATGTTCGTCGATGTCGAACCCGTGCTGGTAAATCGAGCCGGGATCCCGGGACCTTGCCGGTTCGATGTTCACCGAATACAGGTAGCTGTCCTCGGTGAAGGGGAATGGGAAACGGCGGATGGCCGTGGGGCTGTTGCGAAAACTGAAGTCGTCTCGATAGCTCTGCACGGGGTTTGCTTGAATGGTCATGGTCGACTCCTAAAGATCCAGCGAAACGCATTGGCCGCGGCCGCGAGAGACACAGGGCATGAGAAAGCCGTCCTGTTCGGCGGGGCTGAGGAAGTTGTCGCGGTGTTCGATGTCGCCGCCCCGGTGGCGGGTCATGCATTGGCCGCAGACGCCGCCACGGCACAGGTTGGGGATCTGCAGGCCGGCCGATTCCAGGGTTTCGAGCAGGCTTTGTTCGGCCCCGACCCGCAGGCGGCGGCCGCTGCGCAGCAGTTCGACGTCGAAGGCCTGGCCCGGTTGTGCGCCATTGAAGGCTTCCCAATGCACCCTCCCGGGTGGCCAGCCGAGGGCCGTGGCCTGTTGCCGTACCGCGTCGAGCAACGGTGGCGGGCCGCAGGTGTACACATGGCTGCCCAGCGGCCGGTCGCGCAGGATCCGGCCCAGGTCCGGGCGACTGCCGTAGGTGTGCAATCGCGAACCCAGTCGCTGTTGCAACTCATCGACGTAGGCATCGCTCAGCCCCGGGCGAAACAGGTAGTGCAATTCGAAGTGGGCCAGGCGTTGTTCCAGGGCCGCGATGTAGGCCATGAACGGTGTGATGCCAATGCCCCCGGCGATCAGGATGTGCAGGCTGGCGGTCGAGTGCAGGGCAAACAGATTGGCCGGCGGCGAGATCTGCAGCCTGTCGCCGACCCGGACCTGGCGATGCAGGTAGTGCGAGCCGCCGCGGGAGACGTCCTGCAGGCGGACGGCAATGCGGTAGTGCTGGCTGTGCGCCGGGTCGCCGGTCAGTGAATAGGCATTGCGCACCTTGCCCGTCGCCAGCGGCAGGTGAACCTGCACATGACTGCCGGGGGAA
The DNA here is from genome assembly GCF_001661075.1 of Pseudomonas silesiensis. Lineage (NCBI taxonomy): Bacteria > Pseudomonadati > Pseudomonadota > Gammaproteobacteria > Pseudomonadales > Pseudomonadaceae > Pseudomonas > Pseudomonas silesiensis. The sequence goes on from NZ_CP014870.1 coordinate 2,440,900, forward strand.
AAACCTGGCAAGGGTCCGGCGCATGATTGCAGGGTGAATTCGCGTACCACCGGGCTGAGCATTCTCGCCGCGCTGACCTGCACCTCAAGGACTGCGCTCATGGCCGGGCTCCGGCGTAAGGCTGGTCGGGGTTGGTGCAGACGCCCAGGTATGCCCCCAGGCGCCTGGAAAAGTGCTCGCGGACTTCCAGCCCGACCGCGCAACCGATGCAGGTCACCAGCGGCTCCGGCACGGCAGCCTGGGTCAGGCCGCAGTGCACGCAATACACCAGGCGCGGGCCGGCAAGCGTGCGGATGATGTCGATCTCATCATCTTCCAGCCCGGCGCTGCGGGCCTCGCCATGGATCCGCCAGATAAAGGCCTCGTCGCCCATGATGTAGAGCTGGCTGCCGACGGTGGCACTGCCCAGCATCTGATGCAGGCGCGGGGTGAAGTCGGCGTTCTCGCCATTGAGCACCAGGGGCTGTTCAAGGGCGCCGACAACGGGGGCGCAGGCCGCCGCCGATTGCATGACCACAAGGTGCCGGGTGGCGGTATCGCGGGGTAGTGGCTGGCGATAGCGCGGGAGGCTGTGAAGTCGGTCCGGGGCGGCGCTGTGTTTATCCGTCATGTGGGCTTTCCTGGCTGATCCGCGCCTGTCGAAAGGCGAGAAGGTGGCGTTGGACAGAGAATTTGTTTCCTGTTGGGGAAGATACTTTCCTATGGGGAAAATCTTCACAATCCGGAAAAAGGGCTATGTCTTTGGAGATAAGCCGTGCGCGACACCGGTTCGGGGCATGGAAGTTGCTGCTCTCCCGGTTCAGGGCTGAGCAGCCGGACGGGGGAGTTATCGAGAGTGCGAACACGACCGCAGTGGTGGCCGCTCTGGTGGGGGCGTATCCGCCCCGATCAGGCACGCAGCGTGCGCAGGTTGTTGGCCGGGTTGCCCCTGAGCCAAATGCACGCTGACGGTGCCTTGGCGACTTTTCTGGACCGTTTCGACGCACTGCTGCCCGGCTGCAGGCTGAATCTGATCCTGGGCGGCGAAGACCTGGGGCCGGCACGGCGTGCATCGCTTGAGGGCTGCAAGGGCGTGGAACGCTGTCCCTGGCGTGACGGGGCACTGACGGATACGGCTCAAGTCTGTGGCCCTTGCCGGCAGCGGGGCGTGCATCGCCTGCTGTGTGCCTTATCGCCCGGTGACGATCCGGGCAAGGGGGTATTGTTGCTCGATAGCCCACGACCGATTCACGCCAGCTGGCGTCCATTGCTGGAGGAGGCGGCGCAGGCGGTCGGCGTCACCGTACGCTTGCGCTGCCACAACCGGGAGCAACAGCGCAAACAGGCCACATTCCAGCACGGTGCCCTGGCCCGTGAACTGCACGATTCGGTGGCGCAGCAGTTGGGTTACCTGGCGTTCCAGGCGCACTTGCTACGCACGCAACCGGGCACGCCTGCGCACGCTACTGCCGTGTTGCAGGAATTGTGCGGCGGCCTGAGCCAGCTGCAACGCCAGGTGCGCGAGCTGATCACCAGCGCGCGCCTGACCATGGACGGGCGCTCGCTGCGTCAGGCCCTGGCCGACTCCGTCGCCGAGTTCTCGCGGCGCTGCATCATCGTTTTCGAACTGGACAATCGCCTCGCCGACGATGCCTTGGGCCCGGAAACCGAACTGCAGATCCTGCAGATCATTCGCGAGGCACTGGCCAATGCGGTGCGCCATTCCCATGCGAGGCATGTGCGCATCGAATTGCGGCAAAGCCAGGACGGCGATATCGCGGTATCCGTGGAGGATGACGGCATCGGCCTGAGCCCGGCGTCGGGGGAGGACAACCATTTCGGCCTGGCGATTATCCGCGAGCGCGCCGCGAGCATCGGCGCCCGGCTGACCATTGAAGCGATCCGCCCGCACGGGGTTCGCGTACACCTTGGCCTTTGCCACCACCAGGACCAGCCACAGGGGAGTTTCGATGGACTGCACGACCTTATTACTGATCGATGATCACCCGCTGTTTCGCAAGGGCCTGGCGCAGCTGTTCGGCGCCAGCGATGACTTCGAAGTGGTGGGGCAGGCCGCCAGTGGCCGCGAAGGCATCAACCTGGCCGTGAGCCTGGCGCCGCAGCAGGTGCTGCTGGATCTGCACATGCCTGGCTTGAGCGGCTTGCAGGTGCTCGATGAACTGCGGCAGTTGCGCCTCGATTGCCAGGTGGTGGTGCTCACCGCGTCGATGGATCGCGCCGAGCTGTTGACGGCCCTGCGCCTGGGGGCCAGCGGCTATGTGCTCAAGGAAACCGAGCCCGATGCGTTGTTGGCCTACATGCGCAACTGCCACAAGGGCGCGATCGTCCTGGATTCGACCCTGGTGGCCCTGCTGGCCGATCAACGGGAGTCGGCGCACCGGCCGCCACAGGATCCGGATCCGCTGGACACCGGCAACCTGACCGAACGCGAGGGCCAGACCCTGGCCCTGATCGCAGCCGGCATGAGCAATAAACAGATCGCCCGGGAACTGGGGATCAGCGATGGCACGGTCAAGATCTATGTGCGCAATCTGTTGCAGAAGCTTGGCCTGCACTCGCGCCTGGAGCTGGCAGCGTGGGTCCACAACGGCGCGTCCGTGCGACACGAGGAGCGGCATTAGATGATGGATCGGCCTGAGGCATGTGTGCGGGCATCGTCCTTGCACCTGATGGATCGCTTTCCGGCGGCGCTGCTGGAACTGCGGGATAACGGGCAGATCGCCCACTTCAACCTGGCCTGGGTCGAGCTGATGGATCGGCCGGGGCCGGAGCGTAATCTCGTCGATTACGTGCACCACGAAGACCGTTCATTGTGGCGCCAGGCCCTGCATGAACTGCGCCGGCGCCCCGAGACCTGCTTCAACCAGCGGCTGCGTTTCGTCCACCCTTCGGGGGAACTGCGCTGGTTCGACGTCAGCCTCAGGCGCGGCGCTCAAGGTTTCTATCTGGTGGCCGGGGACATTACCGCGCACAAACGCCGCGAGATCGCCTTGCAGGCCAGCCAGCGCAGCAGCATGAGCCTGTTGGACAGCATGCCCGGGCTGATCTATCGCGGTCGCAACAACCGCGACTGGACCATGGAATTCGTCAGTGCCGGCTGCCTGCAACTGACCGGTTATCCCCCGGAACGGCTGGTGGACAACCATGAGTTCACCTACAACAGCCTGATCCTGGCGCAGGATGCCGATTACGTCTGGCGCGAGGTGCAATATGCCTTGTCGCGACAGGAACCGTTCGAACTCGATTACCGGATTCGTTGCGCCGATCAGTCGATCAAGCATGTCTGGGAAAAAGGCGTCGGGATCTATGCCGACACTCGGGAAGTGCTGGGTATCGAAGGCGCGATTTTCGAACGCAGCCCCCGCCGCTAGTGACGGGGGCGGCTTGCCCCCTGGTGACAGGGGGGGCGCGGGCCTCAGGTTGCATTGTGGGCATTGCACCCGGTGTAGTAGAGGTTCAGGCGGTGATCACGACAGTTCGCCAACCCCCTGGGCGCGCTTGCCGAGCTTCATCAGCCCGTAGTAACTGATAGCCGGCACCAGCAGCCCGACCAGCCAGGCCAGGTCCACGCCGTCCAGCGCAGTAGCGATGGGGCCGACATAAAATGTAGTGTTCATGAACGGAATTTCCACGGCGATCGCCAGCAGGAAACTGCCGCAGGCAATCCAGTTGACGCGCCCGTAGATCCCGTCCAGGTCGAAGATATCGGCGATCCGGTACTGGCCTTTGCGCAGGCAGTAGTAGTCCACCAGATTGATCGCCGTCCAGGGGATCAGGAAGTAGCTCATGAAGAAAATGAAATTGAGGAAAAAGCTGATGAAGTCGTCCTGGCTGATGGTGCACAGCGCTGTGGCCACCAGGCTGATCACCAGCATGAACAGGCCGCGCACCCGCGGCGTCACCTTGAGCCGGGCAAAGGGTTCGATCACGGTGATGGTCGACATGAAGGCGCCATACAGGTTGAAGACGTTGATCGACACCTGGCCGTAAAGGATGAAGAAGAACAGCAAGACCGCGCCACTGCCGAACAACCCGGCGACATGACTGCCGACGTTACTGGAGAAATCGGCGATGCCGACGCTGAGCATCGCCCCCAGAATCATCATCCATGCACCGCCGCTGACGGTGCCGGCATAGCTGTACCAGAACACCTTGGCGGTCGGCGTGCTGCTCGGCAGATAGCGCGAATAGTCGGCCACATAAGGCGCATAGGACAGTTGCCAGGTCACGGCAATGCTCACCGCCACCAGGAACTTCGATAACGAGAAGCCCGTTGGCAGCCATTGCTCGGCGGGGATCGGCAGTTGCAACGCGAGCAGCGTGGCGGCGACGAACACCAACAGCGAAAGCAGCGACAACAGCTTCTGCAGGCGATGGATCAGGCGATAACCGAAGAGCGCGACGACGAAGCACAGCGCACCGATCAGGTAGATATTACCGGTGGCCGGCAGCGGGCTGACGGACTCCATGGCCTGGGCGGCGAGCAAGGTATTGCTGACGAAGAATCCCAGGTAGATCAGCATGACGAACAGCAGCGGCAACACCGCCCCCAGCACACCGAATTGCGCCCGGCTCTGGATCATTTGCGGAATGCCGAGCTTCGGTCCCTGGGCGGAGTGGGAGGCCATGAAAATCGCCCCCACGAGCGAGCCGATGATAATCGCCAGCGCACTCCAGAACAGGTTCAGCCCCATGACCACCGGCAGTACGCCGGAGGCGATGGTGGTGATGTTCATGTTGGCGCCGAACCAGATGAAGAACAGCGAACCGGGTTGGCCGTGGCGCTCGGCCTCGGGAATGAAATCGATGCTGCGTTTTTCGACTTGCATGGCGATCACTCCTGAGTCCGGACGAGGCGGGTTTGCAAACGGGCGATGGTGCTTTCCAGTTCGTGGGGCTGGTAGGCGAATTCGTCCGGCTGCCCGGGGATCAGGCTCAGGTAGTCTTCACCTTCGAGGGCGCGCAGGCATTGCACGCCGGTGAGGATCTCCAGGGCGTAGACCCAGTTGGTCATGATCAACAGCGCCGAGTAGTGCCCGGCCTGTGTGGTCGTGGTGCAGGCGTCGCTGACCAGGCGAATGCGATAACCCAGGGCGAAGGCATCGAACACCGTGCCGAGTACGCAGACATCGGTCAACACGCCGCAGACGATCAGGGTCTCGACCCCGAGCGCCTTGAGTTGATTGTCCAGGTCGGTGCGGTGGAAGGCGCTGTAACGGCCCTTGTCGACGACGAGCTCATCGGGTCGCGGTGCCAGGCGCTCGATGATTTCCACTTGTCGGGTGCCGGCGCGATAGCTGCTCGGGCTGCCATCGGCCGCGCGCGGTTCGCCGCGGGGCAAATCACTGCCGTCGGCCTGATTGATGTGGCGGGTGTAGACGACAGGGATCTGCCGGAGGCGGGCGGACTCGAGCAGGGCGGCGGTATGAGTCACCACCGTGTCGAGATTTTCCAGGACGAAGCCGTCCTCTTGCTGCATGTCGATGATCAACAGCGCGTTGTTATTGTTCATTGAGCAAACCTGATCATGGGTCGAAGCACAATGCACCGGGCACGCCTCGTGATGACGAGGCGCGGGTGCGTCAATTCCAGTTCGGGTGAGCTCAGTGAACTATTTGCCAGAAACCGTTCTGTTTGGCAGAGACGCTGGCGCGCAGGCGCTTGAGGTGGATATGCGAAGCGGTCCATTCGCCGCGCAGGTAAGCCTGCTCGGCGCCGGGGGAAAGGGTGAGTGATGGGAGACGACCATTGAGCATCGGAATCGACCCTGCACGTCAATCAACCCCCTGGCTTCGCGTCCAGGGGGCCGGTAGGTGGACTTAGCGGAACGCCGGGACCACGTGTTTGATGAACAGCTCCAGGGATTTTTTCTTTTCCGCGTGGGGCAGGCTGTTATCGCACCAGAAGCTGAACTCGTCGACCCCCAGTTCCTGGTAGTACTTGATGCGCGGGATGATTTCTTCCGGGGTGCCGATCATCGCGGTCCTGTGCAGGCTGTCCAGCTGGAACTCCGGACGCTCGGCGAACTTCTCTTCCGGGCTCGGTTCCAGGAAGCCGTTGACGGGCGTCGTCTTGTTGCCGAACCAGGCGTCGAAGGTGCGGTAGAAACGGGAGATGGCCTTGGCCCCGACTTTCCAGCCCTCGGGATCGTCGACCGCGTGGACGTGGGTGTGACGCAGCACCATCAATTGCGGGCGCGGCACGTCCGGGTTGTTGTCCAGGGCGGTCTGGAACTTGTTCTTCAGGTCGAGGACTTCTTCGTCGCCTTTCATCAGCGGCGTGACCATGACGTTGCAGCCGTTGGCTACCGCGAAGTTGTGGGAATCCGGGTCGCGGGCGGCGATCCACATCGGCGGGTTGGGCTTCTGGATCGGCTTGGGTACGCTGGTGGACGTCGGGAATTTCCAGATATCGCCGTCGTGGGCGTAATCGCCTTGCCACAACGCGCGAACCACCGGAACCATTTCCCGCAGGGCCTGACCACCGGAGGACGCCGGCATGCCACCGGCCATGCGGTCGAACTCCACCTGGTAGGCGCCGCGGGCCAGGCCGACTTCCATGCGACCGTTACTGATCACGTCGAGCAGGGCACATTCGCCGGCGACCCGCAGCGGGTGCCAGAACGGCGCGATGATGGTGCCGGCGCCCAGGTGAATGGTGGTGGTCTTGGCGGCCAGGTAGGCCAGCAGCGGCATCGGGCTCGGCGAAATGGTGTATTCCATGGCGTGGTGTTCGCCGATCCAGACGGTGCTGAAACCACCGGCCTCGGCCATCAGGGTCAGTTCGGTCAAGTCTTCGAACAGCTGACGGTGGCTGACGCTTTCGTCCCAACGTTCCATGTGCACGAACAGGGAAAACTTCATGACGCTTACCTCGGATCTTTTGTTGTCGGCCGGTCGACTGCGGGCCTGTTGGTTATTGGTATACCATAATACGAAGAGACGGCAAAATGTTTCTTGGCTAGACGGTTCTGGTGTCAGTAAGTCAAAAATAGAACCTGTGGCGAGAGGGCTTGCGACAGGCAAGCCCTCTCATCACAGTCAGGCCAGAACGGGCAGGGCGCCCATCTTGCCGTGGCAGTACACCAGCGGGCCGGCGTTGTGCCGGGGCACTATCAGGTTCTTCACCGCGCCGACCATGATCGCGTGGTCGCCGCCTTCATATTCGCGCCACAGTTCGCACTCGATGACCGCCGTGGCGTTAGCCAGGATCGGGTTGCCCAACTCGCTCAAGGTCCATTCGATGCCCTGGGCCTTGTCCTTGCCTTTGCGCGCGAAGGCATAGGCCTCGCTCTGCTGGCCGCCGGACAGGACGTGGATGGCAAAGCGTTTGTTCTTGATCAATACGGGGTAGGAGTCGGAACTGTAGTTGGGGCAGAACAGCACCAGGGCCGGGTCCATCGACAGCGAACTGAAGGCGCTGGCGGTCAGGCCGACGATCTGGCCGTCGTCATCGAGCGTGGTGATCACGGTCACGCCGGACGGAAACGAACCCATCACTTGTTTGTAGATGGCGGCATCGATCATGGGACGGTCCTCTGGCGGTGTGGTGCGGGTTTTTATGTGCTTGTAGGTCTGATGGTATACCGTAATACATAGTTTGCAAGGGCTTTTTCCACGAGCCGATAAACGTGAGCGTCATGTGCTAAAGCCAGCAATTACGGGGCTTTACGCCAGAAAGCGCTTGCGGTCATCCAGCAGAATTGCACATCAGATGCCCGATTAAAGTGCGGATCAGCCTTGTGCAAAGTTTGGAATACCATAATATGGTCGGCATCTGAGGGGTTGCCGTAGAGCTCCCCCGGTTTGGCTTCGTACAACTATAAGATCAGACAAACTCGAGTTCATTCATATGTCCCAGACGTCCCGGCAAGACCCCCTGATCGAGAATCACACGGTCGATTACGTCCCACTCGCAGAGCGCCACGGGAAGGCCCGCGATCTATTCACGCTATGGTTCAGCACCAACATTGCACCGCTGCCCATCGTCACCGGCGCCATGGTGGTTCAGGTGTTCCACCTTGATCTGTTCTGGGGGCTGCTGGCGATTGCGCTCGGCCATATGATCGGCGGCCTGGTGATCGCCCTGGCGTCGGCCCAGGGCCCGCGGATGGGGATTCCGCAGATGGTGCAGAGCCGCGGTCAGTTCGGCCGTTATGGCGCGCTGCTGATCGTGTTCTTTGCCGCGCTGATCTATATCGGTTTTTTCATCTCCAACATCGTCCTCGCTGGTAAATCGATCGTCGGCATCGCGCCGTCGGTGCCGGTACCGGCGAGCATCCTCATCGGCGCCTTGAGCGCTACGGCGATCGGGGTGATCGGCTACCGCTTCATCCACATCCTCAACCGCATCGGCACCTGGGTCATGGGCAGCGCCTTGCTCGCCGGGTTCTTCTACATCTTCGCCCATGACTTGCCGGCGGACTTCTTCAGTCGCGGCGGTTTCAACCTGTCCGGCTGGCTGGCGACGGTGTCGTTGGGGATCATCTGGCAGATCAGTTTCTCGCCCTATGTGTCGGACTACTCGCGCTACCTGCCGGCGGATATCGGCATTGCCAAGCCGTTCTGGGCCACTTACCTGGGCGCGACCCTGGGCACCATCCTGTCGTTTACCTTCGGCGCGGTGGCGGTGCTGGCGACCCCGGAAGGCACCGAGGCGATGGCTGCGGTCAAGCAGTCCACCGGCTGGCTGGGGCCGATTCTGATGGTGCTGTTCCTGCTCAATATCATCAGCCACAACGCCTTGAATCTGTATGGCGCGGTGCTGTCGATCATCACCTCGATCCAGACCTTCGCCAGCCAGTGGACGCCGAGCATCAAGGTGCGGGTGGTGTTGTCGAGCGTGGTGCTGGCGGGCTGCTGCGTGGTGGCGCTGGGCGCTTCGGCGGACTTCATTTCGCAGTTCATCGGTTTGATTCTGGCGCTGCTGTTGGTGCTGGTGCCTTGGGCTTCGATCAACCTGATTGATTTCTACCTGATCAAGCGCGGCAGCTATGACATTGCCTCGATCTTTCGTGCGGATGGGGGGATTTACGGGCGGTTCAATCTGCATGCGATCGTGGCGTATTTCATTGGGATTATCGTGCAGTTGCCGTTTGCCAATACGTCGTTGTATGTCGGGCCCTATGCCAATTTGATCGAAGGGGCTGACTTGTCGTGGCTGGTGGGGTTGGTTGTGACTTGTCCGCTTTACTACTGCCTGGCGACGCGTGGGCAGGCTCAAGATCTCAAGGCCGCCAGACTCGGTTATACCGACTGATCGAACCTTGGCTGTTTTGCTGACCGAGTACATATCCGTTTTTGCGGTCATGGCGACTTAGGGTTCCGCCCTTACGGCGGGTCACTTGGAAAAGCGCCAAGTAACCAAGCGCTCTTGCCCCTTTCGTTCGGTGCCTCGCTAGTGCTCGGCATGCCCTCGCTCCGGTCCTGCTCCGTGGGCCCGCCGCGATCGGCCATCCATGGCCGTGCGCGGCTAACCCGGCATCCATGCCGGGTTGCCCACTGCGCAGAACCTGCGCTCGGCCTCTCGAGGGGGCGTACACCGCAAAAGCAAAAGCAAAAGCAAAAGCAAAATCGAAGCGGCCTGCGGGCCGACCTGGTTCTCTGAACCGCATGCCGCTCCTACAGGGTTTGCGTTTGCCTTGAGGGTTTTTAAACCTTGGCAGAATCCATTTTATAACCCGCCCCCGGCGCCCCTTCATGCAGCGCCGACTGAACTTTTGCATACAAGGCATTGGCCTCGGCCGTTGTAATTGATCGCGAACAATCACGCAGTACAACACGCAGAAGTGCATTTTCCTGGCCCGGCAGCAGTCCCAGGCGTTCAATGGCTTGCTCGGGTACTTCCGAGAACTCCCAGCGTCCTTTGACTTGCATTTCCTCGATCCAGTCAGCGCAGTCGCCAGCTGCTTGTAACATTTTCTCGGTCAACACTTCCTCGCTCAGCCCTGGCGTGACCGCCAACGAGATGTCACGAGTAATCGAAGGCAAGCGTGAGACGGCGTTCCACGGATTCAAATCATGCATCTGCGCCTGAACCCGTACGTTCTGATCGCGCAGCAAACGGATATCCGGGATGCCTTTACGCAGCATGGTCAGGCGATCCAGACCCATTCCGAGCGCCAGCCCTCCATGTTGTAACGGATCAATATCAAGTCGCTCCAGCAAAGACCGGGCAATACGACCGCACTCCAGGACTTCCACCGGTGTGCCGTCTTTCAACACATTCACTTCAATTCCGCCTTCGGTGTAGTGGTGCGGGCTATTGCTGTAGACCCAGGGCTTGTCGGGAACGGCTGTTTCGAGGATATCGCTGACCAGACGCAACAAGTGTTCATGCGTCGACAGCTCAGGATCACCGAGCACCCAGACGTCCATTTGATGTGGTTCCGCACAATGCCAGCGATCCCGGCTATCCCGGCGAAAAGTGATGCCAGGCGCCGCCAGCAAAATCATCTCGCCCGGCTGCCGCACACCCGCCGCGCGCTGCAGCGCTGCCGGAATTTGACTGGTGGTTTGCGTTCGCAACAAAGAGTGCTCGTCAACCCAACGGGTATGTTCACTGCCGAGGGTGATTTCTTTCGGGTTATAACCGAGCAAACCATAGTTCTCTTCAGCGGAAACTATCCGCGGCCCTGTCTGGATGTTTGCCTGGGGCCAGCCTTGTTCAAAAAGTCCAAGGAGGATTTCATTCAGCAACAGTCGGATGGCGTGATCGGGAGCGCTTTGCTCGGTGAGGTCTTGCAGTGACAGGGCTTGATGGAGGGCTGTCTCCGTCAGATATTTCTTTGGTGTTTGCACACACTAATCCTCTATTGGAAGTTCGCTTTCGTTTAATTAATGAATAAACGTAGCGATAACTGGCCAATAGCTACAACTCAAAATTGAGAAGTTCTGGATTTTCAGAAAGGTATTACAGATATGACTTACACACGTTCAAAAGATCGCAGCCTCGCTTTATTAAATGACCCGCTGTCAGGGTGATACCACCAGCAGCCATAACCAAAAAAACGGATATGCGTGCTAGTCAAAAAACAAAAAAAGGCCGCCGCAACCCGACGTTGCGGCGACCCGAGGGTGACACGTAACCGCTGGCCCACTGGCATGGGCCAACGCTGAATCAATGAGCCCCGGCAGCCTTGTTCAAATCGCTCTCAGCCCACTCGGTATACACACAAGCATCCGCAGTAGCCCAGCGCACACGCACCGGATCACCCGCCTTGAGTGGCATGCCCGCCGCCGACAGCGCCTTGACCGTCATCGAAGTGCCGCCCGACGTCACCACGCTGCACGTCTGGCTTTCACCCAGGAACAACACTTCCACGACCTTGGCCGAGACTTCATTCCAGCCGGCCGCCAAGGGTTCGACAGCCGCTTGCTCAACACTCAATGCCACGGCTTTTTCCGGACGCACCATCAGCAGCACATCCTGATCGGTTTGCAGCCCGGCAGTCAGGCGAATCGACAACGACTGGCCTTCAAACGTAGCCACCGCATTGCCCTGGGCCTTGAGCTTGAGAAAGTTCGAGTTCCCCAGGAACGAAGCCACAAACGCATTCGGCGGATTCTGGTACAGGTCGAAGCCGCTGCCCAAACCGACGATCTTGCCATGGCTGAAAATCGCAATGCGCTGGGACAGGCGCATGGCTTCTTCCTGGTCGTGGGTCACGTAGACGATGGTGATGCCCAGGCGCCGATGCAGCTGGCGCAGTTCATCCTGCAGGTCTTCACGCAGTTTTTTGTCCAGCGCGCCGAGGGGTTCGTCCATCAGCAGGATGCGTGGCTCATAGACCAAGGCCCGGGCGATGGCGACCCGTTGCTGCTGGCCACCGGAAAGCTGAGAAGGGCGGCGATGGGCAAATTGTTCCAGCTGCACCAGCTTGAGCATGGCGTCGACCCTGCGTTCGCGCTCGGCGGTGGCGAGTTTGCGAATCGCCAACGGGAACGCAATGTTGTCGCGTACCGACAGGTGCGGGAACAGCGAGTAACGCTGGAACACCATGCCGATGTCGCGCTTGTGCGGCGGTACGTTGACCAGTGACTGGCCGTTGACCAGGATCTCGCCGCTGCTCGGGGTTTCGAAGCCGGCGAGCATCGACAGGGTGGTGCTTTTGCCGGAGCCGCTGGAGCCCAGGAAGGTGAGGAATTCACCGTCCTTGATGTCCAGCGAGATGTCATCCACGGCGGCAAAGTCGCCGTAGTATTTGTTCAGGTTACGCAGGCTGACCAGGGGCTTGTCGTTTTGCTGCGCGGCATCTTTGATCACTGCACTCATGTCGTACTCCTGGCGCTCAGGCGCTGATTGGGTTGCGCCGGCGAACGGCGGTGGCGATGACCATGACCAATATCGAGAGGCCGATCAGCAGCGTCGAAGCGACGGCGATCACAGGCGTCAGGTCCTGGCGCAGGGTGGTCCACATTTTCACGGGAAGGGTTTGCAGGGTCGGGCTGGCCATCATCACGCTCAGCACCACTTCATCCCAGGACACGAGGAAGGCGAACAGGGCGCCGGCGACCATGCCCGGGCGAATCGCCGGGAAGGTCACCTTGAACACCGCTTGCAGGCGCGAGGCTCCGCAGATCACCGCGGCATCCTCGATCGACTGATCGAACAGCTTCAGCGAGTTGATGATCGAGATGATGGTGAACGGCAGCGCAACGATCACGTGGCTGACCACGAAGGCGAACATGGTCCCGGTGTAACCCAGTTTCAGGAACAGCGCGTAGACCGCCACGGCGATGATCACCAGGGGCACGATCATCGGCAGGGTGAACAGGCCGTAGAGCATTTCCCGGCCCGGAAAGCGCCCGCGCACCAGGGCGAAAGCGGTCGGCAAGCCCAGGGCGACGGCGCAGATCGTGGTCAGTACCGCGACCTTGAGGCTGGCCACCGCCGCGTTCATCCAGTCGGGGTTGGAGAAGAACTGGCCGTACCATTTCAGGGTCCAGCCCGGTGGCGGGAACACCAGCCACTGGGATGAGCCGAAGGACAGCAGCACGATGAACACGATCGGCAACAGCAGGAACAGCGCGATCAGCCCGGTGGTGAAGTACAGGCCGAAGCGCATGCGCCGGCTCATGGCATTGGGGGTCAGGAGCATGACGGCTTACCTCGCGTTGCTGGCGCCAACCGGGGATTCCGGCTGGAGCTTCAGGTAGAAGTAGAACAACACCAGCGTAATGACGATCAGCAACGCGGCGCCGGCGCTGGCCAGGCCCCAGTTGAGGAACGACTGCACCTGCTGAATGATGAACTCGGGCAGCATCATGTTCTGCGCACCGCCCAGCAGGGCCGGGGTGACGTAGTAACCGAGGGACATCACGAACACCATCAGGCCACCGGAGAACAGCCCCGGCCGGCACAGCGGCAGGAACACCCGGAAGAAGTTGGTCCAGGGGCTGGCGCCGCAGATCGAGCCGGCCTGCAGGATCATCGGGTCGATGGCCTGCATGGTCGCCTGCAGCGGCAGCACGATGAACGGGATCATGATGTAGCTCATGCCGATCACCACGCCGGTGAGGTTATGCACCATCTCCAGCGGCTGATCGATGATGCCCATCGCCATCAGCGCCTTGTTGATCACCCCGGACGCCTGCAACAGCACCAGCCAGGAGTAGGTCCGGGCGAGGAGGCTGGTCCACATCGACAGCAGCACGATGTTGAGGATCCAGCGCCCCCAGCCCTTTGGCACCAGGGTGATGGCCCAGGCCAGCGGGAACCCCAGCAGCAGGCTGAACAGCGTCACCAGGCCCGCCACCGAGAAGGTGTTGAGCAAGACCCGGGCATAGGCCGAGTTGGCGAACAGTTGTTCGTAGTTGCCCAGCCCCGGCACCGGTTCCAGCACGCCTCGCAGCAACAGGCCGATCAACGGCGCGAGAAAGAACAGGCCGAGGAACAGCAGGGCGGGGATCAGGTTGCTCGAACCGCGCCAGCGCTGTGCCAGGGAAGGGGATTGGTTCATCACAGCCGCCTTGCCGGAAGCCGGGCCGGCGGCGCCCAGGGCGCCCCCGGTCTGGGTGGATGGACGGGACGTGGTTGCCGTCATTTTCATTTGACCAGCCATTCGTTCCACCGTGTCGCGATGGCCGGACCGTTTTTGGCCCAGTACGCGAAGTCAAGAGTGATCTGATCCTTGGCGTAGGCAGTCGGCAGGTTGGGGGCCAGCACCGAGTCCAGGCGCGCCACGCTGTCGACGTTGACCGGCGCATAGGCGGTCAGGTTGGAGAAGTCGGCCTGTCCCTTGGCGCTGCTGGCGTTGGCCAGGAACTTCATCGCCGCGTCCTTGTTCTTCGTGCCCTTGGGGATGACCAGGATGTCGGCCATGACCAGGTTCTGCTTCCAGCTCACGCCGACCGGCGCGCCGTCTTCTTGCAGGGCGTGGATCCGGCCGTTCCAGAACTGACCCATGCTCGCTTCACCCGAGGCCAGCAGCTGTTGCGACTGCGCACCGCCGCCCCACCAGACAATGTCTTTCTTGATGGTGTCGAGTTTCTTGAAGGCGCGATCCAGGTCCAGCGGGTAGAGCTTGTCGGCGGCTACGCCATCGGCCAGCAGTGCCAGTTCGAGCACGCCAGGGCTTGGCCATTTGTAGAGGGCGCGTTTGCCGGGGTAGGTCTTGGTGTCGAACAGCGCGGACCAGTCCTGGGGTTTTTTGGCGCCCAGCTTGCCCTCGTTGTAGCCGAGGACGAAGGAGAAGAAGAACGAGCCGACGCCGTGATCGGTGACGAATCGCGGGTCGATCTTGTCGCGCTGGATGACCGAGAAATCGAGGGGTTCGAGCAAGCCTTCGGCGGCGGCGCGCAAGGCGAAATCGGCTTCGACATCGACCACGTCCCACTGCACGTTGCCGCTTTCGACCATGGCCTTGAGTTTGCCGTAGTCGGTAGGGCCATCCTGGACCACGGTGATGCCGGTGGCCTTGCTGAACGGGTCGGCCCAGGCCTGCTTCTGCGCATCCTGGGTGCTGCCGCCCCAGCTGACGAAGTTGACGCTTTGAGCCGCCATAGCCACGTGGCTGACCGTGGCCAGCAACCCGGCGAACAGTACAGCGGTTGCACCTTTGTTCAACACCATTTTCACGCCCTCATTTGTTGTGTTTTTGAGCGGGCTTGGTAATGCCCGCCTATCGGGAGCAGTAGGTCCATCTGGCCTCTAACGGCGACCGTGCCAAGGGCTGTTATTGGTGCTTTCCCTGTCGGGGGCACTTGGCTGAAGCGATCGGTCTATGGAATATCATATTATGGTATTCCAAACTTTGTGCAAGCACTTTGCCTTACCGGCTATCAGCCAAAACAGGTTTTCTTGCGGTGCAACGCTTGCATTGATGCAGGACTTGTAGGAGCCAGGCTTGCCGGCGAAGGCGTTCTTGCGGATGCCTTCGCTTGTAGGAGCCAGGCTTGCCGGCGAAGGCGTTCTTGCGGATGCCTTCGCTTGTAGGAGCCAGGCTTGCCGGCGAAGGCGTTCTTGCGGATGCCTTCGCTTGTAGGAGCCAGGCTCGCCGGCGAAGGCGTTCTTGCGGATGCCTTCGCCGGCAAGCCTGGCTCCTACACGAAAGGAATGGTCTCCACGACTTCCAGGTCGTACCCGGTCAATCCCGCATATTTCAACGGCGGGCCGAGGTGACGCAGCTTGCCGACGCCCAGGTCTTGCAGAATCTGTGCGCCGGTACCCACTTCAGAATAGATGCGCGATTGCGATCGACTGAACTGCCGTGGCGGCTGGGTCAGTTGGGGCACCCGTTCGAGCAGCGCCTGGGACGATTCATGGTTGGCCAGCACCACCACGACGCCGCGACCTTCCGCCGCCACTCGCTGCAAGGCCGCCCACAATGTCCAGTTGGAAGGACCGCTGTATTCGGCACCCACCAGATCGCGCAACGGGTCGATCACGTGCACGCGCACCAGCGTCGGTTCGTCCCGGCGCAATTCACCCATCACCATTGCCATGTGGACACCGCCTTCGATGCGATCCTCAAAGGTAATCAGACGAAAGGTGCCATGCACCGTGGGCAATTCACGTTCACCGATACGCACGACGGTGTGTTCGGTGCTGAGGCGGTAGTGGATCAGGTCGGCGATGGTCCCGATCTTGATCCCGTGCTGGCGGGCGAACACTTCCAGGTCCGGGCGACGGGCCATGGTGCCGTCATCGTTCATCACTTCGACGATCACCGAGGCGGGCGTGAAACCGGCCAGGCGGGCCAGGTCGCAACCCGCTTCGGTATGCCCGGCCCGGGTCAGCACACCGCCTTCCCTGGCGCGCAAGGGGAAGATGTGGCCGGGTTGTACGATATCCGCGGGACCCGCCCCCTGGGCGACGGCGGCGGCGACTGTACGTGCCCGGTCCGCGGCGGAGATGCCGGTGGTCACGCCGACGGCGGCCTCGATGGACACGGTGAACGCGGTGCTGAACACGCTGCCGTTGCTCGGCACCATCTGCTCGAGACCGAGGCGCTGGCAGTGGTCGTCGGTAAGGGTCAGGCAGATCAGCCCGCGGGCTTCCCGGGCCATGAAGCTGATGGCCTCGGCGGTGCAACGGTCGGCGGCCAGCAGCAGGTCGCCCTCGTTTTCCCGGTCTTCGTCGTCGACCAGCAGCACCATTTTGCCTTGGCGGTAGTCTTCGATGATTTCTTCGATGCTGTTGAAGGCCATATGAGGATTCTCGGTGTTTGATGGAAATACTTTGTGGTATACCATAATACAAAATTAACCGAGAGGTCACTATGAAGGCGTACTGGATTGCTCATGTAGATGTCACCGACCCCGACCAATACAGCCAATACACCCAGCGCGCGCCGAAGGCGTTTGCGTTGTATGGCGGTCGGCTGTTGGCCCGGGGCGGGCGTTGTGAAGGGCTGGAAGGTGGGCCTGCGGCGCAGCGTAATGTGGTGATCGAGTTCGACTCGTATGAGCAGGCGCTGGCTTGCTATAGATCAGACGAATATCAGGAGGCGAAACGGCACCGCGAAGGCGTGGCCCGGGCGCAGATCGTGATTGTTGAGGGTGTGGCGCCGGCGTGATTCATGGCGCCGAATACCTGTAGGAGCCAGGCTTGCCGGCGAAGGCGTCCATGAAATCGCCATCGCCGGCAAGCCTGGCTCCTACAGGGGGGCGGTGTACGACGGAAATCGTCAGCGAATGAAGTGAATCTTGCCGGTATCGTCGTTGCCGATGTAGATGCCATACACCCCGGCCTGGCGTTCTTCGATATAGCGCTCGAGGATCTGCCGGATCGCCGGGTAGTAGATGCTGTCCCAGGGAATATCCTCGGGCGCGAAGAATTTGTAGTCGAGGGTTTCCGGCCCGTACTGGCCGGTAATCTCCAGGGCGATGGCGCGGAAGATGATGTACACCTCGCTGATGGTCGGCACGCTGAAGATCGAGTAGGGCGAGAGAATTTCCGCGCGTACGCCGCTCTCTTCCCAGACTTCGCGCAACGCGGCCTGTTCGGTGGTCTCGCCGCCTTCCATGAAGCCCGCCGGCAGGGTCCAGGTGCCGGGCCGTGGCGGGATGGCGCGCTGGCACAGCAAATACTTGCCGTCTTGCTCGATGATGCAGCCGGCGATGATTTTCGGATTGATGTAATGGATGTAGCCGCAACCGCGGCACATCAGGCGCTCGTGCGTATCGCCCGGCGGCAGCTGGGACTTGAGGTCATTGCCGCCGCACTTTGGACAAAAGCTCGGGCTGAACATGATCAGCGACCTATGCGCGGTTCTTTCAGCGCGATCGGCAGGGTGATCTCTGGGATCGCCCCGGTCTCTTCCTGCTTGCGCTTGAGGTAGTCCAGGGCCACGGAGGCGGCGGCGCGTACGTGGTCGACGCACGCCTGGTGGGCGGCCAGCGGATCGCCGCTCTTGATCGCCTCGACCATGCGCTCCATCTCCTGGTTGCTCGAGCCGCGACGGTTTTCCTGGGACACGGAAGTGGCGCGCAAGTAGCTGATGCGCGCCTGCAACTGACGCAATTGCAACGCCGCGACATGGTTGCCGGAGCCTTCGAGCAGCACGTCATAAAAGCCTTGCACCGAATCGATGACCTGTTGCAGCTCGCCCTCCTTGAGGGCCTGGCGGTTTTCCTCGAGGGCTTTTTCCAGGGCCTTGATGTCCTTGGCCTTGGCGCGCAGGGTGAACAGCTGGACGATCAGGCCTTCGAGCACGCAACGCAGCTCATAGATATCGACGGCGTCGGCCAGGGTGATGATCGCGACCCGCGGGCCCTTGGCGTCGGCGAACTCCACCAGGCCTTCGGATTCCAGGTGACGCAAGGCTTCGCGTACGGACGTGCGGCTGACGCCCAGGCGATCGCACAGATCGCGCTCGACCAGACGGTCTCCCGGCAGAAGCTGGAAGTTCATGATGGCGCTTCGCAGTTTATCCAGCACGATTTCGCGCAGGGTAACGGGGTTGCGATTGACCTTGAAGCTGTCGTCGAGTGGCAGGCGTTTCATGGGGTCCGCTCTGAGTGTGGCTGTCCATGCAAAAAGAGCACTGCGATCCGTGGACCAGCGGTGCTCGATCACAACAGCCAAGGGTTAACTGGAGGCCTCGGCATCGGCTTCTGCGAAGGCTTCACGGGCGAGCCGGAAACTGTCCACGGCTGCGGGGACACCGCAATAAATACCGACCTGAAGCAGAATTTCGCGTATTTGTTCACGACTCAGCCCGTTACGCAAGGCGCCGCGTACATGCAGCTTGAGTTCGTGCGGCCGGTTGAGGGCCGAAATCATCGCCAAGTTTATCATGCTGCGTTCTTTAAGCGACAAACCCTCACGGCCCCAGACGTGGCCCCAGCAGTACTCGGTGACCATTTCCTGGAGCGGGCGGGTGAAATCGTCGGCGTTCTCGATGGAGCGCTTCACGTAGGCCTCGCCCAGCACCTGGGTGCGGATTTTCAGGCCTTGTTCGTACTTGTCGTTGCTCATGTTCGTCCTCTCACCGCAGATCCCTTGTAGGAGCGAGCTTGCTCGCGATGGACTCAAGAGCGCCGCGTTTATCCAGTAAACACGCGTTATCGTTAATGACCATCGCGAGCAAGCTCGCTCCTACAGGGGGTTGTGTAGACCCATCAGGCCAGTGTGGGCAGCGGGCCCAGCTTGCCTTTGTGGTAGATCATCGGCGTCACCGGCTGCTCGGGCAGGATCAGGTTCTTCACCGCGCCGACGATGATCGCGTGGTCACCGCCGTCGTATTCGCGCCACAGTTCGCACTCGATGATCGCCGTCGCCTTGCCCAGCAACGGGTTGCCCAGGGCGCTGAGGTGCCATTCGATGGCCTTGGCCTTGTCCTTGCCTTTACTGGCAAAGGCATAGGCCTCGGCGGTCTGGTCGGCGGACAGCAGGTGGATCGCGAACTGCTTGCTGTCGCGCAGGATCGGGTACGTGTCAGAGGCGTAGTTGGGGCAGAACAGCACCAGTGCCGGGTCGATCGACAGTGCACTGAAGGCGCTGGCGGTGATGCCGACGATGCCGCCGTCCGGGTCCAGGGTGGTGACCACCGTGACCCCGGAAGGGAACGAGCTCATGACGTCTTTGTAAATGCCGGGTTCGATCATTTCGCAAATCTCCTAGCGCATCACAAACGGATCAGGCATGGGAGCCTGGGAAAGGTTGATCCACACCGTCTTGAGCTCGGTGTAGGCCAGCACCGAATCGATGCCGCTTTCGCGTCCATAGCCGCTGTTCTTGAAACCGCCGATCGGCGCCATGGCCGATACCGCGCGGTAGGTGTTGACCCAGATGATCCCGGAGCGCACGTCCCGGGCCAGGCGATGGGCGCGGCCCAGGTCGCGGGTCCAGATGCCGGCGGCGAGGCCGAACTGCGAGTCGTTGGCGATCGCCAGGGCTTCGGCCTCGTCTTTGAAGCGAATGACCGAGGCCACCGGACCGAAGACTTCTTCCTGCATGATCTTCATCGAGTTGCTATCGCATTCGAACAGGGTCGGCTCGTAGAACCAGCCTTCGCCCAGATGCTCCGGACGCTTGCCGCCCAGGCGCAGGTGCGCACCTTCGGCGATGGCATCGGCGACCAGGCCTTCGACCACGGCCAGTTGCTGCGCGGTGGCCATCGGCCCCATTTCGCTGCTGTCTTCCTGGGGGTTGCCGATGCGGATGCGCTTGGCGCGTTCGACCAGGCGCTCGACGAATTCATCGTAGATCGCGTCCTGCACCAGCAGCCGCGAGCCGGACACGCAGCTCTGGCCGGAGGCCGCATAGATCCCGGCGATCGCGCCGTTGATCGCGCTGTCGAGGTCGGCGTCGGCGAAAATGATGTTTGGCGATTTGCCGCCCAGCTCCAGCGACAGTTTGGCGAAGTTCTCCGCGCTGCTGCGCACTACGTGCCGTGCCGTCGCAGCGCCGCCGGTGAAAGCGATCTTGCGCACCAGCGGGTGGCGGGTGAGGGCCGCGCCGGTGCTTGGGCCGTAACCGGTGACCACGTTGACCACGCCCGGCGGAATGCCGGCTTCCAGTGCCAGGCGCGCCAGCTCGAGAATGGTCGCCGAGGCATGCTCGGACGGTTTTATCACGATGGTATTGCCCGCCGCCAGGGCCGGGGCCAGTTTGATCGCGGTCAGGTACAGCGGGCTGTTCCAGGGAATGATCGCCGCCACCACGCCCATGGCTTCGTGCACGGTGTAGGCAAACAGGTCCGGCTTGTCCAGGGGCAGGGTGCCGCCTTCGAGCTTGTCGGCCAGGCCCGCGGTGTAGTGGAAAAACTCCGGCAGGTAGCCGACCTGGCCGCGGGTTTCGCGGATCAGCTTGCCGTTGTCGCGGCTTTCCAGCTGCGCCAGTTGTTCCTTGTTTTCGGCGATCAGGTCGCCCAGGCGTCGCAGCAGCTTGCCGCGGGCGGTGGCGGTCAGGCCGCGCCAGGCCGGGCTGTCGAAGGCGGTCTGCGCAGCCTGTACGGCGCGTTCGACATCGGCTTCGTCGGCATCGGGCAGTTGCGCCCAGGGTTCGGCCAGGGCCGGGTTCAGGCTTTCAAAGGTCTTGCCGGACAGGGCATCGACCCATTCACCGCCGATGCACATCTGGAAGGAGGCGAGAGTCATGCAACGATCCCCTTTATCTGGTTTTGTCGGGCGTGCGCGTTGTCGAGGAATTCCAGCAACAGCTGGTTGACCAGGCGCGGCGATTCTACCGGCATCATATGCCGCTGCTCGGCGAGCACGGCAACCGTGGCGCCGGGAATTCGCTCGGCCAGTTGCCGGGCCATTTCCGGTGTCGAGCCCGGGTCCAGTTCGCCGGTGGCGACCAGGGTCGGTACCTGGATGCTCGCCAGGTCCTCGGCGCGGTACATGTCCTGGGTCGCGAACAGCTCGTAGGTGGTCAGGTAACCCTGGGGGTCATTCTCGGCCAGGGTTTGGCGCAACGCGGCGATCTGCGCCGGGTTGGCTGCCTGGTATTCGCGGCTGAACCAGCGTGACAGCGCGGCTTCGGCGTTGGCATCCGGGCCGTGCTCGGCCGCCTGGGCGGTGCGGGCGATGACGCCGGCACGCTGTTCGGCGCTGCGATTGAACACGCTGTTGAGCACCACCAGGCCTTGCAGGCGTTGCGGGTAGTGCAGGGCAAACGCCCGCGCTACCAGCCCGCCCATGGAAAAGCCGATCACCGTCGCCTGGGGCAACTGCAGGTGGTCGAGCAGCTCCAGCAGCTGGTCGGCATAGCCGAGCAGGGGCGTGCCGCTGGCCGGACGCGGGCTGGCGCCATGGCCGAGCATGTCGTAGGCGATCACGCGGTATTTCGTGGCCAGGCCAACGACCTGGCCGCCCCACATTTCTTTGTTCAGGCCCACGCCGTGGATCAAGACCACGGGCTGGCCTTGGCCGGTCGCCAGGTAACTGGTGCCAGCCGGGGTACGTTCAGCGGTGAGCCGAATCATGGAGCGCTCCTGCATGCCTTTTTGTTGTAGTTAGGCTGACCGGGATTACTGGGCCTTTTCGGCCGCCAGTTCTTCCAGGTCGATGTAACGGTTGCCGATGCGAGGGTGCAGGCGGCCGCCGTCGGCGCAACCCAGGACCACGACGATTTCGTCGGCGCGCGGTGCATCTTCGATTTTCATTTCCAGGGTGATGTAGTGCGAACGCAGGCCTTCGTCGTCCTTGTGCATCATCGGAATCTGGATCGAAGTGCCCGGGCCGCCGCGCTTGTTGGTGAAGCTCAGGTAGCTCTTGGCTTTCACCGCTTCGCGGTAATGGTTGCCGAAGCGCAGGGTGTGGATGACCGCCGAGGCGTGCTCGATTTCACCCTCGGCGCCGACCACGGCCGCCTTGCCATAGGCTTCGATCTTCTCGGCGCCGCCGATGATGCCGACCAGACGCTCGACCATCATGGCGCCGAGGTCGGAGCAGTTCTCGCGGATCTGTGGTTTCAGGTCTTCGACAAAACCGTTGCCCACCCAAGGGTTCTTCATGACGACGGCCAGGCCGACCATGGTCACGGGTCTGTCAGCGGCCTTGCCGCCTTCGATGAACGTTTCTTCGACGTAGCTGACGATCTTGCGGATTTCGAAACTCATGAGCTGCTCCGTAGGAGGTTTTGGGTGTCTGTGCGTCTGATGGTATACCATAATACCGGAAGCACAAGTCCCTCGGATGAGTTTCTGGTCGGACGGTTTGAAAAAGGGAGATTTTCAGCGACCCCGGAATCGGTTGACGACACCGGATACTGTGGGAGCGGGCTTGCCCGCGATGGCGGCGGCACATTAATAGAGGTGTTGGCTGGCAGACTGCTATCGCGAGCAAGCCCGCTCCCACAAGGATCTTCGGCGAACATGAGATCGAGGGTGTTGCGGTCAGGACTTCGCGTCCTTGGTCCCCAGCACATCACGAATGCTGTCCACCACATTGCTGTCCTTGATCACATCGTTCAGCCAGCCCTCGAGCGGCATGTTGCCCCATTTGATCGCGCGTTCGATCAGGTAGGGGACGGGGCTCTGGGGTTCGGTCTGTTTGAAGAACCGGGCGATGCCCGCCAGCTGGGTGAAGGCCTCGTCGCGGGTCAGCGGTGTGATGCGCAGCGGCGTGGCTGAAAGGTCTTGGGGCTGGGTCATGGCAGGACCTGCAGGTTGTTCAACAGCGTGTTCAGGGGCCGTAGCGGACGCGACCGGGGCCGGGTGCAGTTCAATGCCCCGATCCTTGAGCAGCTTCTCGGCCAGTTGCCCGGCGCGGAACAAGATGTCATTGAGCCCGGCAAAACTGGGTGCTTCGGCGCCGAAGTGGCGATCAGCGGCGCTCTGTAGCTGCTGACAGGCTTTCAGGCTGGCGGCGATTTCGGCGGCTTTGAGACGCAGATAGTCCGAGTCGGTCAATACCACCGAACGCTGGAATATCTCCGCATTGATCTTGCCTTCATCGAGGGCGACCCGCATGGCCTGGGGATTCTGCAACGCCAGGTTTTCCACGTGCCTGGACTCGTCATACCGCAGCAAACCGTATTGCTGCCCCTGGGTGATCGGCAGCGCGCCGACGATGTCCGCCAGCGAGGTTTTCATCCACGCCAGCCGTGCGGCGCGCTCATCGACGCCGTCCTCAAGGGACGGGAACAAGTCCGCCCAGAAGGCCTCCAGAATGCGCTCGGCCAGGGTCAGGCCGAAGGTGATGCCGACGAAATGGTAGCGGTGCGCCAGGCCTTCGCTGAGCCAGGCGACCAGCATCAAGTCCTTGCTCTGTCGAGCCAGGCCTTGTGCAGCCAGAGTGATGGTCAGGTCCCAATCCGAGGATTTCAGATCGGTCTGCCAATCACCCTGGGTCAGGTAATCGGGGTCTGCTCGACGCGCTTCCTTCACCTGATCGAACAAGGTGGAAAAGCTCAAGTCTTCGCCGCTTCCCTCATTGATGGGCGCTGTCAGTTCGGCCAGCGAAAGGTCGTTGAGAAATTCAGACATAGGCAACTCTGTTCAAGATAAAAGAACACCGTGCCTGATCGCCAGGCACGGTGTCGGACACGGACCGCTTGCGCGGCCCGCCATCGCTACAGACTCAAGCGAAAACCTTGTTGGCCGTGCGATCCCAACCGCCGGTCACGTTGCCGCCGCCCTGGCCATCGGCCCGGCTCTGCTGGGTGTAGGTGGTTTTGATGCGGGCGAAGTTGAAGCTGATTTCTTCGATCGGCAGGTCGCTGACCGATTTGTCTTCACCGCCTTGACTGCCACCGGCAACGGCCTTGACCGAGGAAACCACGACTTCTTCCAGATTGATGGTCAGGTAGGTGACCTTGTCGCCGCCGGCGCGGTTGACGTTCAGCTGGATCTTGGCGATGTGCGTGCCTTTGCAGCAGGCTTCGAACAGTTTGGCAGAAGCCTTGTCCACGGCCTTGCGGATGCTGAAGTCGCTCAACGCCACACGCTCCGACGAAGCGCCGCCCGAGGAGCTGGCCGTCGCAGAGGTCGCCTGGGTTGCGCTGAACTCGTAGCCCAGCACTTCGATCCAGTCCTTGTGCTTGTCGTCCAGTACTTCGCCTGGAATGCCTTCGATCTGGATGTATGCGTCAAATGCCATTTTTAATTTCTCCTTACCTTCATTTAAGGACTGACCTGCGCACAGGTCACGAACCCTTCGTTTTAACCTCTTTGAAACGATCAAGAGAGGTGTGTGACCGGCCAGGGCCAATACGTCGAAACGACCCGGGCACCGGTGTTTCTGCCAGTGGGGACGCTCTCAGTTGAGCGCCCGCACCTCGATTTCTACCCGCCGATTCGGCTCCAGGCACTGGATCAACCGGGCCCTGGGTTGCTGCATGTTGCATTTGACCAGGGGCCGGGTGCTGCCTTCGCCGATGGCTTCGACCAACTCGCCGGGCACGCCTTTGCCCACCAGGTAGGTCTTGATGGTCTGTGCGCGCTGTTTGGACACCTGCATATTGCCCTGGGGGTCGCCCAGTTGATCGGCATGCCCGGCGATGATGATCTTGCCGATGTCAGGGGTGCTCAAGAGCTTGCCGGCGATGGCACTGAGCTGGCCCTGGCCTTCGGTTTTCAGGCTCTGGAAATCGGCGCGGCCAAAGGCGAACAAGGTGTCCGACTCCAGGGTGATGGTCTCGATCGAGCGCAACGACTGGGTCAACAGGCTGTTGATGTAGTTGCGCGAACTGGACGTCAGGAACGCGTTGTCGAGGATCCGCGGCACGTCTTCCTCGTGGATCTGGTCGCTGTAGAAATTGATCTGCCGGCTGGCGAACTCGTAATCCAGGTTCGCGCCCGAGCCGTCATGGGCAGCGCCGATGGTCTTGCCGGTCTGGCGGGCGATCGCCGGGTACCAGTAGTCCGGGATCTTTGCCTTCAGGAACCCAGGGTCAGCCTTTTCGCGCCGGGCACGGGAGAGCATGACGTAGGTGTCCAGCGTCGTCTTGCCAAAGGCCGCGATCGACTGGGCCCGGTTGTCGCTCGGCAACGCCTTGGGCTCGACGCTGTCGATGCCGGTCACGGGCAACAATTCCTTGCTGTTGCGCTGATACACCTTGAGGGTGGTGAGCAGGTACAGCGAGCGGGTCAGGTTGTCGGCCGTCGGCTTGAGCATCACGCTTTCCAGCCGATCGAAATACCGGCTGCGCAGCAGGGGCTCGACCTTGTAGCCTTGGTACAGCCCCAGACGCAGGCGCAGCGGCACGCCCTGGTCATGGTGCTGCGCGTAGTAATGGGCGGTCCAGAAGCGCATGCGATCCAGGGTTTGCCACTCGGTGTATTGACCCGACGCCGACGCGTCAGTGGCGGCCGCCCGGGCCAGTTCCGTCGAGATCGCCTGCACGGTGTTTTTGTTGTTTACATAGGACCAGCCCAACAGTCCGCACAGCAGCAGCGCCACCAGGCCAGCGCCGCCAATCCAGGCCGCCTTGCGCCGACGTTCGCGATGGTTGGTGGTGTACAACGCCACCAGGTGCTGGTCAGGAATGATGACCTTTCTGAACAGGCTGCTGATGAACAGCGGGCGCGCTTGCGCCGTGCCGCTGGCGAGCGCTTGATCACTGTCCAGGGAGAAGCGCTCTGTGACCTGGCGGGTGTGCCCGCCCAGTTCCGGCTGGTCGGCATCCAGGGCGCTGGTGAAATAGAAGCCGCGCAGCAGTTCGGCCTTTTGATACGGGTTGGCGCGCAACAGGGCATCGACGAACAGCTGGAGCCTGGGTTTGAGCGCTGCCAGTTCCAGCGGGAAGCGATACACCGCCGAGTCCTGGCGGGTGATCTGAATGTCCTGCAGGACCAGTTGCTGGCTCGCCACCTGTTGCCAATAGCTGACCAACTCATCCATTGCCACGCCGAATTGCCGGCCCCAGTCGGCTTGCTCGTAGCCTTTATGGGCAAAGGTCTTGCCCATGACTTCGCCCCGGGCAACGTCATCCAGTTGGCGGTAGAAGGGGGCAAAACCCGGCACCAGGTCGCACTTGGTGAACACCAGGTAGACCGGCAGGCGCACTTCCAGCAGCGCATGGGTTTCCTGGATGCGCTCGCGCAGGCGCTTGGCAATCCGCTCCTGGTCCTCGAGCGAGGCTTGCAGGATGTCGTGGATGCTGACGGTGACGATCAAGCCATTGAGCGGCCGGCGCTGGCGGTGCTGGCGCAGCAGCTGGAGGAAGGCCCGCCATTTGCCGGCTTCCTCCTGGTTGTTCATGTAGCGCCCGGCGGTATCCAGCAGCACCGCCTCGGAGCTGAAAAACCAGTCGCAATTGCGTGTGCCGCCCAGGCCGGCGACGCGCGCACCTTCGCGCTCGGCATAAGGGAAGTTGAGACCCGATTGATAGAGCATCGTGCTTTTACCGGCAGCCGGCTGGCCGATCACCAGGTACCAGGGCAAGGCATACAAGGCATCCTTGGGATTGCCGCCCCGGGGCTTGTTGCTGTGCAGGCGCTCGATGCTCTGCAACAGGCGCTCGCGCAACAGGCTGACTTCCTCGCGATCCGCCGGGCTGGCGTTCAATACCGCCTGGTCGGCATCGTCGCGCAACAGCCCTTCGAGGTTGTGGTGCCGCGACACCCCACGATACAGCAGCAGCACGTAGCCGCAGGCGAGCAGCAGGAACACGCCGATGCCCGTCAGCAGGCTGTTCAGCGAGCTGAAGCCAAACCCACGCCCGATGCCCCACACGAGGAAGATCGTGAGGAAAAACACCACCCCGAGAATGTAGGGTTGGTAGCGCAAGAAGTAATACTTGATCTTGTTCATACGGACTTCGAATCCAGGGCAGCGACAAAACGGTCGATGACGTCGTCAAGAGGGCGATCGATTTCGGGAAAAACGTACGCAGGGTGGTGCTCGTCAAACGCCTCGAACGACCCCAGCACGTCAAAGCTTTGCGCACGCTCGCCAGTACCGGTCAGCACGCGATAGGCGTCGCTGGTGGTGCGCGAGGCAAAGCAGATCAGCCGGGGGCGCATGAAGTCGTCCGCCAGCAGGCTGATCTGCGGCACGGCGTTGCCGGGTGTCATGCGCGTCAACCAGGTGACCCACAAATCCGCCGTCGGGTTTTTCAACCCGCGTTCCGCCGGCAAGGGCAGGGCGATACCGATCGGCGTCCCGTGGCGCAGATGCCGGTTCAAGGCCTGCAAGCGGGTGAGCACGGCGTTGGTGACGAATTCCGGGTAGGCGCCTTCGAGGGCGGTGGCGATGTCGCGCAGGTTGAAGTTCACCAGGAACTTGTCGTGCACGCGCCGGAACAACTCGAAGTCCTGGCCCTGCAAGGGGCGCAAGGCCTTGATGCGATCGAACAGCACCGAGGTGCTTTCGCCCTGGGCGGCCATGTGCAGCAAGGGTCTGATCTGCCCGCTGAACAGCTCGCCCAGGGTGAACGGGTTGACCAAGGGCCCGGCTTCGCTGGCTTTCAGGCACTGGAAAATGAAGAACGGATAGCGGCGCTGGCTTGAATCCCTCGAACTGATCAGCCCGCCCAGCAACCAGTTGCCGCTGCGGGCGCGATAGCAGAAAAAGCACAGCGGCAACGCGTCGAACAATTCACGCCAGTCCTCACGAGGCTGCAGGGCGGCCAATGCGCCTTGCAGCCAGGCATCGAACTCACAGACGTCGTCGGCTGCACCGTGCAGGCTGACGAAGTCCGGGCTCGCGGGGACTTTGCCGAAACAGCCGATCATCGGCCGGGGCCCTGATTGAAAACGAGCGTGCTCACTGGGACCGTCCGCCTGTCGAGTTGAGTGCGCTCAGTGCCTTGACGTTGGCCAGGTCGGTCAGCTTGACGCCGCCATAGTTGCGCACGGCGAGGCTGACCTGGCCACTGGCGGTGTTCCAGCTGAAACGTTGCTGGATACCGTCCAGGTCGCTGACCCGGGCACTGTCATTCATGCGCAACAGGCCCCAGCGACCCGGGTAATCGAACACGGTGATGCGCTCGCCGGTCAGGGTCACCACGTCCATGCGCGCGCCGGGAGCGGTGGTGGTGCCCGGCCAGGAGAAGCGGCTCCAACTGGTCTTGCCGTTGCGGTAATGCTGCACCTGGCCATCGAGGGTGAAGATGATGTCGGTGAAGTGGGCCGAAGGCTCGAGCATGATCTCGAAGCCGTTTTCCCGGTCCGACAGGCTGGCGATCACCTGGCCCAGGGAGCTGGCCTTGTCGATGCTGTTGACCATGCCCGGATTGACCAGCGGCGTGGCCTTGCTGGCGCTGCTCATGCCCAGGCCTTCGCCGCCGGACAGGTTGCCGATTTCGTTGCGCTTGAAGTTCGGCAACAGGCCGGACTCCGGGTCGACGAAACGCTGCAGGTCCTTGACCGAGGCTTCGTTGCGACTGCCCGCCGCGATCGGGTAACGGTGCGCCATGACCTGTTCCCAGGGCTTGGCGATCTGTTGCGCCCAGGCCTTGGCGATCTGCTCGCCGGCCGGATCGCGCAGGGTTTCCCAGGCAAACTGGATCGGCAGACTGAACAGGCCTTGCAGCGAGGTCGACAGGCCGCCCTGGCTGGTGTCGACGGTGGTCTCGACGTAGTTGCGCACGCTGGTGATTTCGCTCGGCTGGCCTTCCAGGGTCTCGCTGATCAGTTGCTTGCTGCTTTTGCCGACGTCTTGGGAGCGCTGGATGTTGTTCATCCGCACCTTGAGCTTGCGCAACGCCGCCAGGTAGCGATCCATGATGGTGCTGTCGGCACCCTCGGCGTTCTGCACCGCGAACACCCGCGACACCGGCTCGAAGCGCTTGGCCAGGCTGCCGTCATCCACGGCGGGCAATGGCGAAATCAGCGCGTTCGGCGAGGTGTCCTGGCCATCGAAGATACCGGTGACCTTGCCCCAGAAACCGTCATCGCGCTTGATCCCCGGTTGTAGTGTTTCACGGGGTGCGGGCACATCCCATCGGGTGTTGTCGTTGACCGCCGCCAGCAGGTTTTTCACCGGCGAGTTCTGCACGTCGCTGAGCAGCGACAGTTGTCGGGTCGCGTTGGCCATGTCGGTGAAGTGGCGCACACCGACACTGTCGATGAAACCGTACCAGGCCTGGGTGTAGTCGCGCTTGTAGCGGGTCATGAACTCACGGATGAAGTTGGCTTTCTGCACCAGGCTGTCGCCG
Organism: Pseudomonas silesiensis; assembly: GCF_001661075.1. Classification (NCBI taxonomy): domain Bacteria; kingdom Pseudomonadati; phylum Pseudomonadota; class Gammaproteobacteria; order Pseudomonadales; family Pseudomonadaceae; genus Pseudomonas; species Pseudomonas silesiensis. Next base: position 2,470,393 of record NZ_CP014870.1, read on the forward strand.
CCTTCGCCATCGAGCACCCAGTCCGATTCGTTGCGCAGGTTGCCCGACACCAGCTTGATCAGCTCAGGCTTGACGAACTGTTCCCAGCCCTGGCGGGTGAAAATCGCCGGCACCGCTTCGGTACCGTACAACAGCTGACGCCCCGGCAATGGCACCAGATCGCTCAGGCCCAGGGCCGGAAACTGGCGGCTGGACTCCAATTGCAGGCGCAAATATTCGCGATCCACCAGCGAGCTGGAAATCATGAACGACTTCAGGCTATTGCGGGTTTCGCTGATCAGTTGCTCGTTGCGAGGCAAGGAAGGCGCATGGCCATTTTTGAGCAGCTGCACGTACACCGGCACGTTGTCTTGAATGACTTCCAGGCTGACCGGGTGTTGCGCACTGGCGGTATTGGCCCAGGCCACCGGCAACGCCGCCCCGACGAATTCCGGCTCGGGATGGGTAGCGGGTTGGGTCAACATCAGGTAGAGCTTCAGCGCATTGTAGGATTCGATGATGGACTCGACCTGGCGCTCGTCCAGCCGGCCGAGCATTTCCTCGGACAACGAGAGCCCACCGGTGGTCGCCGACAGATCGGCGGCGTCGCTCGCCGTGGCCGGATTGCGCAGCGCGGTCATGGCCTCTGCGCGAACAGTGCTGGCGGCACCCTTGGCAGCACCGCTCAAACGGTTGCCGACATCACCAGCGCTGCGCGGAACGCTGCTCAAGCGGGTCGGCAATTTCAGCCCTTGGGCACGGGCCTTGGCGGAAGGATTGCCGGCCTTGGCGGACGCAGGCGCAAAGTTGTTCTGCGGGTCCATGGTTTTGGCGAACTCGTTGAACGCGCGCATCTGCAATTGCAGTTGCAGGGCCACCGGTTCCAGCGCCTGGGTACGCAGCTGCTGCAAATAGGCATTCTGGGCGAGGAGGTAGATGTCGTCACCACGATACAGGCCGGCGCCGAGTTGCAGCGGCACGCCTTGGGCACGGTATTTTTCGATGGCGGCGAGTTGATCGCGCAGCAATTCCAGGCCTTGGCCCGAGGCGAGCAACTGGGCGCGGTCCGGTGATTGCTGCAGCGCGGTCAGTTGCTCGCGCAACCCGTCCAGCCACTGGCGGTTGTTCTGGAATGACAGGGTTTGCCAGCCAATGAACACCAGCCCGGCCAGCACCGCCACACCCAGCAGGGCGGGGCTGAAGGACTTGTTCTGGCCGAAACGCGACTGATAGAGCGTCAGGTCGCGGTCCGGGAAAATCACCCGGCGGAAGGTGTCGGTAATGAAATAGCTGCGATCGCTGGTTTTCTGGCCGCTGCCCGGCGCGTGCTCGGGTTGTGGCTGCAGCGCGAACGACTCGGCGAGGTCATCTTCATAGACCTGGCTCAGCTGCTGATCGGTCTGCAGGGCGCTGGTGAAATACAGGCCGCGCAACAACAGCGGCGTGCCCGCCTGCCCGGTGTGGGCGAAGTGCTGGAGGAACTGCTCCAGCACCACCGACAGTTCGGAAAAGTAGTTCGGGAAGTTCAGCAGCGCACTGTTGGCATCGGCTCCCAGCGCAATCATCTGCGCGTCGACATGCCGACGGATATGACTGTGCAGGTTGGCCAGTTTGGCATCCAGCACCGGGCGCAGACCCTGGTTGCGGATTTCCGACAGACCGAAGGTCATGCCCAGCGGTTGCTGCCGTTCGTTCAGGTCCAGGCCTTCGAATGCCTGGCTGAAGCCCGGCAGTTGGTCGGTCTTGCTCAACATCAGGTAGATCGGCGGGTTGGCGTCCAGGCAGTCGGTGTATTCCTCGATGCGCGAAACCAGTTGCGCGGCGAGTTCGTTGCGCTCGGCTGCGCTGGCCGCCAGCAACTCGGGTAGGCTGACCACCAGCACCAGGCCGTTGACCGCCGCCTTGCTGCGTTGCTTTTTCAGCATCCGCAGGAACGCGGCGAATTCGCTGGCGGACTGGTCGTCGCGCAGGTAACGCCCGGCCGTGTCGATCATCACGGCCTCGGGGCTGAAGTACCAGTCGCAGTGTTGAGTGCCGCTGTGGGTGTCATTGGCGCTGTTGGCGATACTCGCGGATAGGCCGGAACGGGTCAGCAACGAGGTCTTGCCGGCGCCGGACATGCCGATGACCAGGTACCACGGCAGGTCATACAGCGCCGACGAGCCACCGCCACCGGCCGAGCGGTCGGTGCGCAGCATCGCGATGGCGTGCTTGAGGCGTTCGCGCAGCACTTGCTGGTCGCGGAACTCACCGGTGGACTTGAGCGATCGATCGACTTCGATCTGCACCAGGTTCTCAAGGTTGTGTTCCGCGCGGATCCGCTTGTACTGACGCAGCACAATGAGCAGCAGGTAGAAGGCGCTGATGATCGCCATCGCCTCCAGCGCATAGCCTTGCAGCCAGCTGACGTGCGGCGCGACGAACCAGCACACTGCCAGGCTCGCCAGCCACAACACGGGGATGACGAACCAAAAACTTTTCAACAAACGCAATAATGTCTTCATGTCTTCCTGACTCGATTACCTGACCTGTGCTCAGGCACTGAACAGCTGGCTGATTTGTTCGGACAACGCGGCGACGTCCTTGGCCAACAGCCAGTCCAGCGTCAGGTAAACACCCACGCAGACCAGCGCGATCAGCGCCAGGTAGAGCCAGACGGGCACTTCATGGCGCAGCATCTGCGAGACCTGGTCGGGCAGGGCCCAGTCCGGCGACAGCGCCTTGGGCGTCTTGCGGTAACGCGCGATGTCCTGGCCCAAGGTGTTGGCCAGGTAGCGCAACTGGTCTTTCTGGCCGAGGCTGAACTTGCCTTCGAAACCCAGCGCCAGGCACAGGTGGTACACCTCGAGCACATCCAGGTTCTGCTTGACGTCGCTGCGCAACGAATCGATTTTCTCGAAGAAGCCTTCGCCGGCCAGGTGCACGCCGAAGTAGCGGAACTGCAATGGCTGCAGTTCGAAGTGACTGCGCAACGGGTTATCGACCGCCCCCGGGACGCCGGAGCGCAACACGCTTTCGTCGAGGAACGCACACAGGGCGTATTGCGTGTCCTTCACTTGTTCGACGCTGTAGTTGGCGCTGCGGGCTTCGCGTTCCAGGGTCGAAAAGAAGGCATCGATGCTCGCCTCGAAAGCGGTGACCGAGGTCACTTGCCGGCCCTTGCGCACGATCAGCGCCATGCTGATGAAGTCTTGCACCAGGTCTTTCAGCAGCGGTTTTTCGCTGGCGGTCGCCATGGCGCCTTGCATTACGGCTTCAGTCATTTGAGTACCGCCATCAGTTCAAGCTTGAGATTGGTAAAGGCGCTGGGCGCGTAGAACGAGATGGCCTGGGCACTCATCATGCGTTCGTACACCCGGCCATGGGGCTCGATAGAGAAGTAGTGATTGTCCAGGCGCACCGGAATCGCATTGGGCAAGCGGCTCGCGTGATTGAGCGTGACCCCGGGCATGGCGCTGTTGACCACCACTTCGATGTCTTCGGGCGAACCGACCTTGAACGCGCGCGGCACCAGTTCCAGCAGGCTGGAACCCGGCATGTCGGCGTGCACGGAAATATAGAAATCGGCCTCGGCCAGGCGCGGGTCGAGCAACTGGCCCTGCCAGTACGACGGCTTGGTCTGGGTCAGGTTGATCACCACGCACTGGTTAGGCACCACGTTGTCGAGCAGGACGCGGATCATCTCGTCGAGCTTGACCAGCGAGGCCGCCGGGTCGTGATGGTCATACTCGGGGATGTCGTTGAGCTGGGTGTCCAGGGAAAACGTCAACAGGCCGCCCGCCAGCTCCGCGAGAAACAGATACAGGCGCTCGGGGTGCAGGCGCGGGTGGGCGAGCAGGTGCGCCAGGCCCGGGTGCGCACGGTTCACCGTGTTCAGCAGCCAGAACAGGGTCACGTCGCTGGAGCCGAACTCGGCAATCTGGTCCGCGCGTTCGCGACGACGGCCCGACAGCGCCTTGCTCTTGGATTGCAAGGCGCCGAGCAAGCGTTTGCCCAGCCCGATCAGGGTTTCGTGGGTGCCGACATGCAGGGTCGGGTGCACAAAGTGCGCGTCGAGGTTGAACCCCCCGATGTTGTTGCGCGACAGCCGGGCGATCGGGCACCAGCTGTAGCCATCCAGGTTGTCGCCGTCGATCAGCATCACCACGTTCAGGCGCAGGCTGGTGATTTCGTTCTCGAGGTCGCCTTCATTCAGGTCCGGCAAGGTGTCGAACTGCTTGCGAAAACGCCGTGCGCTTCTTTGCTCCTGGCCGTCTTCGATATAATTCATGCCGAAGGGCTCAGGCAGTTTCAGCGCGGCGTAGACCTTCAGGTCGTTGCCCTTGAGCAGGTCTTTCAAGTCACGGGCCGCTGGCAGCGGGTCATGCTGCGGCGCGTCATACAAGCTGCCGTCGGGAAACACCAGTTTCAGCCGTTTGAGCTGCAAGGAGCCGGTGGCGAGGGCTTCTTCATCGACCTGCAGCATCTGCACGCCCCAATGGAAGGGCGTGCTGCGCAGCGTCGATTCCGCCAGCTGATGCTGGTGGAACTCATCCTGGTATTGGAAATGTTGTGGCAAAAGGAACATGCCTTCCGACCACATCACCCGGCTTTGCTTACTCATGAACGCCTTCCAATAGAGAGTTTAATTTCGACTCCGTCGCCTTTTGCGCGGAGCTGGTGGCCGTGTCTTCGGCCTGCTGCACGACCGCGTCCTGGACACGCTGGGTGAGGCTGCCTTCAGTTGGCTGGTCGGTCTGCGCAGACGCCTTGGCAAGCTGCGCTTCGGTCTTGGGTTTGTTCAGTACGTCGACGCCGCCCATGGCGGAGACGGTGTTGTTGTCCACCAGCACCCGCAGGCCATCGGAGGAAAACCAGATGCCATCCTTGCGCAGCGAGTTGGCGTCAAAGGCGACCTTCCAGCGGCTGTTTTCTTCCGAGCGGAAAAAAGCGGCGACGCCGACATAGCCCGCGGCCTTGTTCAAAGGCCACTTGTCGACCTGTCCCATGCCCGGCAGCAGGGTGATTTCGCGGTTTTCCAGCAGCGTATTGCCCAGGGCCTTTTGCGGGTCGTCCCACAGGGTGTCGGCGTCGATCGAGGAAAAGCGCTCCAGCGAAGTCAGCTGGTACACGCGAATCACCACCGACAGCGGTTTGCCGGACTCGTCGGGATTGAGCTGATTGCCGCCGTCGGAGGTCAGGATGACCTTCTCGTTGTCGTCGAACAGCATGTCGCCGGCCCAGGTGTCGTCGACCCGCTTGCCGACTCGGTCGGTGACGCCACAGGCGGTCAGTGCCATCATCATAGCCACCGCGACCAGGCACTTTGCCAATGCTGGCTGCGCTGCACGCTTCCCTGTCTGTCTGTTATCCATCACGGTTACCTGTAAGTGCTCGATCAGCTCAGGCGACAGGCGAAATCGCCGTCGCTGTCCATCTCGATGTGCAAACTCTGAATCGGTGTGTCCTGCGCCATTCGCTCCAGCACCTGCTGGGCCAGTTCCGGCATCAGGGTCTTGGACAGAATGTTGTCGATGTTGCGCGCGCCGCTGTCGACTTCGGTGCAGCGTGCGGCAATGGCCTTGACCAGCGCGGCGTCGTAGCTCAGCACGGCTTGATGGTTGCGCTCGAAGCGCTGGCGGATGCGTTCGAGCTTGAGCGCGACGATGCGCTCCAGGATCGCGTCCTTGACCGGGTAGTAGGGGACGATGGTCAGGCGGCCGAGGAACGCCGGCTTGAACACCTGGTTCAACTCCTCGCGCAAGCCTTCGACGATTTCATCCGGCGTCGGCTGCTGCCCGGCATTCAGGCACGCCTGCATGATGTGCTCGGTGCCGGTGTTGGACGTGAGGATGATCACGGTGTTGCGGAAATTGATCTCGCGGCCTTCGCCGTCATCCAGCACGCCTTTATCGAACACCTGGAAGAACAGTTCGAGCACGTCCGGGTGGGCTTTTTCCACTTCATCCAGCAGCACCACGCTATACGGTTTGCGCCGCACGGCTTCGGTCAGCACGCCGCCTTCGCCGTAACCGACGTAACCCGGTGGCGAGCCCTTGAGGCTCGATACCGTGTGGGCTTCCTGGTACTCGGACATATTGATGGTGATCAGGTTGCGCTCGCCGCCGTACAGGGTGTCGGCCAGGGCCAGGGCGGTTTCGGTCTTGCCGACGCCGCTCGGGCCGAGCAACAGGAACACGCCGATCGGTTTGTTCGGGTCTTCCATGCGCGCGCGGGACACCTTGATGCGCTTGCCGATTTCCTGCAGCGCGTGATCCTGTCCGAGCACGCGTTCACCCAGCAGTGCGGGCAGGCGCTGGACGGTGTCGATCTCGTCGCGCAGCATCTTGCCCAGGGGGATGCCGGTCCAGCCGGAGATCACTTCGCCGATGGTGCCGCCATCCACCAGGGCGTGCACCAGCGGTTGTTCGCCCTGGACGCTGGCCAGTTCGGCGCGTACGGCGGCAATCTCGCGCACATCGGGCGCCTGGTTGTCCGGATGGCTGAGCGCGCCGAGTTTTTCCACCAGTTGCAGTTCGCGCTGCCACTGTTGCTCCAGGGTTTCGCGGGTGTGCTGCCCGGCCTGCAATTCGGTCTGCAGGGTGGCCAGGCGCCGGGCATGGTCGCTGCCTTTGGCCGCTTCCTGCTGCAGCACCGCGATTTCTGCCTGGAGGTTGTCGAGGGTTTTTTTGCAGTCTTCCAGCGGCCCCGGCTGCGCCGATTGACCCAGGGCGACCCGGGCGCAGGCGGTGTCCAGCACGCTGACGGCCTTGTCCGGCAACTGGCGCCCGGTGATGTAGCGACTGGACAGGCGCACGGCCTGCACCAGCGCTTCGTCCATCACCGTGACCTTGTGGTGATCCTGCATCTTGCCCAGCAGGCCGCGCAGCATGTGGATCGCCTTGTCTTCGTCCGGCTCCTCGACCTTGACCACCTGGAAGCGCCGGGCCAACGCGGCGTCTTTCTCGAAGTACTTCTTGTACTCGGCCCAGGTAGTCGCGGCGATGGTGCGCAGTTCGCCCCGGGCCAGGGCCGGCTTGAGCAGGTTGGCGGCATCGTTCTGCCCGGCCTGGCCACCCGAGCCGATCAAGGTGTGCGCTTCGTCGATGAACAGAATGATCGGGTGCAGGCTGCGCTTGGTTTCCTCGATGACCGACTTGAGGCGGTTTTCAAACTCGCCCTTGACCCCGGCACCGGCCTGCAGCAAGCCCAGGTCGAGGGTGTGGATGGCGACGTCTTTAAGCACCGACGGCACGTCACCCTGGATGATGCGCAGCGCCAGGCCTTCGACGACGGCAGTTTTACCCACGCCGGCTTCACCGGTCAGGATCGGATTGTTCTGGCGACGACGGGTCAGGATGTCGACCATCTGCCGCACCTCGAACTCGCGACCCAGCACCGGATCGATCCGGCCTTCGCGAGCGCTTTGCGTCAGGTTGATGGTGTACTGATCGAGGGCCGGGGTCTTGCCGTTGCCTTTTACCGTGCCGCGGGCCGTGACGTCCGCACCGGCCAATGGCTTGGCCTGTTGCGATTCGGCGCTGCCTTCGACCAGCGCGCCGAGGTTGACCCGCAGGTCGTCGGCATTGATTTTTTCCAGCTCGGGGGCGGAGGCGATCACCACCCGGCGCAGCTCGTTGTCATCCAGCAACGCCTGCAACAGATAACCGGTGCGAATCTGCCCCTGGCCGAATTCGATGGAGGCCAGCACCCAAGCCTGCTCGATCATCCGCGTGATGTGCGGCGACAGTGCCGGGGTGCGGGTATTGCCTTTCTTGAACGTGCCCAGCGCCGTCACCAATTGCGCCTGCAGGCGCTCGGGCACTACGTCGTAGTGCCGCAGGATGGCCGGCAGGTCGTTGTCGTGGCTGTCGAGCAACTGCAACAACAGGTGCTCGATCTCGACGTCGTAGTGTTGTTCCGACAGGCACAAGGCCGCGGCACTTTCGGTGGCGGTGCGGCTGGTGTCGTTCAACTTGGCAAACAGGGACTTCAGGTTCACAGGGAGACCCCATCGAATGGAATGTGGAAGAGGGCGCAACGGGACGGTTCCACGTCGACGCCCGGGCGTTTGAGCCAGCCCAGCCAGCCCAGTGACACATTGCCCTGGCGACCGAGGCGGGCCACGGGGACGGCTGCGGGCTTGAGCCTGGGCGCCAACTGGAAGTCCAGTTCGGCGCCGACGTAGAAGCGCACCAGTTCCACCAGTTTCTGGTAGTCCACGGTGCCGGGCTGGAAGCGTTGATAGTCGACCAGGTCCAGCGGGCCGATCTCGATGCGCACGCAGGATTGATAGTCCCAGACCCGGTTGCCGGCCACGGCGCTTTGCCCGAGCACGGCGTTCTTGCGACCCAACTGTGTGCACTGGCCGGCATCGAGTTTCAGCCAGCGGCCGGCAAACGGCTTGACCTTGAACGGCAGCGAAAAATAGAAGCCCAGCATCGCTTCGAGGTTCATCGCGTTGCGTGGCTTCTGGGCGAACAGGCCGGAGAAATAGCTGAACAATTCGCGCCGCAGCGGTGAGCCTTGCCTGTCGAATTTCTGCTTCTGCGCCTCGGGGCCGAAACCCACCAGGTTGAGCAGGTAGCGATCGAAATCCGAGGTGCCGTTGCGTTCGTACTCGATGTAGAACTTGTATTTCTGCCAGGCCTCGTAAAACAGCGTGGTCATGCGGTGCGAGAAAATATCGAGGAACGCATGGGCCGCGTCATCCCGGTACTGGATGTGCCGCTCGATCAACAGCTCGGTGTAGGGGCGCGGCAACACACCCGAGGGCCCGACCAGGCCCATGAACGTGACTTGCACTTCCGACAGCGGCAAACCGGCCGCGGACACCTTGCCCTCGCGCTCGAACTGCAGGTCGCTGACTTCACTGGCGGGGAAGTTGAGCGACAGCTGCGAGCGAAAACGCAAAGGGTCTTCGTGGGGTCGAGTGTCCAGGTCCATGCGCCCGGTTCTGCTGTAATGCAGGCGGAGCAAGCGCACCAATTGGAAAAATTCGAATCGGTGCGGCTCAGCCCGTGCCTGGTCGATCAGACCAGGGGTTGATCGCCGGTTCGCGGTGGCCATTGGACGACTCTCTTTTCGCGCTGCAAGGTGCGAAGGGTTAATTGGGTAAAACTGTTCATGCTGCAGTACTGGCCAAAGAAGTGGTCCAGCACCATGCCGAACAAAAACACACCGCTGCCGGTGTACTGGCTTTCATCGAAATTCAGGGTGATGCCGACGCCGCGCACGAAGTTCGGCCGCGGGTGGCCGATACGCGCCACCACCGGTTCGCTGCTCACCGAAACGATGCCGTTGATCTGCTTGCGGATCGCCGAGACGTTGCGGTAGTTGTAGAGCGACAACAGCTCCAGCAGCACGTCGCGCCCCCGGGACACCAGGGACATATGGTTGAGCGACAGGTGCGAGATCAGGCGCCAGATCACGCCATTGCCCAAGGGTACGCGGGCCGTTGCGGTGGGTTTGCGCAAGCAGCGGATGTCGTTGATCACCGAGTTGCCGGGAATATTGAAATCGCCGCGCTCGCCACCGAACGGCAGCATCAACGGCAGGTCGCGGTTGCTGCAGGTCAGGCGGATGCTCAACGTATCGTTGCTGGAATCGAGCAGCTCCAGCTCGCGATCCACCACCCGGATGACCATGTTCGAGCCATCCCGTTGTCGGGTCTGCACGGGGCGACGCCGGGCAATCCAGAAGCTTTGGCCGGGTCCCTGGTCGCCGCGCGGTTCGAAAAACGGGTGGCAGGTGTCGACCTGATCGAGGCCGCCGACCTTGCGCACCCGGCGTACGCGATCGATGGACACCACTTCGGCCGAGCTTTGCAGGCGCACATCCGGCGTCACCGCGTACTCATGCTGGGCATGGGTCAACTTGATCGGCTCGGCCTGCTGGCGGAACAGGTTGATGATCGGCGTGCAGTTGAGCTTGAAGTTATTGCGCCCGATGTTCTGCGTCAGGCGCGCCAGGCGATCGCTCAGGTCGTAATCCGAGAAATAGAAGTTGATCTCGATGTTCTCGAGGTTCTGGCCCGCCAATAGCCGCGAAAACCCCGACAGGTCGAAGAACATGAACTTGTCCGGGAAGGTGAAGTACTCGTGGAGCAAGCGATAACCCAGGAACGAGCGCTCCGAGTAATCCACCAAGCCTTCGTCCACACCATAACCGACGGCTTTCAAGGCGTTGGCCGGCAATGCGACCTCGCGAGTGCGGCCCTGGTCTTCAAAGCTCACCGTAGCCTTGGCCAGGTTGTTGAACAGCAACTCGTAGAGCTGCAGCATCAGGGTGCTTTCGCCGTCGAGGAAAAAGCGCAGGCGGTCCAGCTCCATCTTGCCGAACATCACATCGGACGTTGCCCTCAGGCCGATGCGCAGGCGCGCGACCAGGTCGGCGCTGTGACCGTTGAACGCCGAGCGCTCCATTTCGATGAACGAGGCTTGATGCACCGCCACCGGCCAGAGTTCGACCGGGTAGCAGGTGCGGAATTTGCACACCACGCCATCGATCGGGTTGGCACTGAGTTCGGTGTGGCGGGCGACATGGAAGGCTTCGGTGACTTTTTCCTGCTTGCCCAGGTTGAACTCGACAATCGACATCGACGGAGTAGGGCGCAGGTAATGCGGGTACAGCACTTCGAGAAACGACTCGACGATTTCCGGCAGTTCATCGTCGAGCTTCTTGTGCACCCGGGCCGACAGGAACGAGAAGGCCTCGATCAAGCGCTCGGTATGCGGGTCTTCGCAGTTATCGCCCTCGATGAGCAACCGCGAAGCGATCTTCGGGTACTGGCTGGCGAACTCCTGGCCCAAAAAGCGCAGGTGCGACAGTTCCTTTTCGTAGTAAGGGAGCAGATCGTCGAGCATCAGTTGAGGTTCTGCACTTTGTATTCCTGGGTATTGACCTGCAGCACCGCGTCGAAGGACACCTGACGGGTAATGTCTTGCAGACGCAGTACGGCGTCGACGCGGAAGGTCAGCATGCGTTGGCCGGTCTGTTGCGCGAGCAGCTGGACTTTGACGTTGCGAAACCGCCGGTCGCCGACGCTGATAGCTTTTTCCAGCTGGCGTTGAATCAACAGGCGGTCCTGGGGATCCAGCACGCTGCGGCTGGTGAAGTCCGGCATGCCGTAGTCGAGGATGGTTCCGCCCAGATTGGCGAAACCCTCCAGCTCGTTGGCGACCAGCGACTGGCGCGTGTTGACCAGCACCTCGAGGTCGCGAACGATGCTGGCCTTGTAATCGGCCAGCGAACACAAGCGTTGCGATGACGCTTCCATGGACTGATGGGGAAGATCGTCCAGCAAGCGATCCAGCAGCGATGGCAACAGCCTGTGTTGACTACTCATGTTGCCTCCCTGGCAGTGGTGTTGATCAGCCGCGGGTCGATTGCGGCAGTTCGGCGACCAGGCGCAACGAAGCGGTCAGTTCGTCCAGTTGATAGTGCGGTCGCAGATAGGTCACGGCCTTGTACACCCCTGGCTTGCCCGGAACTTCGAACACTTCGGCCCGCGCTTCACGCAACGGGAACTTGGCCTTGGCTTCCTGGCTGGCGGTGTCGTCCAGCAGCACGTAGCTCGACAGCCATTTGTTGAGGAACAGTTCGACGTCCTTGCGCGAGGCAAAGCTGCCGATCTTGTCGCGCATGATCGCCTTCATGTAGTGCGCGATGCGCGAGGTGGCGAAGATGTACTGCAACTGCGCGGACAACCGCGCGTTGGCATTGGCGATGTCGGTGTTGTAGTGCTTCTGCTTCTGCGTCGACTGGGTGCCGAAGAACGCGGCGTAGTCGGTGCCCTTGCAGTGCACCAGCGGAATGAAGCCCAGGTCCGACAGCTCTTTTTCCCTGCGATCGGTGATGGCGATCTCGGTCGGGCACTTGAGGGCGATTTCGCCGTCATCGGTCTTGAAGGTGTGGGTCGGCAGGCCTTCGACCAGACCGCCACCTTCGACCCCGCGAATCGCCACGCACCAGCCGTAGCGCGAGAACGCGTCAGTGACCCGGGTGCCCAGGGCATAGGCGGCGTTCATCCACAGGTACTTGTTGTGATCGCGACCATCGACGCTTTCAACGAAGTTGAACTCCTCGACCGGCGTGGTATCCGGCCCGTAAGGCAGGCGACCCAGCACGTGGGGCAGGGTCAGGCCGACATAACGCGAGTCTTCGGAGGCGCGGAACGACTTCCACTTGGCGTATTCGACGGTGTCGAAAATCTTCGCCAGGTCCCGGGGGCCGGACATGTCGGTAAACGAATCCCAGCCGAACAGCTCAGGCGAGGCCGCCGAGATGAACGGCGCGTGGGCCGCTGCGGCGACATGGGAAATCTCTTCGAGCAGGTACATGTCTTCCGGGCTGCGGTTGAACTCGTAGTCACCCAGCAACATGCCGAACGGAGCACCACCGAAGGTGCCGTATTCTTCTTCGTAGATCTTCTTGAACAGCGCGCTCTGGTCGAATTCGGACGCCGACTTGAGGTCGCGCACCAGGTCTTTCTTCGAGGCATTGAGCAACTGGATCTTCAGGGTGGTGCTGGTCTCGGTCTGGTCGACCTGATACTTCAGGCCGCGCCAGGACGCTTCCAGCTGCTGGAACTCCCGGGCATGCATGATTTCGTTCATCTGCTCGGAGAGCATCGCGTCGATTTCGGCGATGCGCGCATCGAGCACGGCAATCAGATCCTTGCTCGGCGTCATCTCGCCTTCCAGCACCTGGCTGACCAGCTCGCCGATCAGGTCGCGGGTACGGGTGCGCTCGGTCTCGGAGCGGGCCACGCGGCTCTGGGAAATGATGCTGTCGAGCAGCGAGGAGGGCGGGGCGAAGTTTTCCACTTCAACCAGATCGCTGTCCTGTTGAGTCACGGTTTGCTTGTCGTTCATCGTCAGGCTCCTACTCTTTACCATCGGTGGCTGGAACGGCGGCTTCGCGGCCGAATTCCTTGCCCAGCGTTTTCAACTTTTCAGTGTTCTGCAACACGTCCATGAGCAGCTCTTCGAGCTTGTCGTTGCCGCCCATCTTGTTGCGCAGGTCCGCCAGCTTGTTGCGCACTTCCAGCAGCTTGCGCAGCGGCTCGACCTGCTTCACCACGTTCTGCGGTTCGAAGTCTTCGAGGGTGTTGAAGTTGAGCTCCACACCCAGCTGCGTGCCATTGCTGACCAGCGTGTTGTCGACGCGATAGCTCAGGCGCGGCTTGATGCCCTTGAGCACGCCGTTGAAGTTGTCGCGGTCGATGAAGATGAACTTGCGGTCCTTGAGCTTCGGCAGCGGCTCCAGCGGGTTGCCGGAGAAATCGCCCAGCACACCGACGACAAAGGGCAGCTCTTTCTTTTCCTGAGCGTCACCGATATCCACGTCATAGGTGATATGGACCCGAGGCGCGCGAACGCGGTCGAGTTTGTGCTGGGTACTTTCCTTCTTCGCCATCGTGATCTCCTGGTGCGAACACATTCGCTGCAAGTCGTTTGCGTGTCGGCTCAACTGTTGGCCTGGCGCGTTACATTCCTTCGATCGTCAGCAGAAGGCGCTGACGGATCTCATCGTTCATTTCCACAATATTCTCGTGGCCTACCAGCTCTTCGAAGCTGGTGTTGCCGGCGATCTGGGTGCTGCTGCGGATCACCGATTCATCAGGCAATTGGGCGCGTACCGGTGAGCCGATCACGCAAAAGGGCAGGTCGCCAAAGTACTTGAGCCGCTCGAAACTCAGGGGAAAACGCAGGCCTTCAAGCACCCGGCCCACGCCCGGCGATTGGCTCAGGCAGTAGAACAACACCAGGTAGTGCACGACAAAGCGGTGCAGTTCGGCGCTGCTGCGATTGGGGTCCTTGATGACTGTGCGAAAGCGGGCCAGGTCAAACGAACTGAAACCCACCACCCAGCGCACGGGGCTGGTGATGCGAATGGATTGCCCGCTTTGGGACAGCACCTTGTCGTACTCCAGCGGGAACAATTCCGGCGTCGTACTGATCAGGGTGAGGGGGACTTCAAGCTCATTGACCAGCTGGAACGGCGAGGCCGAACCGATGCGGTCGTACAGTTCCTTGAGTTCCTTGAAATGGTGTTGGGTCTCGCGGCCGCTGCTGCGCTGCGCGCCTTGCAGGTACTCACCGAAAAACGTCTGCGGACGAATCAGCAATGCCAGGGTCGCCAGATAGTCCGAAGCCTGCGCCTTGAGCGCATCGGAAATGGCCCGGGTCTGGCTACGCAATCTGATCAGTGCTTCAACGTCAAACGTCTGAGTCATTGGTACATCGTCCTTGAATCTTCACGTCAACTCCCCCGAACAAATACGGGGAAACGGGAAGAACGAATTTCTCGGCATAACACCTGTATGCGCAGTGCGTTTTGCCGATGTTTCTCCATCGCTAATTCGCACTGCCAGGATTAATTGGAAGCAGTGTGGTGGCATATGGGTATCGAATAGCCACCAGCGTCGTATAGGGCAACGTTTTGTATGGAAAAGTTCACACAGAAGCGGATTTTTTCTCGTTTTTGATACATGTCGCAATGATGTCTGCAGGCCACTACATGCAGTAAATAGCTGTAGGAATGGTCCGAAGACCAGTGAATACAGTGGTTTCAGACGGGAAATGGATCCAATTGTTGCTTTAAAATAAATTGAAAAAGGTGAACCGGTTCACCAAACAGGCAACGAATGGAAAGGAAAAATAAAAAGAGCATGGGCAGGATCGATTTATATGTCGGAGTCATGACAAAAGCAGAGGGGGCACGAAAAGCTGGATTTGCTCCGGCGCTGAATAAAACACCGGGGTCTTTTGAGGTTACATATTGCTGCCATCGCGGTATAACGCGCCTTGTACAACGGCGCCTCAGGACCGTTTCAGGGGTGGGTTGTACAAGTGCACAAGGGCCTTCGGGCGTTTGTTAAATGGAATTTGTGCTCGCCAGGGACAGTAAGAGCGACGCAGCTATCGAGCCCATCGCGGGGAGAATGTCCTCCGGCGAATTCAAGCTGGTGGGCATCGCGTTGGTGGTGATGCTGGGATGCCTGTATTCGATCTGGCAGATGGGCAAGCAGCTGCGCGTGATGCTGCACATGTTTGAATCGACGCCAATGCCGGTTCTCGGCCAGGTCGTCACCCCCGAACAAGCGCCGGTGCTGTGGGCCTATGTTCGCGACCTGGCCGATCAACTCGGCGCCCTGGCGCCCGAACACATCGTGCTGGGCATGACCGAAGGCTTTTACGTCACCTCCAGCGACATCAACCTGCTGCCCTCGGACACCGCGCTCCAAGGTCGAACCCTGCACGTGCCGATGCTGTACCTGAGATTGCTCGACCGGGCGGAAACCAGCGCGGTGATCGGTCACGAACTGGCGCACTTCGCGGGCGCCGATACCGAGTACAGCCAGCGCTTCCTGCCGATCTACGACGGCATCGGCCGCAGCCTGGGGGTGATCGGCGAAACCATGCAGCAAAGCGACCTGCTGCAACGCTCGATCCTGCGCCCGGCCTTCATGCTCGGGATCTACTTCATGGAGCGTTTCGATCATGCGGTGAACCACTGGAGCCGCGTGCGGGAACTGGCCGCCGACGCCGCGGGCGCCCGGTTGGCGGGAAATATCGCCGCGGCGTCGGCCTTGCTGCGCATCTCCGCCATCGACCCGCTGCTGCAAGAATGTGTGGGCACCCATGTCGGCCACGCGACCAACCCCACGGAACACGCCCTGACCCGCGACCTGCCGACCAGCGTGTTGCATGAACTGGCGGCCCAGCCGCTGACCTTGCCCGAGGAAGAGCTGGCCACCCGCTTGCCGCACCCGACGGACACACACCCGTCCAACGGTGAGCGCGTGGCCTCGTTGCAGGTATCACTCGAGGAAGCCGTGAGCCGCGGCACCCGCCCCATAGTCGCAGCACAGGCCTGCGCCGCACTGGATCAGTATTTTGCCGATCCCCAGGCCTTGCGCCGCCGCGTCACCGAGGACTTCCTCAATCACTACGTGACGCAGGATGTGGCGCTGGTCGAGGAGTTGCGCACCCATGCCAGCCAGGCCACCGAGGAAGTGCGGCTGCACGAAGGTGCGCGCGTTCGCGGCTGGATCAGCCTGGTGTTCTTCGGCACGCTGATGGTGGTGGGCCTCGGTTTGCTGGTGTGGTCGCTTCTGTTCCCCGAAGCGGCAGGCAGCAAGAAGGGCGTGTTGCTGGCAGCGGGCGGCGTGCTCACCTTCATGATGGCCTGCATGCTACCGATGTCGCTGCGCCTGCTCATGCGCGCGGATAAGACCGCATTGCTGCTCACCCCCGAGCACTTCGTGTTCGCCAACCTCAAGGCGCCACTGCCCATTCAACACGTCGCGGATTTCGGCCTGCGGGTGGGGCAGGGCGTGCATTTGAATCTGTTGCTCGAAGATGACGCGCCCATGCCAGAGCTGAGCTCACGCTCGTTCTTTGCCCCTGATGTGAAGCTCGACAAGAAAAAACGCTGGGTGCAGTTGCAGCTGATGCAGTTTTGCCGGGACGACAGGAAACTCAAGGAGAAGGAGCTGGCGGAGCTGATTGGTACGTATCTGAACGCGGGGACCGCGCGGCATTTGTTGCAGCAGCGGTTTGAGCAAGTGGATTAATGGCTACCCACGCAAACGTCATAGAGCTCTGCTAGCAACGCATGCAATTCGTTGTTCTCATCCAACAAGGGTTTTGCCTGGTCGTACAGAACGATGTCGTTGATCGAGCCTGATCCACCGTACAGCAACGAACGGCGCCCTATTTTTCAAAAGCAGCAACGCTGACGGTGCCATTGTGCAAATCGACCGAGTAGCTGAGGCCATTCCAGTTACCGGCAATCACCACCCCATTTTTGTCGCAGTGGAGATTCATGTAGGGCTTGTCGACTTCCGTGCCATGGGGGCTTTCTTCGATTTGCCAGAGTAGTTCGCCGTGCATCGACAGTGCAAAGATGTTTCTGTTGAAAATCACATCGGGCGCGGGCTCGACCAGAATCAAGAGCCTGTCGTTGTGGTGAAGGGCCTCTTTGACGGGTTGAGGCAGGGAAATGGGTTGACCTGCTATCCATAGGATTCCGTCGTCAATACGGTGCCACGTTTCGGTCATCTATTTACCCCGGCGTTATCAGTGAAGTCGCAGCAATGCTATGTGCGAGGAAGACTTTCTGGTGGCAGTCCATTAGGCAGCTGAATCTTTAAGCCCTGTGCGATCTGATCGCCAATGTAGAAGGCAATTCCCAGTGCGCTAGCTAGTTCGGGATCGTTGACTTCAAACTCTTTGCCGGCCCAAGCGCCGATAGTCAATTGGTGCAGCCTCGCGTTATCTTTTTCAACGCCTAGCAATACGTTTTTTATGAATTGCAGTTGGATTAACGAGCTTGAATAAATCTGGAATTCCGGGCGCCTGTTGTATCTGAGTGCGGTGATTGCTATTGCATTGTCGATGTAATCGAGGGCAGTTATTGGCGTTTTCAGGAGGTGGTCCTCCCCGGCTACGGTGGTGTGATAGCTACGCGACGCCACATAATCATCAAACAATTGAACCTGCTCTCTGGTCAGGTCGGAGTTCCGATAATAATCAACGTGTTTTCTATAGGTAAGAAATTGTTCCGATTGTGGTCCATGAGTCAGTAGAGAAACAATGGCTGCACATTGCATTAGCCAGTAGATTTCAAACGAGGATTCAGTGCCTCGACCATAGCCAAGATTTTCACCTTGCTTGTACAACTCAGTGGCCAGTTGGCCGGGATTGTCGCAGTTTATCGTTGCCTCTGATGTCAAACCGGCCGGGTCATTCGCTATGACGAATACTCGATAGCGCTGCAATAGAAGGGCATCCACAAGCGTCAGGTCCGGGCAGGCGGGGGGTATTAGCGGTTCAAAAACCTCCGCTTCACGATTGATCGGTAGCCAAGACAAGTTCCTCTCCACTTGGGAAGGTGCCTTGGCCAACTCGGTCAAGGGGGCTTCATCAACAACCTGCCCGGTGGGGGCGGGTGGAAGACCAGTCTTTGGCCTGAAAAGAGCTTTCAAATGATGCAGTAGTTTTGACATGGGAAAGCCTTCAGCGGTCCAATCAACGTTATTTATCCATATCTGCTTCTATCTACATATCAAACAGCCGACCCTCTGTTGGTTCCAGGCTTCTCAATTAGCAACTCGTCCAGTTCTCTGCGACGGCATTTCATAACGAAATCCACTGCGGCATCAATGTTTTTTTGAAAAAGTTCGAAGCTTGCGCGATCTATTTCGTAATATTCCTCGTAGTCAACCATGCCGTTGCTAACTGGAAATGAAGCGTAGAACCTCCCGGAAGTTTTCTCGATTCCTAACGAGAAAAGTTCCTCGCGATTTACGTAAATGTCTTGAAGTTTCATAGTGTTCTCCACTTTAAAGGAGTTGTCTGAAATAGCTCCGAGGAGATCTTTCCGGCATCAATTACTGCTTCAAAGTTACCATCTGGCAATTTTCCGCCCGGAAGCCAAAACTGGTTGGCACCCGTTTCGTTGCCAGATGGGATGCGCAGACCTAGTTTGTCAGGAGTAGGAATATCAATACGCACATCCATGATTCGCAGGAGCGTTCAGCGGCCCCCATAAATAACATCGTCCATGTCGTCGTGGAGTGGGGCGCGTTCGAATAATTTTTGGGCCAAGCCTTGAATGCGTTCAGACCAGACAACCTGGCTGACCCATTCTTTCGGCATACCCGAAACCCCGTATAATGCCCCTGCTATCTGGCCGGTGGTGGCTGCCACGCTATCCGCGTCATCTGCCAGATTGGCCGCCAGCAGGATTGCATCCTTGAAGTTATCCGTGTTCCACACCGCCCATAACGCCGCTTCCAGCGTATCGATGACGTAACCTGAGGATCGGATTTGATCGCGGGTTTTTTGTTTGTACTCGCCAGCATTGATGATCAAGGGGCGGGGATACAAGGCCCGAACCATTGACGACAAGGTTTCTTCTTTGTCTGCGCCATTGAGCGCCAAATGTAGTTGGGCACCGAGCAGTTCACAGCAATTTACGGCTTCAGCAGCCTTGTGGGTGACGCGGCTTTGTGCCGCGCTTTCCCGCAAGGTTGCGGATAATGAATGACGACGATAAATAGCAGTCGGTGCCAGTCGGATAATCGTCCCATTGCCGGCAGTGGAAGGATCATCGTTGCCGTACCAATCGCGCCCCTGCGTCAGTCGTCCCTCAAGCGCGGTACGAGTCGCATTGCCAATGTCGAAACATTTACCGTTATGGCTGTTTTCTCCGTTTTTGTACCAGCGACAGAGTCTCTCGGCATAATCGTAAAAGTCGAAATCGCTCCTTTCGAGATAGGTATCTGCCAGACAAAGCGCCATGCTTGTATCGTCGGTCCACTCCCCGGGATTCAGTTTGAATGGGCCGCCGCCTACCATGTCCATGACGGCTTCACGATCGCGGGGCAAGAACTCCAGTGTTGTACCCACCGCATCGCCGATTGCGAGCCCGAGCAGGCATCCTTTTGAACGGTCCAGCGCTTGCTCTTCAGTAATTGAGCAAGGTCTCGAAGTCAGCCAGTCAGGCTTATTGTTCGGTAATCTGGGTGCGTCGGGCTGCAACGTATAATCCATGCGCTGGCGCAATTGCAGAGAGGGGGGCGGAAGGAGGTGGTCATAGCGCTCGATATATTTGGCGAGCACTTCGTTCGAACTTCTTAAATCAATCATGGGATCTCTTGGTAAAGAAGGTGGGTCACTGACCCGGATTCAATTTTATTAAGCACATTGAATTGTGTTCCCGGAGGGTAGAGAACCTCCGCCTCGCGGTGCCCGGATAGAAAGCTGATGTCCCTTCCAGATGTGCCACGAGTCACGATTCGAACGTTGCCACTGAAAGCCTTGCCTGTCTCAGCAGAGGTGCTAAAGAATGCGCCATCGCTAGTAGGATGTCCCATTCGTATTTCGGTGAGTACATCTGCTGGCAAGCTTGTTCCCCGGTAGGTTTCACCTTCTACATAGCGAGGAAGCTTGGCTAAGCCATCTTTTGCATGCGTTGCGAAGGCCTCCATTTGCTCAGTAATTGGCGTCTTTCCGCGTAAGGCCGGATTGATCCAAGTGTACCCCTCATTCGTTGTGTACCCGTGAAGAGCCCCAATCTGGTCATCGGTTAGCAACCGTGAACGATCAGGGTCAGCTTTGTCGGCAATTTTTCTACCGTTTGCAATCCATCTTTCTGCAGTTTGCTGGCCCACCGCATCTCTGAGCGACATCAGCGGTGGCGGCGCCGGTGGACGCTTTGCCTCAACGGGTCGCTCCGTTATTTTTTTGACTTCAGGTAATTCCACCTTCGCCAAAGGCGCCGGTTCCTTCACATGTAACTCAGCCTGAGCCAACAACTTCTGCTCATTACGCGCCAACCAGCCCGCCAACTGCTTGTTCGATATCTGGGCCTGTAGCTTCGCACTGCGTGTTGCGATGCTTTCCATGCTGCCCACTACGCCCGCCTTCATCTGGCCGCGCGTCAGGTAGGTGACGATGGCAGTGAGTAGCAGCAACACCAGTTGCTCCTGGCCGCGAGCCAATTGGCGCGCCGAGCGTTCGATGCGTTCCTGCACCAGCGCCGCGGAGCCGCCGGTTGGGTCCAGGCCGGAAGGTTTGACGCCTTCTTCGGCGTGCCAGGCGGTGGCAATGCCTTCCTGCAATGAAGAGAGGCAGGCGGGCAGGCCTTGGTAAAAATACTCGGCGATGGCGGATAAGCCCAAGCCCATCAGAATAAGATTGCCGACTTGCAAGCCGATACCTGCCCCGGCGGCAGCGCCGGGCGCTGCGCCAATACCAAATGCAAATGCACCCGCTGCGCCGCCAGCCACGGTGCCGATCGCGACGCTACCGCCCAGAATCATCGAGACTTCTTTGACCAGCTGCAGCAGCACAGGAAGGATCTGCTCGATTTCGATCGAGGCCCACTTGCGCTTGAGGTCCATCTGGATGATCGGGTAGGAGAGGGTCATCGCCCGATTCACTGCATCGATCCGGTGACCGCCCATGTAGCCATAGGCCTGGCTAGCACCGTTACCTACTCGTCGGGTGAAGCCGTTCCAGTTGTCGTGAACGCTCTGCAAGCCTTCGTTGACGCCCTGGTTCAGTTCGCTGAATTTCTGATCGAGGTTTCGTTCGACGTCGGCCCAGCTGGGCACATTCGCTAAAAGATCCATTTACACATCACTGTCCTTGGGTGGAAGAAGCTTCCCTGTCGCCACGTTTGAAGTGTCGGATATCCGACTTTATGCCCAGGATAAAGTACTGGCCATTAGCCGCACTCTAGACTGCATCAGGCGCAATAAAATTCAATGTGGATCCCATTTTTTATTGTTCAGGTAGGCTAGGCAATGATGTCAATGAGGCACTAGTTGCTTTTTAATGGCGCGTAATGCCCCATTCCTCCTTGATATACCGGCGTTTGTGGCGCGCCAGAGCGGCCGATAATTATTTTTCAGACTTCAGCGGGGCATGAATCCCTATCTGAGTAGCAACCGGGAAATGCCGTTTCCGGGTTGACACAGTGGATGGCGAAGGTGTTTCCTTTGCCGCTTTCGGAGGACTGTAACGCCTTTGATAACGTGACGTCCCTCGCATTTTTGCTTGAGTGATGGCACTTTCGCATTGGTCTGCGGTCGCATTATCAGTCTTCGAATTCCGTTTGCGAAATGTCATTGATTTCGAAAGCTGACGGCACAAGTTTGTAGGCGGATTCATACAAAGTCCGAGCTGTTTCGCTCCGCCAGTTTACGGAGCAGCGGATTGTTTCCCCAATCCACGATGTTGTAATCGGGTTTCGACCCTTCTGTCAGATTCGTTATGCGCAGTGGTAGGCGAGGGCGGTAGCGTTCCCCACTGCTTTCAAGGAGATACACATGTTGATGGACCTAGCCGCAATGCTTTCCCCGCAGAATCGGCGTCTGTTCAAGTTCACGAACCTTGCCAATCCCGACCAGCAGCTATTGCTTGAGTCCTTCAAGGGAACTGATGGTCTGTCACGTGCCTATAACTTCGAATTGATGCTGGTGTGCCAGGATTCGGGGGTGGAGCTCAAGTCAATGATGGGCCAGCACGTGGTGCTGGAGATCGAGTTGGCCGAGGCGGGCCCGCGGTACATGGCGGGTTATCTGACCCGCTTCGCCAGTATCGGCAGCGACGGCGGCATGGCCCGCTACACCGCGACGCTGAATCCCTGGTTCTCGATGCTGAAAAACCGTTTCGACACGCGCATCTTCCAGGGCTGCACTGTGGAAGAAGTGGTGACTCAGGTGTTCGCCTTATGCTCCGCGTTTTCCCGTCACGAATTCCGCCTGAGCAAGCCGCTCAAACGCTACACGTACATCACCCAATACCGCGAAACCGACTTCAACTTCGTCCAGCGCCTGCTGGAGGAAGAGGGGATGTTCTATTACTTCGAACACACCGCCGACACCCACACCATGATCATCTGCGACGACTCCAGCACGCTGCTGCCGTTGCCTGAGCAACCACAGATCCGCTTCCATACCGCCTCGGTCACCGAGACTGCCGACTCCATCACCCAATGGAGCGGCAACCGCCAGCTGCAGTCCGGAAAAATCGCGGTCCAGACCTTCGATTATCGCCAGCCGACCAACCGCCTGCCGGTGGCCATGAAGAGCCTGAACAAGCAGGGCGATGTCGACGATTTCGAGATCTACGACTTCCCCGGCCAATACACCCATGGCACCTACGACGAAGGTGAAGCGCTGGTCAGGCTGCGCGTGGAAGCCCTGGAGCTGAAAGGCAAAAGCTTTCATGGCGCCAGTAACTGCCGCGCGATGAAACCCGGGTACACCTTCGAACTGCTGCAGCATTACGACCACGATCAGGGCTCGGCCGACGATCGCCAGTTCCTGTTGATGAGCGTCGAAAGCGAAGGCCACAACAACTACCTCAATGGTCATCAGGCGAGCTACTACAACACCTTCTCCTGCGTGCGCAAAAAGATCGTCTTCCGCCCGCAACTCACCACCCCGCGCCCAACCATCTCCGGCCCGCAAACCGCCATCGTCGTCGGCCCGCCGGGCGAGGAAATATTCACCGATGAACTCGGTCGCGTGAAGGTGCAGTTCCACTGGGACCGCAAGGGCGAGCACAACGACAAGAGTTCGTGCTGGGTGCGCGTTGCCCAATCCGGCGCCAGCGGCGGGTTTGGCAGCATCCTGATTCCGCGGGTTGGCGATGAAGTGGTGGTGGTGTTCCTCGACGGCAATCCTGATCGGCCGTTGATCATGGGCAGTTTGTACAACAGCAAGAACACTCCGCCCTGGTCGTTGCCGGCGAACAAGACGCAAAGTGGGTTTTTGACCCGGTCGATGAAAGGCGACGGCGGCACAGCGAACTTCTTCCGCTTTGAAGACAAGGCCGGCGCCGAGCAAGTGATCATGCACGCCGAACGCAACATGGACACCGAGATCGAGGTCGACGAGACCCACAGTGTCGGCAGCAATCGCACGATCACGGTGGGTGGCACGCACACCGAAACGATCAAGAAAGACACGGTGATGAATGTCCAGGAAGGCTCGCTGACGATTCAGGTCGATAACCAGTTCATTCAGGTGAATGCCAAAGAGCACATTATTTTGCAGGTGGGAGATAGCAGTATCACGCTGACTCCTGCCGGGATCGAGATTAAAGGTGACGTCATCAATATTCTTGGCAAAAACACCTATGTTCAAGGTGACCGTGTCGATATCAACAAGTGAGAACGCAGACCATGGTCAGGACCAGTATTTACGACCGAATCTCTGAGAAGCGCCTGGCGGCCGAGGCGCTTGCGCGGCAGCTACAGCAGCAAGCAGCCGACGCGCCACCGGCTGTTATCGAGCCCGAGCCCATTGTCAAAGTGCCGCTGCAGCTCGCCCGTAATGGATTGACAGTCGCGGGCCTCAATTTGCTGATCCCGGATGGATTCAACTTCCGCGACATTGACACCACGCTGGAAAAGTATGGACATCCCGTCACGTTTGGTGCGAAGCGCCGTCCTGCGCCCGAAGGTCTGACGTTGAGGCGCGCCGTCGAGCTGTATGTGGAAAAATTGCGTCAAGACCACCCCGACGTCACCATTGTGCGGCAGAGCGATGGTGTGCTCGCGGGCCACCGGGCGATTGCACTGGATTACATATTCACTGCCGGTCAGGAACGCCGCCATGGCAGAGCAATGAGTGCTGTGATCGAATCTGATAACGGTAACGAGCGTCAGTGTTTCAGCATCTCCACCATGATAAATCCGGCACACGCAGAGCTTGCCGATTGGCTGATCGAGTTCGACGCCATGCTGGAAAGTGTCTCTGCTGACTGAACATTTCCCTTTTACGCATTCACGGAATACACCTCCAATGGACTATCAGCTTCAGGAAGGATCTATCGTACTGCCGGAAGGTTTTCAGGACCGTACGGTAAATATGTTTGTACTCGGTAACAGCATCCCGGCTCCGCTCAACATTACGATATCGCGTGACAATATGCTGCCCGCCGAGTACCTGAAAACTTACATCGAGCGTCAGGTGAAGCTTATAGCTGCCAAGCTGCGCGGCTACACATTGCTCAGCAAGAAACCTGCGACGTTATCGAGCGAGCAACCGCGCTCAGGCATCCAAGTGGATGCTTACTACATGAACGATGGTCGTCCTGTTTATCAGCGTCAGGCGGCTTTTGAGATCGAGCAAGGTCGTATTCTAGTGTTCTCAACGACCAGTCAAGCTGATTTTAGCGCCACTCAAAATGAGAACTGGCTGCAACTGCTGACCAGCTTCCAACCGCGCCAGGACACCGTGCCCACTGACGTCGAACAGGAGTAACTCATGTTCGAAGCAGCTCGTTGGGGTGATGAAATTGAGCACACCAGTGCTCTTGGCGGGTTCC
The DNA here is from genome assembly GCF_001661075.1 of Pseudomonas silesiensis. Lineage (NCBI taxonomy): Bacteria > Pseudomonadati > Pseudomonadota > Gammaproteobacteria > Pseudomonadales > Pseudomonadaceae > Pseudomonas > Pseudomonas silesiensis. Next base: position 2,495,208 of record NZ_CP014870.1, read on the forward strand.
TCGTTGGTGCAGTGATTGGGCTTGCGATAGCAACTGCTGCCGCATTCACGATTTGTACGGCTGGTTTGGGTGGAATCCTGCTGAGTATTGCAGCAGGCGTGGGTGCCAGCTTCATTCCGGCGATTGGGGAGAGCATGGGAGCGGCACGAAGTTCTCCAGCCGGAGGAATAAAGCTGGAAGGGTGCTCTGCGGATGTGTTCATCAACAACCGTAATGCTGCCCATGCAACTCTGAGTCAAGGCGCGTGTGATAAACACCCGGCGCCGGTGCTAGTTGCGGAAGGTTCGTCCAACGTATTCATCAACAACGTGGCGGCTGCGCGCAAGGGTGACAAACTTACCTGTGGTGCGAAAATATCCAGTGGCTCGAATAACGTGTTCATTGGTGGCGGAACAGAACGCTATCTCGACGTAGACGAAGAGGTACCGGCCTGGCTACGCGTTACCGTCGATGTGTTGATGATCGTCGCTTCCATGGGGCGCGCGGTAGGTCCGATCTTCCGGCTCGGACTGACACAGGGGCTGAAAGCTGCCGGTCCGTGCGCATTGAAGTTTGGGGCAACAATCGCAGGTAGCTATCTGGCCGGTCGTTTCATAATCGGACCGGCCGTAGAGCGCGCGATCGGCGGCTTAAGCGGCAATCCGGTTGATCTTACAACGGGGCGCAAAGTGTTGTTCGAGTCGGGTGAAACCGACTTTGCGCTCCCTGGGCTAATGCCCATTGAATGGTCTCGTTTCTACGCAAGTGATTTGAACGTTGAAAGCGTGCTGGGTAGAGGGTGGGTGCTGCCGTGGGAACAAAGTCTGCGCAGAAGTGGCAGCTTCGTCTACCTCACTGATAACCAGGGGCGCAGTGTGCCTTTTGTTGACGTTGAACCTGGCGATCGCACCTACAACCCTTATGAGCAAATCCACTTGGTTCGCACTGAGGGCGGTCACTACCTCCTACAGACACTCGACAACACTTTCTTCTATTTCGGCGAAGTGCCGGACGACGATACTGCTGTTCAGTTGCAGCGCATTGAAAATGCCCTGGGGCATTACCTGCACTTCAGCTATTCGGCCGACAATACGCTTACCGACATCAGCGCCCCGGGCGGTGTCCGTGTTCACCTGCATTACGACAATCCTCTGGGTCGCCTGACCGACGTCAAGCGTGTGGTCGACAACCTCGCCGTCGAAACCCTGGTGCAGTACCGTTACGACGAAAATGGTCAACTGATCGAAGTGATCAATCGCAACAACGATTCCGTTCGACGTTTCAGCTACGCCGATGGCGTCATGGCCAGTCACAGTAACGCCCTCGGCCTGACCTGCAATTACCGCTGGCAGACCCTCGGCGATCAGCCTCGCGTGGTGGAGCACTGGACCAGCGATGGCGAACATTTTCACTACCGCTACGACTTCAACCAGCGCGTTTCCTGGGCTACTGACGTGCTGGGGCGTGAGTTGGAAATTCAGTACAACGAGGACCGTCGCGTGATTGCCAGTCGTGATTACGGCGGCGAATGCTACGGTATTGCCCTGGACGAAGCCGGCAACATGACGGGTTTGAATCTGCCCGATGGCAACAAGCTCGCGTTCAAATACGACGACTTTTCACGCCTGATGGAAGAGACCGATCCACTGGGTCGCAAAATCAAATACAAATATCACCTCAGTACCACGCTGGTCACTGAGACGACTTTCATGGACGGCAGCACCTGGAAAGCCCGCTACGACGCCAAGGGCAACCTCATCGCCGAAGTCGACGCGCTGGGCCACAAAACCGAATACCTGAACAGCGACGACGGCTTGCCGCACACCATCATCGACGCCACGCACAAGTCCAAATACCTGTGGTGGAACACCCTGGCCCAGGTCGAGCGCTTCCAGGACTGCTCGGGCAAAAGCACCCACTACCGCTTCGACGAGCGCCACCACCTGATCGCCGTCACCGACGCCCTGAACCAGACCACCACCCTGGAACGCAAACCCGACGGCGAAGTGCTGCGCATCCAGCACCCGGACGGCAGCGCCGAATCCTTCACCTACAACGCCCTCGGCCAGGTCCTGACCCACACCGACGGCAAAGGCCAGACCACGCGCCTGCTGCGCACCGCCCGCGGCCTGCCGAGCAGCCGCCAGGACGCCAAGGGCCAGCGCATCCGCTATGAATACGACCAGGCCATCCGCCTGACCGCGCTGGTCAACGAAAACAATGCGGCCTACCAGTTCGCCTACGACGCGTCCGACCGGTTGGTTGAAGAGAAGCGCATCGACAACCTGACCCGCCAGTTCAGCTACAACCTCGGCGGGCACCTGACACGGGTGGATGAAATCGGCTACGGCGAGCGCGGCGAACGACCACAACGGCATACCGAATTCGAGCGTGACCCAATCGGCCGACTACTGGCCAAACTCAATGCCGATGCGCGGCAGGACTACACCTACGACGACGCAGACCGTTTGCTCACCATCGAGCGCCTGCCCACCGCCAACGGCAAAAAACTCGGCGTCAGCGCAGAGAAGCTCGATTTCTCCTATGACCTGCTGGGCCGTCTCATCAAGGAGACCACACCCCAAGGCGAGCTGGCCTACGACTACGACCCACTAAGCAACCTGACCACGCTGACTCTGCCTACCGGCCAGCACCTGAACCACCTGTACTACGGCAGCGGCCACCTGCACCAGCTCAACCTCGACGGCCAGTTGATCAGCGACATGGAGCGCGACGACCTGCACCGCGAAGTGCTGCGCACTCAAGGCACGCTCACCAGTTGTTTTGGCTATGACGCGATGGGCCGCAAGGCTTGGCAATTCGCCTCGACTTTGCCGGCAGAAAAACTCTCGCAGATTCTTAACCCGGGCATCCAGCCTGAACTATTGGTAGAACACGCCTATAACCCGATCCACCGCCGTCACCAATACGATCCCGCCGGCGAACTGACCCGCACCCTCGACAAGCTGCGGGGTGAGATCAAGTACGACTATGAAGCCAATGGTCAACTGCGCAGCCGTGACACCGGCAAGCTGGTGGACAGCGAAGAGTTCAGGTACGACGCAGCGGCGAACCGGCTGAACTTCAACACCAGTCAGTTTGATCACGTGAAGAACAACCGGATCAAGCAGTGGCGCGATCAGGAATATGCCTACGATGCGTGGGGTAACCTGATTGAAAAGCGCAGCGGGTTGAGCCGGCTGCAAACGTTCAGTTATGACGGCGAAAATCGGCTGGTCAAGGCCGAGACCTTGGTGAATGGCAAGCTGGAAAGCAGCGGTGCCTATCGTTATGACAGCTTGGGACGGCGGGTGGCCAAGGTGTCAGCGGTCAACGGCGTCACCGAGCAGAAGCACTTTTTGTGGCAAGGCCTGCGCCTTTTGCGCGAGGAAACCCCGGGGCAGAGCAGTCTGTACCTCTACGAGCCGGGCAGTTATGCGCCGTTGGCGCGGGTGGATCAGGTTGAGGGTGGGGAACAACAGCTCTATTACTTCCATACCGACCAGATTGGTACGCCGCTGGAGATGACGGACCGAGAGGGGCGGATTGTCTGGCAGGCGACGTACAAGGCGTGGGGCTCGGTTGAAAAGCTCGAAGTGAACGAGGTCGAGCAGAACCTGCGGTTTCAGGGGCAATATTTCGACGACGAGACGGGGCTGCACTACAATACGTTTCGGTATTATGATCCGGAGGTTGGGCGATTTATTACGCAGGATCCTATCGGGTTATTGGGCGGAGGCAATCTTTATTTTTACGTTCCCAACTCGATGGGCTGGATTGACCCTCAGGGATTGTCGAGTGCCGACTTACGTGTTGAATTGGGTATGCGGCCTGGAGATATGCACGCAGCTCATCACATTATTCCCGAAGAAGTGATGAAGAAGTATCCACAAATGTTCGACAAAGCGAAAACGTTCGGATTTATGCCTGATGGAGCGTCCAACGGTATCGAGTTACCTCGAACTAAAGACTTGGCTAAAACCCTTGATCTCCCTGGCCATTGGAGCAATCACGTAGACTATACTGCTCTAGTTGAAAGCGATGTGAGTAAGCTCAATACCGCCTTCAGGGCAGGGCGATTAACCGATATGGACCTAGCGTTAGGGTTGAAATCTATTCAGAATAAATGGCGATCAAATATTTTAGCTAAAAACGTACCAACTAACGCTAAAGGTCGGCTTTGTTAAATTTGAGGAGGGTGTGATGTACATAATCGGTTATAAGGGTGGTGAAGATGGCTGTCCCGAAAATAGTATCTACGGGGAATTGGTTGGGTATAATTGGAATTCCAATGATTTTGCAGACAAAAAATTTCCGTCAGTCGGAACAATTTTAGATTTTTATGCGCAGCATCGAATCGTAGATTCGGATTTTTTTTATTTTGGTAGCGAGTTTATTTGCTCCGAATTTTTGCTGCGTTTGATAATTGATAGTAGTTTCGGGAGTGTAGATATTAGAGATGTTCGGCTGCATCAACAAAACAAAGCATTTCCGCTAGCTTCAAAAAAATACTATCTGTTGCGGAGCCGAGAGGTCCACAAAATTTTAGATATGGCGAAATCTACATATGAATTTCGATTCGATCCAGTTACCAAGACTCCGGAAGAAGATGCTTATCACTCGGGTAGGTTGATATTCGACTTGATATCAGATTTCCAACTTAGTGAAAATTTATGTCCGCTAGATATCTTTGTTGCATCGGAGATGCTGAAGGATGAGTACGTGATTTCAGATGCACTTGCAGAAAGGATCACTGAATGTCGACTCAAAGGTGTTAATTTAACGCCGCTATCAAAGTATATATATGACGCTAAGCTGGAATTCTGATCCAAGTCAGCTTGTCGGTAGGGGGCAAGTTAGGGCGCCATATGCATCTATTTAAATATTGCTCGATCGAAGCGGATTGCTTCAGAAAAATTAATCTTAGTACTGCTTCAACGATATCCATCCCAAACTCAACTCCGGCGCCCGCCAAGACTACACCTACGACGACGCAGGCCGCTTGCTCACCATCGAGCGTCTGCCCACCGCCAACGGCAAAAAACTCGGCGTCAGCGCGGAGAAACTCGATTTCACCTAGGACCTTCTGGGCCGCCTGATCAAGGAGACCACGCCCCAAGGCGCGCTAGCCTACGACTACGACCCACTGAGCAACCTGACAACACCGACACTGCCTACCGGCCAGCACCTGAACCACCTGTACTACGGCAGCGGCCACCTGCACCAGCTCAACCTCGACGGCCAGTTGATCAGCGACATGGAACGCGACGACCTGCACCGCGAAGTGCTGCGCACTCAAGGCACGCTCACCAGTTGTTTTGGCTATGACGCGATGGGCCGCAAGGCCTGGCAATTCGCCTCGACTTTGCCGGCAGAAAAACTCTCGCAGATTCTTAACCCGGGCATCCAGCCTGAACTATTGGTAGAACACGCCTATAACCCGATCCACCGCCGTCACCAATACGATCCCGCCGGCGAACTGACCCGCACCCTCGACAAGCTGCGCGGCGAGATCAAGTACGACTATGAAGCCAATGGTCAACTGCGCAGCCGCGACACCGGGAAGTTGGTGGACAGCGAAGAGTTTCGCTATGACGCGGCGGCGAACCGGCTGAACTTCAACACCAGTCAGTTTGATCACGTGAAGAACAACCGGATCAAGCAGTGGCGGGATCAGGAATATACCTACGATGCCTGGGGCAACCTGATTGAAAAGCGTAGTGGGGTGAGCCGGCTGCAGACGTTCAGTTACGACTGTGAGAATCGGTTGGTTAAAGCTGAGACGTTGGTGGGCGGCAAGCTGGAAAGTACCGGGGCTTATCGTTATGACAGCTTGGGGCGTCGTGTCGCCAAGGTGTCGGAGGTCAACGGCGTAACGGAGCAGAAGCATTTTCTGTGGCAGGGCTTGCGCATGCTGCGTGAGGAAACGCCGGGGCAGAGTAGCCTCTACGTTTACGAGCCAGGAAGTTACGCGCCGTTGGCGCGGGTGGATCAGGAAGAGGGCGGGGAGCAGACGCTTTACTACTTCCATACCGACCAGATTGGTACGCCGCTAGAAATGACGGACCGCGAGGGGCAGATTGTCTGGCAGGCGACGTACAAGGCGTGGGGGGCGGTGGAGCGTCTGGACGTCAATGTAGTCGAGCAGAATCTGCGGTTCCAGGGGCAGTATTTCGATGATGAGACGGGGCTGCACTACAACACGTTTCGGTATTATGATCCGGAGGTGGGGCGGTTTATTACGCAGGATCCGATTGGCTTGAATGGTGGAGACAATCTCTACCGGTACGTACCTAATCCTACCGGTTGGATTGACCCATGGGGATGGGAGTGCTGGAGCACCGCGAGAAGAAAATATTGGAAAGCTGAAGCGCAGGCACCGAGCCAAGTATACTCACCTGCAAATTTAGCCAATATGGCGGAAGGTAAAGCTCCTAGAATGACAGTAGAGGTTGTAAATCGCAAAACGTTAGAATTGTCACGAAAAGACATCGCGTTGGAGTTGCATCATAATGACATACCGCAGCGCATAGGAGGTTCTGGTGTGCATGAGACTTCTAACTTGCTATCGTTAACGCCGTGGGAGCATGAGGCTGTCGATTCATTTAGGCACGTAGGCTCAGACTTAATCAGAGTAGTGAAAGGGGTAGACGTTTGGTGACTGTAAATTCAGAAACTGCAAAAGAAATAATCAATTCAGAAGCTTATAGGACGTTGGTCGCTGAGTTGAAAAGCCACTTGAGGATTTCTGTAATAGAAAGCTATGAGGATGTGTTTGCAAGATTAGATGCAGCTTCGATAATAAGATCTGAATTGGAAGTGGATGAAATAAAATCTCTATTTGGTTTGCGTTCTAATGAGCTAAAAAGATACTCGATCAAAAAATATACAGCACTACACGGTAATCCTGATGAACAAGAGTATCCAGTTGGTGAAGAGCCAAGCACTGAGGATAAAGATTCAAATATAGTTAGCCAAGGCTATGCTCCTGGTTTTTTGCTAATAAATGCTATAGAGTTATTACTTTCCTGCAAAGGCGTAGATTCCCTGAATAAATATTTGAAAGCGTCCAGGATTCCCAAGGCCCATTCGTATTCAAAGCAAGTAATTAAATTTAGTAATATGAATTAGTCGATCAGAATTGATCTAAATCGTAGTGAGTGTTTTTGCGCGAGCGTGTGTTCTTTAGGTATGATAGCGTTTGGAAGTTCTTTAAAAGCCTACTTGTAGTAGTGGCTGGTGTTTCGGTCATATTCCGTAAGTAAAGTTTATGGGTGCACTAGCTCGGCTGATTGTTTTCGCCTTCATATCCAAATACCTGTGGTGGAACTCCCCGGCCCAGGTCGAACGCTTTTAGGACTGCTCGGGCAAAAGCACCCATTACCGCTTCGACGAGCGCCACCACCTTATCGCCGTCACCGACGCCCTGAACCAGACCACCACCCTGGAACGCAAACCCGCCGGCGAAGTGCTGCGCATCCAGCACCCGGACGGCAGCGCCGAGCCCTTCACCTACAACGCCCTCGGTCAGGTGCTGACGCACACCGACGGCAAAGGCCAGACCACACGCCTGCTGCGCACCGCCCGCGGTCTGCCGAGCAGCCGCCAGGACGCCAAGGGCCAGCGCATCCGCTATGAATACGATCAGGCCATTCGCCTGACCGCGCTGGTCAACGAAAACAATGCGGCTTACCAGTTTGCCTATGATGCGTCCGACCGCCTGGTCGAAGAAAAACGCATCGACAACCTGACCCGCCAGTTCAGCTACAACCTGGGCGGACACCTGACACGGGTCAACGAAATCGGCTACGGCGAGCGCGGCGAACGGCCACAGCGTCATACCGAATTTGAGCGCGATGCGATTGGCCGCCTGCTGGCCAAACTCAACGCCGATGCGCGTCAGGGCTACACCTACGACGACGCAGACCGCTTGCTGACCATCGAGCGTCTGCCCACCGCCAACGGCAAGAAACTCGGCGTCAGCGAAGAGAAACTCGATTTTGCCTACGACCTGCTCGGGCGCCTGATCAAGGAGACCACACCCCAAGGTGCTCTGGCCTACGACTACGATCCGCTGAGCAACCTGACCACGCTGACCCTGCCTACTGGTCAGCACCTGAACCACCTGTACTACGGCAGCGGCCACCTGCACCAACTCAACCTCGACGGCCAGCTGATCAGCGATATGGAGCGCGATGACCTGCACCGCGAAGTCCTGCGCACCCAGGGGCACCTCACCAGCTGCTACGGCTACGACGCCATGGGCCGCAAGGCCTGGCAGTTCGCCTCGACCCTGCCGGCGGAAAAGCTCTCGCAACTCCACAACCCCGGCATCCAGCCGCAACTGCTGGTAGAGCACGCCTACAACCCGATCCACCGCCGTCACCAGTACGACCCGGCCGGCGAACTGACCCGCACCCTCGACAAGCTGCGCGGCGAGATCAAGTACGCGTATGAAGCCAACGGCCAACTGCACAGCCGCGACACCGGCAAGTTGGTGGACAGCGAAGAGTTTCGCTATGACGCGGCGGCGAACCGGCTGAACTTCAACACCAGTCAGTTTGATCACGTGAAGGACAACCGGATCAAGCAGTGGCGAGATCAGGAATATACCTACGATGCGTGGGGTAACCTGGTTGAAAAACGCAGCGGGTTGAGCCGGCTGCAGACGTTCAGCTATGACGGCGAAAATCGGCTGGTCAAGGCCGAGACCTTGGTGAATGGCAAGCTGGAAAGCAGCGGTGCCTATCGTTATGACAGCCTGGGACGGCGCGTGGCCAAGGTGTCAGTGGTCAACGGGGTCACGGAACAGAAGCATTTCCTGTGGCAAGGCTTGCGGATGTTGCGCGAGGAGACGCCGGGGCAGAGCAGCCTGTACCTCTACGAGCCGGGCAGTTATGCGCCCTTGGCGCGGGTGGACCAGACGGAAGGTGGGGAGCAGAAGCTCTATTACTTCCATACCGACCAGATCGGTACGCCGCTGGAGATGACGGACCGCGAGGGGCGGATTGTCTGGCAGGCGACATACAAGGCGTGGGGAGCGCTGGAGCGGTTGGAGGTCGATGACGTCGAACAGAACCTGCGGTTTCAAGGGCAGTATTTCGACGACGAGACGGGGCTGCACTACAATACGTTTCGGTATTACGATCCGGGGGTGGGGCGGTTTATTACGCAGGATCCGATAGCGCTTTCTGGAGGGATGAATTTCTACTCGTACGCACCGAGCCCTAACAATTGGGTCGATCCGTTAGGCTGGTGCTCTACGAAGTTAGGTAACAACATGGGGGCGCGTCCCGGCGATGGAATGGCGAACCACCATTTAGTACCTGAAGAATTGATAAAAAGTGCTCAATTCAAAAGTATGTTTGGTAGGCTGAAAAAGATTGGATGGGATCCCGATGGGGCTTCAAATGGCATTTTCCTCCCGGGCTCCAAAGACTTGGCTAAATCTACCGGTATGCCCGGACACTGGTCAAGCCACGGTCAGTACACTGAAGCTGTAAAAAACAAACTTGTTAAACTAAATAATAATTTAGGTAGTTTGACAGATATGGACCTTGCGCTCGGCGTCAAAAATATTCAAGCCTGGGCCGGTGAGGAGCTTGAGGGCGGGTTGTTCAAGCTTGACGCGATAACTGGTCGACTATTGTGAGGCGAAAAAATGAAAAATTTATACATTGTTAGTTATGAGCCTGATGGTGAAGGGGCACCATATTTTTTTGATTTTAAATGGATTCCGGAGTTGCCAGAATTCCATTATCCTACCGAAAACCCTGAGTCGGGTGAATTAATTGCTAAGTATCGAGCTGTGGCCGACGTGCCGCAGCTAAATGCAGACTGGTTGCCCGATCACTTTTTAGCAAGCGAAAAGTTTTTGGCTATCTGTGATTTTTGTGAATGTAGCTACGTTAGTCGGCCGGTTGAAATTCTTATAGAAGGAAAGCTTGCGCCGAACAAAAAATATCATTTCTTCGCTGCGACTGAAAGGCTCAGAGCGATGGATTTGGAGAAGTCTTCGTTTGTATTAGATAGCAATCTCAAGATAGAAGTGACCGACTCAAAAAACCAGAATTATGAACGAATTGATAAGCTCGTAATTTCCTCAGGTATAAACTCAAATTTCTTTTATTTTGAAGAGATTCATGAAGTTGTGTGCTCTGAGCAATTTTTGATCGAGTGCGTTAATAGACAAATTTATGGACTCGCCTTCAAAAAAATTGATGGTGATTACCGATATGCTCCGTGGGATGATTTTTAGTGGATGTAATATCGATTGTTTCTGCGTGTAACTTGTGATCCCCTGATGTAAATCTCCTGAAGGGGGGCGATGGTATGCAATTCTGTCTCTCCCCATCCGGAATAGTTGTCCTCTACGAAGAGTGTGTAGACCCTTCAGCGGATGTGACCACTTCCATTTCCGCTACGACATAAGCGCTCGCACCACCTGGGTCACCGACGTGCTCAGGCGCGAAGCCGAGATCCACTACAACAGCGATCACCGCGTCACCTCCAGCCGCGACTTCGGTGGCGAGCACTACGTCATCGAGATCGACGACACCGGCAACATGACCGGCCTCACATTGCCCGACGGCAATATCGTCACGCTCAAGTACGACGAATACGCTCGACTGCTGGAAGAAACCGACCCGCTCGGGCGCAAGATCAAGTACCAGTACCATCACCTGACAACCCTGGTTACCCAGGTCGACTACTCCGACGGCAGCACCTGGAAAGCCCGCTACGACGCCAAGGGCAACCTCATCGCCGAAGTCGACGCGCTGGGCCACAAAACCGAATACCTCAACAGCGATGACGGCCTGCCGCACACCATCATCGACGCCACGCAAAAATCCAAATACCTGTGGTGGAACACCCTGGCCCAGGTCGAACGCTTCCAGGACTGCTCGGGCAAAAACACCCTTTACCGCTTCGACGAGCGCCATCACCTGATCGCCGTCACCGACGCGCTGAACCAGACCACCACCCTGGAACGCAAACCCGACGGCGAAGTCCTGCGCATCCAGCACCCGGACGGCAGCACCGAATCCTTCACCTACAACGCCCTCGGCCAGGTGTTGACGCACACCGGGAATAAGAACCCGGCTAGTGAATGTACGGAGCGGGCTTGCTCGCGAAAGCAATTTTATAGTCAACATTGGTTTTGACTGGTGCACCGCCTTCGCGGGCAGGCCCGCTCCCACAGGGAGTTATGTCGATCACAACATAGTGGACAGACGCATTGCCCTGTAGGAGACCACCCAGCCTGCGAAGAGGCTGCGCTTTCGCGCAGAGAACATGCCGCTAAATCGGCAAGTAATTTATCTAAAAAATCAATGAGATAAACTTTGTTCCATAAGAGCCGGCTTGCTGGCGATGGCGGCCGAGAGATCATCGTTAGACTTCCCGCCGCCTTTGCGGGCAAGCCCGCTCCTACAAGTTTTGTGCGTCGAGCCGGATTTTGCGGCGAGATCTTCTAGCGCGAAATGATTCCGTGATCGATCGCGTACTTGACCAGCGCCGCCGGTTTATCGATGTTGAGTTTGCGCCGGATGCTCAGGCGATGGGTTTCCACGGTGCGCACACTGATATCCAGTTCCCGGGCCATTTCCTTGTTGTTCAGCCCTTGGACCATTTTGTACAACACCTGGCTCTCACGGGGCGTCAGTTCGTTGTCGGCGCTTTTGTCGGCGATCAGCCGCTGGGCGATTTCGGCGCTGTAGAAGGTGCCGCCGCTGGCGATGGCTTCGATTGCCGCGATGATCTCCCTGGACGGCGAGTTCTTCAGCACGTAACCGCTGGCTCCGGCTCGCACGGACTCGCTCACGTATTCGTTATTGTCGTACATGCTCAGCATCAGCACCTTGAGCGACGGGTACTGGCTGCGCAGCACCCGGGTCAGTTCCAGCCCGTTCATGTCCTTGAGGCTGATGTCGACCAGCAGCAGGTCCGGCTGGCAGCGGCCGACCATCTCGATCGCATCGGCGCCGTTCTCGGCTTCGCCCACCACTTCCAGGGGAGCCATCACCGCCAGCAGCGCCTTGATTCCATCGCGGACCAGGGCGTGATCGTCGACCAGGGCGACGCGGATCGGGTAGGGCAGGTTCATTGCAGGCATTCACTCTTGTTGTGGGCACGACTCAGCGTTGGGTGCCGGGCATTTGCATCGGTAGCAGGACGTCCAGTTCGCTTCTTCCCGGCGTCGAGGTCAGGGCGAACTGGCCGCCAAAATGTTCGACGCGTTCGCGGATATTACGCAGGCCGATGCCGGCGTGGCGACGTTCGACCTTGGCGACGTTGAAGCCGATACCGTCATCGACCACCGTCAGTCGCACGCCGTCTTCCGAGCCGTGCAGGGTAATGGATACGTTGCGGGCCCGGGCGTGGCGTTCGATGTTGGTCAGGCCTTCCTGGACGATGCGAAACAGCGAGACCGCGGCGCCGTCGACCAGGTCGCAGGCGAATTCGTTGTCGTCGTAGGTCACCACCAGGCCGCTGCGCTGCTCGAATTCGGCGGCGAGCTGGCCGATCGCCGCCGGCAGGCCCAGGGTGTCGAGCAAGGATGAGCGCAGGTCGTGGGACAGACTGCGAACTTCGCCGATCGCATCCCCCAGGCGTTGCGTGGCTTCCCTCAGGATGCCCAGGCCCTTGTCTCGTCCCTGGTCATTCTCCAGTACATGGCTGGCCAGTTCGAACTGGAACTTGATGGAGACCAGGACCTGGCTGATGCCGTCGTGCAGTTCACGGGACACCCGGGATCGCTCTTCTTCCTGCAGGCTGACGATGCGTTGGGTCAGGCGCTGCAGTTTTTTGTCGGCCAGGCGGTGTTCGCTGACGTTGAGGGTCATGCCGCTGGCGAACACCAACAGCACCGCCACCAGGGCCACGGCGGCTATCGCCAGCATGGTCTTGCGGATGCCCATGGCCACTTCGTCACGGGCCTGCTGGGTGGCGCGTTCGACGTCTTCCAGGTAGATGCCGGTGCCGAGCATCCAGCCCCAGCGATCCAGCATGACCACGTAGGCGAGCTTGTCGGTGACCTGGCCGGAGGAGGGTTTGTTCCAGGCGTAGCGCTGGAAGCCTTCGCCGGATTGCGCAGTGTTGAGCAAGGCCTGGATCACCGGCAGGCCGTGGGGGTCTTTCATGTCCCACAGGTCTTTGCCGACCAGATCGGACTGGCGCGCGTGCATCAGGCTGCGACCTTCGCGGTCGTAGACGAAGAAATAGCCGTTGACGCCGAAGCTGAGCTTGCGCAGCTCTTCCAGCACTTGCTGCTGGGCGCGCGCGTCACCGTGGCCGTCGTCGTACAGCGGTTCGATCAGGCTCTGCGCCATTTCGACGTAGTTTTTCAGTTCGGCGCGCTTGCTGGCCAGGATGCTGTCTTCGATCAGTTGCGCCTGTTGATCGCCCAGTTGACGGTTCAGGGAGATGACCAGGGCGCAGATGACGGCGATCGCCAGTACCAGCGGCAGGATGCCGAGCGCGACGATTTTGTGTTTGAGCTGCATCTGGGCTCCTGACCGGGCCGAAGGCGGGCGATGACGCTAATACTGTAGGAGCGAGCTTGCTCGCGATGGTCGTCAACGAAAACGCGTGTTTACCGGGTATACGCGGTGTTCTGAAGTCCATCGCGAGCAAGCTCGCTCCTACAGTTCCTGGGCGGGCATCATATGCCAAGGAGTGCGGGTCCAGTAGCGGTGGTGGACGGAATGACCTGCTGCCGGGATCTGTCGGTTGAATGTAAAACCCCCCTGTAGGAGCTGGCTTGCCAGCGAAGGCGGCGGCACATTCAATATCAATGGCGACTGACACACCGCTTTCGCTGGCAAGCCAGCTCCTACAGGGGATTTGTGTTTCAACCGATAGATAGGGGCGATCTACGTAGAACTACGTAGAGGTCGCGTACGTAGTAACGCGGATTTATTTGTGGACGGCATGCGCGGATATTGGGCCAGCTCCGCTCAGCGGACACAATTATAAAAATTACCGCCGCAGTCCACTGGCTGTCGGCAGGAGACACGCTATGCCCCGTCTGGCTAAACACCTCGCCTGGTTTGCCGTGGCTGTCCTGGGAGCGTTCGCGCTGAGTGTCGTGGCCCTGCGCCGCGGCGAAGCCATCAACGCCCTCTGGATCGTAGTCGCTGCAGTCGCCATCTACCTCGTTGCATACCGCTACTACAGCCTGTTCATCGCCAATAAAGTGATGCAGCTCGATCCCAATCGCGCTACGCCCGCCGTGCTCAACAATGACGGCCTGGACTTCGTGCCGACCAACAAACACGTGCTATTCGGTCACCACTTCGCGGCGATTGCCGGCGCGGGGCCCCTGGTCGGACCGGTCCTGGCGGCACAGATGGGCTACCTGCCCGGTACGCTGTGGCTGATTGCCGGGGTGGTGCTGGCTGGCGCGGTCCAGGACTTCATGGTCCTGTTCCTGTCCACCCGCCGCAACGGTCGTTCCCTGGGTGACATGGTCCGCGAAGAAATGGGCCGCATCCCCGGCACCATCGCCTTGTTCGGCTGCTTCCTGATCATGATCATCATCCTCGCGGTGCTGGCGCTGATCGTGGTCAAGGCCCTGGCCGAAAGCCCGTGGGGCATGTTCACGGTGATGGCGACCATCCCGATCGCGATGTTCATGGGCATCTACATGCGCTACATCCGCCCGGGCCGCATCGGTGAAATCTCGGTAATCGGTGTCGCGCTACTGCTCGGTTCGATCTGGCTCGGTGGGCAGATTGCCGCCGACCCGGTCTGGGCCAAGGCGTTCAGCTTCACCGGCGTGCAGATCACCTGGATGTTGATCGGCTACGGTTTCGTTGCGGCAGTGTTGCCGGTGTGGCTGATCCTGGCACCCCGTGACTATCTGTCGACCTTCCTCAAGATCGGTACCATCGTCGCTCTGGCGATCGGCATCCTGGTCACCATGCCCGAGCTGAAAATGCCGGCCCTGACCCAGTTCATCGACGGCACCGGCCCGGTGTGGAAGGGCGGTCTGTTCCCGTTCCTGTTCATCACCATTGCCTGCGGTGCGGTCTCGGGTTTCCACGCGCTGATCGCTTCGGGCACCACGCCCAAGTTGCTGGCCAGTGAAGGCCATGCCCGTTACATCGGGTACGGCGGCATGCTGATGGAGTCCTTTGTGGCGATCATGGCGATGGTGGCCGCTTCGGTGATCGAGCCGGGTGTGTACTTCGCCATGAACAGCCCGGCAGCGATCGTTGGCTCCGATGCCGTTACGGTGGCACAGACCGTCAGCAGCTGGGGTTTTGCGATTACTCCGGAAGCGCTGGAAGCGGTGGCCAAGGACATCGGTGAAACCACCATCCTGGCTCGCGCCGGCGGTGCGCCGACCCTGGCGGTCGGTATCGCGCAGATCCTGCACAGTCTCCTGCCGGGTGAAAACACCATGGCGTTCTGGTACCACTTTGCGATCCTGTTCGAAGCATTGTTCATCCTCACCGCGGTAGACGCCGGTACCCGTGCCGGCCGCTTCATGCTCCAGGACTTGCTCGGCTCCTTCGTACCGGCGCTGAAACGCACCGAGTCCTGGACCGCCAACCTGATCGCCACCGCCGGTTGCGTGGCGATGTGGGGTTATCTGCTGTACCAAGGGGTGATCGACCCGCTGGGCGGCATCAACACCTTGTGGCCGCTGTTCGGTATCTCCAACCAGATGCTGGCGGGGATCGCGCTGATGCTGGCGACCGTGGTGCTGATCAAGATGAAGCGTCAACGCTACGTCTGGGTCACCATGCTGCCCGCGGTCTGGCTGCTGATCTGCACCACCACCGCCGGCTTCATCAAGCTGTTCGACGCCAACCCGGCGATCGGCTTCCTGGCGCTGGCGAAGAAATACAGCGATGCCCTGGCCAACGGTCAGGTGCTGGCACCGGCCAAGAACATCGACCAGATGCAGCACGTGATCTACAACGCCTACACCAATGCCACGCTGACGGCGCTGTTCTTGTTGGTGGTGTTCAGCATCCTGTTCTTTGCGCTCAAGGTCGGTATTGCTGCCTGGGGCACCAAGGAACGTACGGATAAAGAAGCACCGTTCCAGGCCGTGCCGGATGCTTGATCGAGGAGTGCAGCATGTTCAATGACCTGAGTCGCCTGGGTAAATACCTCGGTCAGGCCGCACGCCTGATGGTTGGCATGCCCGACTACGACAACTACGTCGAGCACATGCAGAACAAACACCCGGACAAACCGGTGATGGACTACGAAATGTTTTTTCGCGAACGGCAGGAAGCCCGTTACGGCAGCAAGAGCGGGCCGAAGTGTTGTTGATTGTCGACAAGGTTCTTTATTGAACTTGTTTTAATACGCTATATCGAAAACGCCGCTCATTGAGCGGCGTTTTTCGTTTGCGCGGGATAAAAAAAGTTCGCAACTAAACATATAGCCGCTCTATTTCTCTCCTGATGATCGACATCATGTTGACGCCAAATATTTGTACTGTGCGATTGCATCTAAAAGCGATTGAGCATAGTGCAAAACAGTTGTGCACGTGATTGAAGTGTCAGCCATAAATAACAGCGAGTTCAGTCAAATCAATCGCTAAGCGGTTCTGTGAGCCAGCGGATAAGGAAGCGACAGAAAACTGACAATCAATAAGACAGTCCTATCCCCCTATAAGTCGGTGATACATCATGATCAAGATCATGGCGTGCTTTCTCATAGGAGCTCTAACTGCAGGATGCAACGGCATCGTTAAGCCCGACCTTTCAAGGGCTACCAGCGATTCATACTTTCTAGTCTTCTCAGGCTTCCCTCTGCCCTATGTCTATATGGCTTCGGCGGTGCAGTGGAACGAGGATTACGCCGTCACCACCCGCCACACGCCGTTGATCCCCAACGTGAAGTACAGCTGCAGCACTGGTTGCGATCTGGTGTTCTTCCAGCACAAGGCTAACGGCCGCTACCCGTCCTGGCGCGCACCGCGTGTGGGCGAGCGCATCACGGCCGTGGGGGGCAGCCCTTATCTGATGACCACCATTGGTAAGGGCAAGGTGTATCCAACGCCTTTCATCAATACCAATGAACGCAGCGGCGATCTGTACGCTATCCATGATGCCCCGTTGATCAAGGGCATGTCGGGTGGGCCGGTGGTCGCCAGTGACGGCAGTGTCGTCGGCATCAATATCGGTTTCTATTCCACCACATTGAACGATGTGAGCGCCCACCCCGGGGTCAATACCGCCGAGAGGATGAGTATCTTCGTGCCTTACTCGATCATTCTGCGCGAGTGGGGGATGTTGCAGGCGAAGCTTGATGATCCGCACGGGACGAAATACGTCTCGAAGTAGGGGGTAACGCTGTTCATTGTAGGAGCAAGCTCGCTCCTACAAAGGCCACCTGTCACCAGTGTCGGCTGAGGCCTGGTCGCATCGGGGGGATGAATTCGAGCGTTTGCAGATTCAGCAGGGTGAAGTGACCGCGCTCCGGCAGCCAGCCACCGGTGTCGATGTGGTAGACATTGCCCAGGATGACCGGCTGGGGCAGGGGGGTGTGTCCCACAACCACGGCGCGCACACCGGACACGCCGCCAGGATCGCTGTCGGTGATGCGCCGGCGTGACCACTGGAGGGTCGTGGCGATCTGTTCAACCTCCATCGCCAAGCCGGATAGCGCTTCAGTCATGTCTTGCCAACTGCCCGGTGGGACATCCGCGTGCACGATGCCGATCAGGCCTTGCGGCGTCTGAACCTCGATCACTAAAGGCAACTCGGCGAGGATGCCCGCGTAATAGGCTTGCTCGGTCCCCGACAGTCCGTAGAACCAGGCGCCACCATTGGCAAAGTGCAGGCCGCGTTCAACGCTGGCGCGGCCGGCGGCGTGGGATTTGACGGTCATCTGCTCATGGTTGCCCCGCACCGCATGGAACCAGGGCTTGTGCAGCAGCCATTCATCGACGTCCAGTGTTTGCGGCCCGCGGTCGACCAGATCGCCTACGCTGAACAGGCGGTCGATAGACGGGTTGAATCCGGCAGCATCGAGTGCCGTCTGCAGTCGGGCGAAGTGGCCGTGAATGTCGCCCACGGCCAAGTCGCGGCCGACAGGATTGGCGGCGAAGCGCCGCACTTCTCGGGTTTCGAACATGGGAATGCCTTGCCCACCACACACCGGCGGGCTGGTAGTCCGTTGAGTTTAGGCCAGGAAGTGCGGGTTGATAGATACGGTGTCGGTGTCGGTGCCGGATTGGCTGGCGAACAGCACGCCATCAAGCGACCCGACACCGATCAGGCGGCGTCAGAAGCCGATAGCTTGTCCGGGATTGTTGTCCTGCGCGCCAGCGATGAGGTGCAGGGGAATGTGTTGCTGTTCATCGATGGATGAGACTTCAAAACCTCCCACCACCTGGGGCTGTCGCTCGCACACTTCGGTCGACTCTCCTGCCAGTATTTTAGCCATTCTTGCGTGATTCGCGGCGATTTCATTGAGAGTTGACATGGTACATCCCCCGGGTGACTGACCAAGCGTATCGCTGGAGTCCTTGAACATTGAGTTGAGTGCTGCCGCGTCAGAATTACGTCGATCTGGGGCTGCTACGACCGGCCTTTGCAATCCTTGAGCCAGAGAGGGTTGGGTAATTGACGCTACCCCTAGCATAGGCGACGAATGGTGGGTTTGCGTTAAAAAGACGGGTGAATTGTGGTCAACGCCATCCCCCTGTAGGAGTCTGCTTGCTGGCGAAGGCCTCTGCATGGGCGCTGCATGGGCTCCAGGCCGCCAGCGACCATTCGGGCCAATTCGCCAGAAGTAATGCGATTTCGATATCTACGGCAAGCAATCAGCGGGCGTCGTTACGGCACGCATGCTCGTACATGCGCCGTTGTTTTAGTTGCGGGAAGTCGAGCTGCACACCAGGGGCGGATCATGTGTAGCCGTCACCCTCGATCTCGCCCGCAGGGTCGATCACCTGGGCGCTCTGGTTGCGAACGTTGCCAATTGCGCGGTCCACCTTGAACCACTCGAAGGCCTCGGTCGGCTTGCCTTGAAACAGCGCCATGTGCTCGGCGCGCTCCATGGGCGTAGCGGGCTCCAGCCATTCCCGGGCCAGTTCCGGCGATAAGGTCACTGGCCGCCGGTCGTGGATGTCCACCATGCCGCCGGCGCTGTCGGCGGTGATGATGACGAAGCCGTCGTGTTCGCCCGGCTCGTGCTCGGCGTTGGGGTACTGGCCGATCGCGGCGCAGAGTATTGGCGTCCGGTCACGGTGACGGATCAGGTAAGGCTGCTTCTTCGGTCCGCCTTCGTCGACCCATTCAAACCAGTTGTCGATGGCGATGATCGCCCGGCGCGGCCAGATCGCTTTGAAGAACGGACCATGGGCCACTTTCTCGACCCGGGCGTTGATCGGCGCGGCGCGGTCCTTGGCCCAGTGCGGACGCCAGCCCCAGCGCACCAGATCGGCGCGCAAAAACTGGCCTTCCTGGTGAAAGAGGGCGAGTTGAGTGGTCGGCGCGGCGTTATAACGCGCCAACGGCTGGTCGCCGACATAGTTGATCAGGGCGTTAGGAATGGCGAGCGCCGCGACGAAATCGTGAATGCCCCGGTACTGGGAAAGGCGTCCGCACATGATGTGTTCTCCGGCTGTGTCTTCAGCGTAGCCGAGGCGAGAGACTTCGAGGCGTGACGATCGGGCGAGGGTGGGGCGGCGGGCTGAAGATTCAGGAAATGAAGCTTCGCCCGCCGCTGAAGCTGTCAGGCCGCAGCATCCACCGCTACGCCACCCTTCCTCATCGGCACATCATGCAGGGAAATCCTCGAAGTCTCCGGCAACGCCAAACCACCGGCCAGCGCGAGCAACGCAACCGCCATCAGATAGAACGCTGGCGACAGATTGCTGCCGGTGGTGCTGATCAGCCACGTCGCCACCAGCGGCGCGGTGCCACCGAACAGGGTGTAGGCCATGTTGTAGGTGATCGCCGATGCCGTATAGCGAGTACGGGTGGGGAAGGTTTCCGAGAGCAGGGCTGCAGTGACCACGCCACACAACACCGCGCCGATCGCCAATAGCATGACGCCGACGATGGACGCGGCGAACGATCCGGAACTGGCCATCAGGAACGAGGGATACACCACCACGATCAACAGGGCGCAAGCGGTCATCACCGTCGCCCGACGCCCGACGCGGTCCGAATACAGCCCGGCCAGCGGGCAGATCGCCGCGGCGAAGATCAAGGCAATCAGCGACACCAGCAACGCCGTTGCGCGACTCAGGCCGCCTGCGACTTGCAGGTAGGTCGCGAAGTAGGTGGTGAACATATAGAACGACAGCGCCGTCAGCGACACGAAGGCACCCAGGCAGCAGATCGCCGCGCCGTGGTTGCGCAAGGTCTCCTTCAACGGGGAGTGTGCCACCGCATGCTCCTCGGTCACTGCCTGGAATGCCGGGGTTTCATCCAGCTTCCAGCGCAGGTAAAGCCCCACCAGGCCCAGCGGTGCGGCAATCAGGAACGGCAGGCGCCAGCCCCAGCTACCCATGGCTTCGGCCGATAATGAGGCCTCGAGTGCGTAGGCCACCACGGCGGCCGCGGCGAAGGCGGAAAAGGTCGAGACCGGAATGAAGCTGCCATACCAGGCTCTTTTATCGTTGGGTGCATGCTCCATCAAGTAGGCGCACGCCCCTGCGTATTCGCCCCCGGCGGAAAAGCCCTGGGCGCAACGGATGACGGTCAGAAGGATCGGCGCCATGACCCCGATGGCGGCATAAGTGGGCAACACCCCGATCAAGGTCGTCGCACCCGCCATCAGCAGGATGGTCATGGCCAGGGTTCTCTTGCGGCCGATCCTGTCACCGAGCATGCCGAAGAAAATCCCGCCCAGAGGCCTGAACGCAAAGGCCACGGCGAACACCGCGAAGGTTTTCAGCAAGGCGACACTGGCATCGCCGCTGGGGAAAAATTGCTGGGCGATGGTGGTCGCCAGAAAACCGTAGACGGCGAAGTCGAACCACTCGACGAAATTGCCGATGCCGGCGGCCACAATGACTTTTCTCAGTGTTTGCGGGCTGACCTGAGCTGCGCTTGTCATGCTGGACCCTCGACATTCCATTAGTAGGCTTTCGATTATCGGGGCAGCGACTGGAACGGCTCACTTCAAAAGTGTCATCCGCATAGTCAGGACCGACCCATAGCGATTGGGGTACGCATGATTCGTGCCGAAGGGCTTGGATCAAGGCTTGATATGAAACTACCGATGAGCCTTGCCCGACTTTAATAATGAGAGGTTATTAGCGTTACAGTAAAACAATCATTGAGCGTTTAAAGTTATTTGTTGTTGTATTTCGAAATTTTATAACTATCGGGTATTTCCCTTTGGCAACAATGCTTTAAGTTCAGGTATTTGCCGCTCGGATTATGTCATGGGGCCATTATCGGGTTGCAGAATGCTTTATTTGCATAATAAAAAATACGATCTATAGCTATCCATACCTTTCGGATCGTGGGCACGTCAATTTCCCCCCGGGAATTTGAACCGCGTCCAGGTCATCAACGATTTCCGGGCAGTGAACGGGTCCGGATGCAGTTGTGTTGGTTGTGAGGCGAAGTTTTATCTGCCTCTGAAGGGATTAGGGCCATCAACCTCCTGCATCCTGTACGGAAAGGATCCCCCATGCCTGTCCAACTCAGCTATCCAGGCGTCTATATCGAAGAGCTTCCCAGCGGCGTGCGAACCATTACCGGGGTCGCGACCTCGGTGGCGGCCTTTGCCGGTTCGGCGCCTCGCGGGCCGATCAATAATGCCCAGCACCTGTTCAGTTTCGCCGATTACGAGCGGCGTTTCGGCGGCCTGGCGGTGGATTCCGAGATGGGTTATGCGGTCCGCCAGTTTTTCCAGAACGGCGGCACCGAGGCTTACGTGGTGCGTATCGTCAAGGACGCCAGCACCGCGAGCAAAACCTTGCAGAACGCGACGCCGATCGACGTGCTCAAGGTCCAGGCGCTGGACGAAGGCGCTGCTGGCAACGGTATCGAAGTGCGGGTTGATCACCTGACCATCAACCCCGGTAGCTCATTCAACATCACGTTCATCCGCGCCTCGGATGGACGCGCCGAACGCTATGAAAATCTGTCGATGAACTCGATGGACGCCCGCTACGCGCTGGATCAGGTCAATGCTGTTTCACAGTTGGTAAAACTGAGTCGGATGGTCGGTCAGTCGGCGCTGGACGGGTTGGCCGCCGGCACTTCGCGCAGCGCCAACCTGGCCGATGTGACGACCCTGCTGGACGCCAACCACAACGAGTTTCGGGTCAGCGTGAACAATCTGCCGCCGGTCAAGGTGCTGATCGCACTGCCGGCGGATATCGCCGGCGGCACGGCGACCCAGCGTCTGGATTCACTGTGCGGCGCGATCCAGACCAAGGTCCGGGCGCAGGCGAACAGCCAACTGGCCTACCAGAACTTTACCTGTGGGCGGCCGGCCACTACGCAAACGATCCTGATGACGTCCGGTGTCGGCGGCGAATTCTCCAGTGTGCGGGTGCTGCCCGGGCAGAAGAGCAATGCCAGTGCCGCGCTCAAACTGGGCAGTGAGGCCGGTGGCGTCGAGGTCGACGCGGTCGGGGCGATCCGTCCGGTGCCCGTGCCTGATCCGGCGACCCTGACCAGCGATACCTTCGGTGCCAACGACCTGGATGCACTGCCGGATGCGACCCACACCGGCTTGCGCATCAGTCTCGATGGCAATTCCGACGTGATCGATATCGGTGACGCGCTGGCGGTTGGCGGCAACCTGGCTGACAAACTGAGCGACATGGCCGCGCGGATCCAGGCGGCGGTGCGTGCGCGCAAGCCGGGCGATCCGGCCTACCGCAACTTTACCTGCGCAGTGGCCGGCAGCACCTTGGTCCTTGCCACCGGCACCCGGGGCGCGGCCTCGAGTATCGCGGTCTCGGCTTCGCCGCTGAACAGCATCGCCAGCCAACTGCACTTGCTGGCGGGCTCGCTCACCACCCAGCCGGTGAACGTCACGCTGCAGGGTGGCAGTGAAACAGCCTATGCCGCTGCGGATATCTATGCCGCCTTCATTGCTGACCGTGACACGCGCAAAGGGTTGTATGCCCTGGAAGCAGTGGACCTGTTCAACATCCTCTGTCTGCCGGGCATCACCGACGCCGGCGTGCTGATGGATGCGGCCGCCTACTGTGAGGAGCGTCGGGCATTCTTTGTGATCGACTCGCCGCCAATGGCTGTCGATCCGCAGCAGATGGTGGCGACGGTATCCGGCACCGCGTTGCCAAAGTCCGATCATGCCGCGGTCTACTACCCCTGGATCTACATTGCCGATCCCCTGAAAAACGGCAAGCTGCGTCTGAGCGCACCTTGCGGCACCGTGGCCGGGCTTTACGCCCGCACCGATGGCGACCGTGGTGTGTGGAAGGCGCCGGCCGGCACTGAAGCCAGCCTGATCGGGGTGCAGGCGCTGAACTATCAATTGAACGACCGCGAGAATGGCAGTCTCAACCCGTTGGGGGTCAACTGCCTGCGCAGTTTTCCGGTCTACGGCGCGGTGTCCTGGGGTGCCCGGACCTTGCGCGGGGCCGACCAGATGACCTCGGAATACAAGTACGTGCCGGTGCGCCGACTGGCCCTGTTTCTCGAAGAAAGCCTGTATCGCGGCACTCAGTGGGTGGTGTTCGAGCCCAATGATGAGCCGCTCTGGGCGCAGATCCGGCTCAACCTCGGCGCCTTCATGAACAGTCTGTTCCGCCAGGGCGCCTTCCAGGGTAAAACGCCGCGCGAGGCCTATCTGGTCAAGTGCGATCGCGAAACCACCACCCAGGACGACATCAATCGCGGCGTGGTGAATATCCTGGTGGCGTTCGCACCGCTGAAACCGGCGGAGTTCGTGGTGATCAGGATCCAGCAGCTGGCTGGGCAGATTCAGGTGTGATCAAGGCGGCGGTCACCCGGGTGGGTGACTGCTGAACCGCTGCATCGGGGAGATATGCCATGGCTCAGTTCACGGTCAACGCCCAGCGTTTCGATCCGTACAAGAACTTCAAATTCCGCGTCAAGTGGGACGGTCGCTATGTCGCGGGCATCAGCAAGGTGTCGGCGCTCAAGCGCACCACGGAAGTGGTCAAGCACCGCGAGGGCGGTGATCCCAGCAGCAGCCGCAAATCGCCGGGGCGCACCGAGTTCGAGGCGATCACCCTGGAGCGCGGGGTGACCCACGATGCCGATTTCGAGCGCTGGGCGAACAAGGTCTGGAACTTCGCTTCCGGCCTGGGCGCGGAGGTGTCGCTCAAGGATTTTCGCAAGGACATCATCATCGAGCTGTACAACGAGGCCGGCCAATTGGCCCTGGCGTACAAGGTGTTCCGCTGTTGGGTCAGCGAGTTCCAGTCGCTGCCGGACCTGGACGCCAATGCCAACGCCGTGGCCATCGCCCGTCTGAAGCTGGAAAACGAAGGCTGGGAGCGCGATTACGAGGTGGCCGAACCGAGCGAGCCAAGCTTCAACGAGCCGAACTGACGAGGCATCGTGCCTGCTGGTGTTTCCATGACGGAGATCCCTGACTGTGTCCAAGCTTGATTGCGCTGACTGGCTGGCGATCTGGGACCATAGCCAGACGCTGCCCCCCGCCCTGCAAACCTGCGCGCTCTTGGCGCCCTTGCTGGCCGATGGCCTGGCGGGTGCCGAACGGTTGCCAGTGGGGCGGCGCGATGCCCATCTGCTGGATCTGTATGACGCACTGCTCGGTCCGCAATTGACCGCCATGGCCTGCTGCGGGCACTGCGCCGAGCGCCTGGAGCTGAACCTGAACACGGCCGACCTGCGCCTGGATGATCCAGCCCCCGCCGCGCCGGAACTGCAGTTGGAATGGCAAGATTACCACCTGCGCTTTCGCCTGCCGGACAGCCGCGACCTGGCGGTCCTGGCCCAATGGTTGAACAATGAGCCGGCAACGGACATCGAGCAGGCCCGGCTGCTGTTGGTCCGGCGCTGCGTGCTGGAGGCGGCGCAGGGCGCTCGGCCGGTGTCGCCCGAGGCATTGCCCCAGGGTCTGCTGCAGGCCTTGAGCGAGGCCATGACACAGGCCGATCCACAGGCGCTGATCGAGTTGGACATGTGCTGCCCGGCGTGCGAGGAACGCTGGAACGAGGCCTTCGATATCGGCAGCTATCTGCTGGAAAGTCTTGATCATTGGGCGCGCCGGACACTCGATCAAGTGCATCTGCTGGCGACGGCCTACGGCTGGAGCGAGGCGCAGATCCTCGCCTTGAGCCCGCAACGTCGTGCCCGCTATCTGGAACGCGTGCAGTCATGAGTGACTTGCTGCTGGTCCTGGCCCGTCGCGCCTTGCAGCCGTCGGCGATTCGCCCGCGAATCGGCTCGCGCTTTGAAAACGACGCGATCATGCTGCGCGATGTCGAGCAGGCGCCGCCATCGCCGCTGGCGTCTCCCCGCGAACCGACAACTCCGATTACCCCGAAACCCGGAGTGGTACAGCCCGACTCCGAGTCATCCACACCGATA
This sequence comes from Pseudomonas silesiensis, assembly GCF_001661075.1. Taxonomy (NCBI): domain Bacteria; kingdom Pseudomonadati; phylum Pseudomonadota; class Gammaproteobacteria; order Pseudomonadales; family Pseudomonadaceae; genus Pseudomonas; species Pseudomonas silesiensis. Next base: position 2,520,680 of record NZ_CP014870.1, read on the forward strand.
CCGATACCGCTGCCCGTTACGCCGGTGTTGCGCCGGGCGACCTCGCTGCTGCAGCAGCCGCCGCCGGTGACGTCCACCCCGCCACCGACGCGTGGACCCTTGCCAAATCGGGTGTCATCGGTGTTTGTATCGCCGAAGGACGCCGGGTTGCCGCGGATCCCGCTGCCGTTGCCACCGGTGGTCGATACGGCGCAAGGGCAGTCACCGTTGCGCCTGGAAACCCGATTGATCGAACGCACCCACAGTGAACAGCGCGTCGAGCGCCACGAGCTGAGTCGGGAGCTGATCGAGCGCCGTGTCGAACGTCTGCACGAGCAACCGCCAACCGCCACCGCTGCCCCGGGGCCACTTCATGCCCGGCAGGAACCGCGCCCGCCGCAGCTCGATGGGCAGGTCGCCGCGCCACGGGTTGAAATCACCATCGGCCGGATCGAAATTCTCCCGCACGAGGCTGCGCCCGCAGCGCGTCGGGAAGAGCCGCTCCGGCGCCTGCCGGCCAAGTCCCTGGATGACTACCTGAGGGAGCGTGACGCTGGTGCAGGGCCGCGATCATGAGTTCGCCACTCGGGCTGGCAGCCGCGCTCGCGACGCTCCAGCAGATGCTCGAAAGCGGTCTGGCCGACTTGAAAATCAGTGACGTGTTGGGCGGCGCGCCGAGCGTCACCTGTGTCGGCCCGGACCGCATAGATCCCGACGGCGGCGACCAGCTGAACCTCTTTCTCTACAACCAGACGCGCAATCCCGGCTGGGCCAATCTCGGCCTGCCGAGCCGCGATAGCCTGGGTGAGCGCATCGGCAACCCACCCCTCGCACTGGACTTGCACATTCTGATCACCGCCTATGGCGCCGCTGACTTTCACGCCGAAATCCTGCTCGGCGCCGCCATGCAGATCCTTCACGACACGCCGGGAATGGGCCGTGATGCCATCCGCGCGGCACTCAAGCCGGCGCCGAACAAACCCAATGTGCCCAAGGCCCTGGAACGTGCCGGGCTGGCCGACCAGCTGGAGCAACTGCGGATCACACCGCTCAATCACAGCACCGACGAACTCTCGCGCATCTGGTCCGCGATCCAGGTGCCGGCGCGGCCCAGTGCGGCGTACCTGATCAGCGTGCTGCTGCAATCAACGACCAGGAGCCAGCGCACGCCGCTGCCGGTTCGGGAGCGCAACCTCTATGTGGTGCCGCTGCGTACGCCACGGGTGGACCGGGTCGAATCGGTGGCCGGTGCGGCCATGCCGATTCTGCCGGACGGCAGCGTGCGGGTCAGCGGCGCCAATTTCAAGGCCACGGCGGTGCAATTGCTGGTCAACGGACTGGACCTGAGCACCGGTCTGAGCAAAGTCGAAAACGACACCCTGGAGTTCGGCTTCCTGTCGCCGGCGCTGCCTTCATCCTTGCGGGCGGGCGTCTGCACAGTGCAGGTGGTCCATGGGCAATGGTTGGGTACGCCGCCAGTGGCGCACGGGGCGGTGCAATCGAACCCGGGTGTGTTCATCCTCAATCCCCAGGCAACTTTTGTCGTACAGTCCGGCGCCACCAGCTCGGTGGTCGACGGCGTGACCTATCGGTCCGGTGGCATAAAGGTGACCTGTACGCCACCGGTGGGCGCGCGCCAGCGGGTACGCCTGCTGCTCAACGAAAAGGACCCGCCGGACGATCGGCCGGCACGGGCCTACAGTTTCAACGCAATTGACGGTAACGGCATTCTCCCGCCGGCCGAGCAGAGCGCAGCCGTCACCGTCGAATACCAGGGCGTCGTCCAGGGTGCCTATCTGGCACGGGTGCAGGTGGATGCCGGAACCAGCGCGCTGGTCATGGGCGCGGATGGGCAATTCAGCGCACCGCAGGTGCTGCCATGAGCCATCGCCGGGATTTCGCCAACAACCGCCGCGTGCTGACCCAGGCGTTGAATGCGTTTGTCGCCTATCTGACGGCGCGGTTGGCAGGCGACCCTGCGCCCCTGGGCGCTTATCTGGAAACCCCGCCGGCCCTGGCGCTGTTGAGCGAGCGGCTGGGACTGAGCCGATTCGAGCAGGACCTGTTGCTGCTGGCCGCCGCGGTAGACCTTGACCCACGCTTTCGCGATCTGCTGGCCCAGGCTCACGGCGACGTGAACCAACCCTGGTTGAGTTTCGAATTGGCCCTGCGCCTGCTACCGGATCCGCAGTGGAGTGCGACCACCCCGGTCGGCCGTCTGCGGCGCTGGCAATTGCTCGAGCCGTGCGGCAGCGGCGGGGCGCTGCAAGCGCGGTTGGTGGTGGATGAAATGATCCTGCACCGGATTGCCGGCCTTAGCTTTCCCGACCCGCGCCTGGAACCGTGGTTTCGTCAGGAAAACCTGCCGGATGCCGCGTCGGTCGTTATCGACAGGCACCAGGCCAGGGCCAGCATCCTCGAGATCGCCGCTCAGTGGCAGGCGGCGCCCAGCCTGGCCCTGGCGCCGATCGCGCGGCTGCTGGACGGCGACGGTGAAGCCTACGCCCAGGCCCTGGCGGCAGAACTGGGGCTCAAGCTTTACCGGATGGCTGAGCATGACCTGCCAGCCGGGCCAGTCGAGCGCGAGCAGCTGGCGCACCTGTGGGCGCGTGAAGCGCTGTTGCAGGGCGTGCTGCTCTGGTTGCAACCGCGCAGCCTGAACCCGGAGCAGGCGCAACGCTTGGGCGAGTTCCTCGATCACTTGCAGTGCCTGTTGCTGCTCAGTGGCGACAGCGCACCCAACTTGCGTCGCCGTCAATGCCGGGTCACGGTCCAGGACAATGATGCGTCGGCGCGGCTCAAGCTCTGGCAGCAACAATTGGGTGACTCAGTCGCCGACGTCAATGGCCGTCTCGGTCTGTTGGCGGAACAGTTTCAGCTTGGCAGCAGCACCATCCTGCGTCTCGCCGAGGGTTTCAAGGCCAGGCCCGAAGGCGGTGCCGATCACCTCTGGCAGGTGTGTCGAGAAGAAGCTCGACGCGGCCTGGAGCACTTGGCGGAACGGGTGGATGCCCGCGCCGGCTGGGACGATCTGGTATTGCCGGACGCGGCCCTGACCAGCCTGCGTACATTGGCGGCCCAGGTCCGCCAGCGCACCCGGGTGTATCGCGACTGGGGCTTTGCCGCACGCAGCGACCGTGGCCTGGGTATCAGCGCCTTGTTCGCCGGCGGCAGCGGCACCGGCAAGACCCTGGCCGCCGAAGTGCTGGCCAATGAACTGGGGCTGGACCTCTACCGCATCGATCTGGCGGCGCTGGTCAGCAAGTACATCGGCGAGACCGAGAAAAACCTGTCGCGGGTATTCGCCGCGGCCGAAAGCAGCGGCGCGATCCTGCTGTTCGACGAGGCCGACGCCTTGTTCGGTAAACGCAGTGAGGTGCGCGACAGTCATGACCGCTACGCGAACCTGGAGGTCAGCTACCTGCTGCAACGGATCGAGACTTACCGGGGGCTGGCGATTCTCACCACCAACCTGAAGCAGGCCATCGACCCGGCGTTCCAGCGCCGCATCCGTTTCATCGTGCATTTTCCCTTCCCCGATGTGGAGGCCCGCAGTGCCATCTGGCAGCGGGCGTTTCCGTCCGTGGCGCCGTGCAGCGCGCTGGACATTGGCAAGTTGGCGAGGCTTTCGCTGTCGGGCGGGCATATCCGCAACCTGGCCTTGAACGCGGCCTTCCTCGCGGCGGACAGGGACATGGCCATCGGCATGCAGCATCTGCGCGCCGCGGCCGAAGCGGAGTTCGCCAAACTGGAGAAACCGCTGCCGGCGGCGGAAGTGGGGGACTGGGAATGACCCGCACCCTGGCACCCGCCGCCCCGACCATCAGCCTGACGATAGGGACCCTGGCGCTGCCCGGCTATTCGTTGCGCAATGGCCAGCGCCTGGCCGGCGCCCTGGAGCGCGAGTTGGGGCGGTTGCTGATCCAGGGAGCGCTGCCAGGGCCAGGCTTTGCGCTCGAGCAGGTGCAAATTCCCCGGTTCGCCACGCCCGCCGGTGAACGCCCGGAGCGCACCGGACGGCGCCTGGCACGGCTGATCGCCGAACAGTTGCAGGGGCCGGGACAATGACCGAACACGCACTCGCCCCCAACGCCGAACGCGACGCCGCGCCGCCGAAGACCGCCGTGCGCGGGCTGCTGTTGCAGCGCAAGTGCGCCTGTGGCGCGGGCGCCGGCAGCAGCGGCGAATGCGAAAGCTGCGCCGCCGGCCGCGCGCAGAACCTGCAACGCAAAAGCACCGGTGTCGAGAGCGGACAGGGCGTGCCGGCCTCGGTCAACGAGACCCTGGCGCGTCCCGGTCGACCCTTGGATGCCGATACCCGCGACTTCATGGAGGGCCGCTTCGGCAGCGACTTCGCTGCCGTACGCATCCACGACGACAGCGCCGCCGGGGCCAGCGCCCGGGATGTGGATGCGCATGCTTTCACGGTCGGCCAGGACATCGTGTTCGGTGACGGTCAATACCAGCCCCACAGCGACAGCGGTCGACACCTGTTGGCCCACGAACTGGCCCACACCGTGCAGCAACAAGGCCTGCAACGCTCCGGTACCGGCAACCTGGCCGATCAGGGGCCGCACTACCAGCGGCTGGAGCGCGAGGCCGATTTCGTCGCCGACAGCGTGATGCGCGGCCAGCCCCTGGCCAGCGGCGTGCTCAGCCAGGGCGGGCCACGCCTGTCGCGCAAGGCAGGCAAGGGCAAGTCGCAAGACTATGAGGTGGACAGCCGTTACAGGGACCTGGAAATGACCACCGGGCACAAGGTCACGCCGGAGAAGAAAACCACCGCCAAAGTGAAAGGCAAGGACAAGGAACTGGCTTCGTTCGACGTCGATTTCCTTGAGTTGCATGAGGTCAAGGGCCCGGTGCTCAAAGACTGGCAAAGCAAGGCCAAGGCCAAGGCGCTGCGGGCAATCATCACATTGCAGGGGGCCAAGGCCCAGGAAGCGGGCCTGTGGCAAATGCGCGTCAGCTCCGACGAGCTGCGTTCGCGTTGGGTCAACCTTCGCGGCTGGAAGATGGGCGATGCGCTGGACGCCGCCTGGCAAAAGGCCGGTGGCGATGCCGAGTTCCCCAAGGTTGGCGGCGGCACCTGCGAGATGGATCACATCATCGAATTGCAGGTGGGCGGCGATAACACCCAGGAAAATATCCAGGTGCTCGACCGCCTTGATAACGGCATGAGCGGCAGCCTGATCAAGCAGCAGGTGTTCGGCCTGGCACAAGCCATCGCGGAAAAGATCGAGGAGGGCGGCGAGGAGCCGCCGGCGCAGATCCGCCTGGTGTTCGCCGATTCCAAAATGAAGAGTACCGGCAAGTGCGGGCCCTGCTGTGAAACCGGCAAGAAGCTCGGCAAGCCCGGCAAGGACGGGCGTGCCGACAAATCCACGCAAATCCTGATCGACTACCCGGTCATGGCCGGCGGCAGCACGCGGATGCTGCGGGTCAGCGACAAGACCAAGACGCCGCCGATCTTCGAGTCCGGTATCCCGGAAAACGTCGCGGGCGCCGAAATCCTTCCCGGACTGTTGTTGATGACCCTGCGCCGGGTCGGCAAGGGCAAGGACACCATCAGCGCCGTGATCGACACCCGCGATCGTACGCGCCTGCCCATCACCCTGCCGGCCAAGGGCACGGGCGTGGTGCTGGATGTCGCCGAAGATGGCGGCCTGACCCTCTCCGAGGCGGCAAAAAAGAACGCCGGTATCGCGTTCACCTACGACTACCTGAGCCCCGGGCGTTTCACCAAACTGGATCTGGTACCCGGTGGGGTTGCCGGCGAGGGCTACATCACGCCCACCAAAGTGCCCTTGCTGCAGCGCCTCGAGGTGGCCTTTTCACCCGAGTATTTCCGGCTCAAGGCGCCGCTGGACAAGAACAAGCTGAAGCCACCGTTTGCCGGGGTGAAAATCACCGAGGCCTCCCTGGCCATCGACCTGGCGCCCAAGCTGAAGCCGGTCGGCAGTGTGGCGTTCGAGTTCGGCACCACGAAGAAAATCGCCGCGAGCAAAGTCGAGGTCAGTGCCGACGAGAACGGCCTGGTGTTGACCGGGGTCCTTTTCGTCTACTTGCCCGGGGTCGATGAAGCCAAAGGCGAGATCAAGTACCAGGCCGGCGAGTGGAGTGGCGGCGCACATATCGAGTCGGGGCAGATGGCCGGCAAGATTCCCTATGTGAAGAGCGGCGCGGTCGATGTGTACCTCAAGGCCGGCAAGATCGACGCCAGTGGCAAGGTCAACCTGGAACTGCCTGGCGGCAACGAGGCCTCGCTGGAGCTTAATTACACCCGCAGCAAGTGGGTGTTCCAGGGACACGGCAAGATCAAAGTCAAGAACCCCTACCTCAAGCCGATCCAGGCCAGCCTCTGGTACGACGGCGAACTGTTCATCGCCAAGGGCCAGGCCGGATTCGCCTTCTCGGGCCTCGACGGCATCGTAGATGCCACCTACGAAAACAAGGCCGGCAACGAGAAGGTCTACGGCAAGGGCGATATCAAGATCGACAAGGGCCGGGCCAAGGGCAATATCGTCGTCGAGTTGCTGCCCAACGGAAAAATCGCCGGCAAGGGCAGGCTGTCCTACGAAATCAAGAAGGATATGGTGGCCACGGCCGGCATCACGGTGGACGAACAGCAAAAAATCACCTTCGACGGCGAGCTGAGCTTTCCCGACGTCACTTTGTTCAAGCGCTTCCCGGAGAAAGACGAAAATCAACCGATTTTCTCGGCCTCGGGCAGCATCCCGATCCCTGGCGCCTCCATCGGCCCGATCGGGCTCAAGGTCAAGCTCTGGGGCAGCCTGGGGTATTACTACTACGTCGGCCCCGGCGTGCTCACCGGGGTCAAGGCCACGGTCAAGTTCAGCCCCTTCGAAGCCGACCCGGACTTCAGTTTCAACCTCAAGGCCATCGCCCGCATCCCGGCGGGAGGGGGGATCAGTGGCAAAGTCGGCGCGGATGTGGTCATCGATCTGTACCTCGCCGAGGTCGGTGGCGGCCTCAGCGTCGAGGCCTCGGTCGGCCTTGAAGGCAAGGCCGAACTGGACGGCGAGATCGCCTACAGCAAGGACAAATTCAGCGTCGATGCCAAGGCCTTCATCGGCGGCGCGGTGGTGCTGGACGCGGCGCTGAAGGCCCGGGTCTACGCCGAAGCCGGGGTCTGGCGGTTCAAGATACGTACCGAAAAGACCTGGAAGCTACTCGGTGGCAAAGTCGACACCGACATGAAACTCGGCGTGCGCGTGCCGCTGCACTACGACAGCATCGACGGCTTTCGCATGCCCAGGCTCTCCGATATCAAGCCCGAACCCGCGCAGCTCAACCTCGATCCGACGAAGATGCTTTCCAACCTGTTCGGCAACGCTAAGAGTGAGGAGCACGAGGTATGACCGGGTTTTCCAATTCGCCGAAAGTGCTCAAGGGCGGGCTGATCCTGATCGACCCCGCCAGCGGTGCCGTGCTGCGGGTGATTGCGCTGCAGTACAACCCCGACCTGCTGACCCGCAGCCTGCAACCCCAGAGCACCGGCGGCAGTGCGGCGATCAGCGAGCCGCTTCGGCTGAAGGGGCCGCCAGTGGAAACCATCAAACTCGACGCCGACATCGACGCCACCGACCAGCTGGAGTTCTCCGACCAGCACCCTGGCGCGATCGAGGTCGGTATCCACCCGCAGCTCGCGGCACTGGAAACCATCGTCTACCCGGACAGCAACGCCTTGATCCGCAACAACCAGATGGCGAACGCCGGCACCCTGGAAATCGTTCCGGTGCAGGCGCCGCTGCCCTTGTTCGTGTGGAGCAAGGAGCGGGTGGTGCCGGTGCGCATCACCGATTTTTCGATCGTCGAGGAGGCGTTCGACGTCAACCTCAACCCGATTCGCGCGCGCATCACCCTCGGCATGCGCGTGCTCAACATCAATGACCTGGGCTTCGGCGACAAAGGCGGGCACCTCTACATGGTTTACCACCAGGGCCGCGAACGCCTGGCGCGCAAGGCCAGCAGCGCGACCCTGGCCAGCCTGGGTTTGAGCGCGCTTTTTTAAAACAACGGCTAGCTGAGAACAAAAGGACAGTCACGATGAGCGACCGCTTCCCACCTAACAGCCGCTACTACCCGACCGAAACCGCCGAGCTGGTCAATACCGACGGTCGACGCCTGGTCTACCTGCGTCGGCGTTTCGTCCCCGATCCGGCGAACTTTGTCACCTTGCAGATCTACACCGTGATCGAGGGCGACCGTATCGATCGCATGGCCGCTGCGGTGCTCGGCGATCCGGAACAGTTCTGGCGCCTGCCGGATGCCAATGGCAGCCTCCACCCGCTGGAGCTGGAAGAATTGGGTCGGCACATCCGCCTGACGTTGCCCGAAGGCATGCAGGGGCCAAGCGATGCTTAAAGGTATGCATGTCTCGTTGCTGATCGGCCCGGCGATCCCGCTACCCGTGCCCAAGCCGCTGATCGATGCCTTGCAGAGCATCCAGGTGACGTCGGCGGCGGGCGCGCGCAGCGGCTTCCAGATCAGCTTCGCCCTGCACAACAACTCCCCGCTGCACACCCTGTTGTTGCTCGCCGGCGGGCGAGTGCCGTGGCTGCGGGTGCTGATCGTGATCACCGTCAACAGCCTGCCGATGGTGTTGATGGACGGCCTGATCACCCGCCAGGAAGTCAGTGGCTCCAACGACCCGGGGCAGAGCACCCTGACCATCACCGGCGAGGACCTGTCGGTGGCCATGGACCAGCAGGAATTCAACGGCATTCCCTATCCGGCCATGTCGGCCGAGGCGCGGGTGGCGCTGATCGTCGCCAAGTACGCGATCTTTGGCATGGTGCCGCTGGTGATCCCGCAAATCTTCAGCGATGTGCCGATCCCGGTGGAAAAAATCCCCACCCACGACGGCACCGACCTGGCCTATGTGCAGAAGCTGGCCAAGGATGCCGGCTACGTGTTCTATGTCGAGCCCGGTCCGCTGCCGGGGATGAATACCGCCTATTGGGGCCCGGAGATCAAGCTCGGGATACCGCAACCGGCGCTGAACCTGGGGATGGATGCCCACAGCAATGTCGAGGCGCTGTCGTTCAGCGTAGACAACACCAAGGCCAGCCTGCCCATCGTGTTCATCCAGAACCCGCTGACCAAATTCCCGATTCCATTGCCGATCCCCGACATCAGTCTGCTCAATCCGCCGCTGGGTGCGCTGCCGCCCATTCCCAAGTCGATCCATCTGCTCAAGGACACCGCCAAGCTCTCGCCGATGGCGGCCCTGTCCAAGGGGTTGGCAGAGGCGGCGGGTTCTGCCGATGCAGTGACCGCCACCGGATCGGTCGATGTGTTGCGTTACGGCTCGGTGCTGAAGGCGCGTCAGCTGGTCGGCGTGCGCGGCGCGGGCAGCGCCTTCGACGGTTTGTATTACGTGAAAAGCGTGACCAGCAACTTCAAGCCGGGGGAGTTCAAGCAGAACTTCACGCTGACGCGCAACGGCTTGATCTCGACGCTGCCGAGGGTACCGGTATGAACGCTGAGCAAGGCAAATACTACGGCAAGTTCCGCGGTGTGGTGTTGAACAACATCGACCCGATGCAGATGGCCCGCGTCCAGGTCCAGGTCCCGGATGTGCTGGGGCTCGGCATCTCCAGCTGGGCCATGCCCTGTGTGCCGTTCGCCGGGCAGCAGAGCGGGATGTTCGTGCTGCCGCAGATCGGCGCCGGGGTCTGGGTCGAGTTCGAGCAGGGCAACCAGGATTACCCGATCTGGGTCGGCGGCTTCTGGGGCAGCGCGGCAGAGGTGCCAGCCCTGGCGCTGGCGGGGCTGCCGGTGTCGCCAAGCATCGTGTTGCAGACCGGCAACCAGAACGGCCTGACGATCTCCGACCTGCCGGGGCCCACGGGCGGCATCCTGCTCAAGACCCTGACCGGGGCGATGATTTCGATCAACGAAATCGGGATCACCATCAGCAACGGCCAGGGCGCGACGATCATGCTCAACGGCCCGGCGGTGAACATCAATCAAGGCGCATTGACGGTGATTTGACATGAACATTTCTCGAAATCGGCATCTGGGTATGCGGCTGGACCTGCCCCTGACAGGGGAGGACCGCTGATGCCCGGTTTTCTCCTGCACCTGGGCGCCACCGTGATGTGCAGCCACGGCGGGCAGGCGACGCCGACTGCGCCTTTTGCCCGGGTGACAGTCTCCGGCCAGCCCGTGACGACCCTGGCCGCGCCCTATGTGATTGCCGGCTGCGGCATGCCACCGCCACCCGCCGGCAATGGCCCCTGCGTGACCGGTCAATGGCTGGTTGGCGCGACCCGGGTATTCGCCGGCGGGCTGCCGGTGCTGCTGCAATCGAGCACCTCGATCTGCGTGCCCACCGGCACGCCGATGCAGGTCGTCGTCACCCAGCTACGGGTCTCGGGAGTCTGATATGGCCTTGGACTTTCCCTTTAGCATCGACTCGCGCGGGCGCAGTGCCGAGGTCTACGCCGATCTGCAGGTGCGGGACATGATCGAGCAGGTGCTGTTCACCGTGCCGGGCGAGCGGGTGAACCGTCCGGACTTCGGCTGCGGCCTGCTGCAATTGGTGTTTGCGCCCAACAGTGATGCCCTCGCTGCCGCCGTGCAGATGACCGTGCAAGGCTCGCTGCAACAGTGGCTGGGGGAGCTGATCGAGGTCGAGGCGGTGACGGTCGAAAACCTTGATGCACGCCTCGGCGTGACGGTGCAGTACGTCATGCGCCGGGATCGCCAGCGGCACCTGGCAACCTTCAGCCGAGGGCTTGGGCCATGAAACGCCAGTTTTTGTCCGACAACCGCCATCGCCTGCAATTGCTGCGTGACCTTGAGCCGCCAAGCCTCAATGGTATCGACTACCTGGAAGTGGTGTCCCTGGATCAGCGCAAGCTGCGCGTGGTGTTCGTCAATCCGTTGGCCGGCATCACCGTGGCCCACTGCCGGATCGAGGGTGGCGTGCGCATCACGCCTGTGCGCGTCGAGAGCCTGAGCATCACCGGCAATCAGCTCGATATGACCGTGGACCAGGCCGGGGATTTCTCCTGGTATCGCTTTGTCTTGATCAACCCCTCGGCTCCCGAGGACCCGCCGCCGGGCTTCGACCCTTGCCTGTCGAGCATCCGCTTCAGTTTCAAGGCGCAGTGCCCGTCCGAGTTCGATTGTGCCGAGGAGCAACTGTGCCCGCCGCAGGTGCCGGCGGAGCCGCTGCTGGATTACCTGGCCAAGGATTACGCGAGCTTTCGCCGGTTGATGCTGGACCGGATGGGGCAGCTGATTCCTGGCTTTCACGAGCGCAATCCGGCGGATTTTTCCGTGGCCCTGGTGGAAATGCTGGCGCATATCGGCGATCAGCTCAGCTATTACCAGGATGCAGTCGCCACCGAAGCGTACCTGGGCACCGCCCGCCGCCGCGTCTCCCTGCGCCGGCATGCACGGCTGCTGGACTACCCCATCCACGACGGCTGCAACAGTCGGGTCTTCGTCAGCCTGAGCGTCACCGCCCAGGCCGACGGCCAGGCGTTGGCCGCGGGTACGCGACTGTTGACCCGCACCGCCATGCCCGGGGTCGTATTGACGGAAAGCGAGTTCAACGCCCTGCCTGACGGCGCCACCCAGGTCTTCGAAACGATGCACCCGTTGCCCTTGCAATCCGCCCATAACCGCATTGATATCCATCATTGGGGCGAGCCGGATTTCTGTCTGGGCAAAGGCGCGCAGGAGGCCGCCCTGATTGACGATCCGCCGCTGAGCTTGCAGGCGGGCATGCTGCTGATCCTCGAAGAAGTGCTGAGCCCCGTGACCGGTCGTGCGCCGGATGCCGACCGCTCCCACCGGCATGCGGTGCGCCTGATCGAGGTCAAGCCGGGGTACGACGCGCTGACCGACACGCCGTTGCAGCTGATCCGCTGGCATGCCGAGGACGCGTTGCCGTTCCCGTTGTGCATCAGCACGCGGATCCAGCGGTCCGGTGTCAGCGAGACCTTCAGGGTCGCCCGGGCTTGCGCCAATGTGGTCTTGGCCGATCACGGCCTGACCCGCGACGATGAGTCGTTGCTGCCGGACGCAGTGCCGACTGCCGGTCACTACCGCCCACGCCTGCGCGAGCCTGGCATCGTCTATGCCCAGCCTTATGAACCCGACCCGACGCGCTCCGCCAGCGGCACTTTGCATCAGGACCCCCGGCAAGCCCGTCCGTCCGGCATGCTGCTGCGCGAAGACGATCCCGGACAGTATGGCGACCAACCCAAAGCCGGTGCCAGCCACTGGCTGCCGCGGCGCGATCTGCTGGGCAGTGACCGCTTCGCCCAGGCGTTCGTGGTGGAGACTGAAGCCGATGGCCTTGCCCACCTGCGCTTTGGCGACAACCGCTTCGGCATGCAACCGCAACCTCATACCCGCCTGTTGGCCAGCTACCGCCAAGGCGGTGGCAGCGTCGGCAACGTCGGCGCCGAGAGCATCACCCAGGTGGTCTGCACCGACCCGCTGGTCAAGGACTTCATCGAAACCCTGCGCAACCCGTTGCCGGCACGCGGCGGCGCGGAACCGGAGAGCGTCGATGCGATCAAGCTGTTTGCCCCGCAGGCATTTCGCACCCAGGAACGGGCGGTCACCGAAGCCGATTACGCCCGGGTCGCCGAGCGTCATGCGCAGGTGCAACGGGCCGCGGCCCGGCTGCGCTGGACCGGCAGTTGGTACACCCTGTTCATCAGCCTCGACCGCAAGGGCGGCAAGCCGCTGGATGCGCCGTTTCGCGAGGAAATGCTGCGCCACCTGGAACGCTACCGGCTGGCCGGCTATGACCTGGACCTCAGCGAGCCGATCTATGCCCCGCTGGATATTCAGCTGGACGTCTGCGTAGTGCCGGGCCACTTTGCCGCGACGGTCAAGCTCGGCCTGCTCAAGCGCCTGGGCAGCGGCGAAGACGGGCTGGGCCGGCCCGGCTTCTTTCATCCCGATCACTTCAGCTTCGGCCAGGGCCTGGCACTCTCCGCCCTGATGGAGGCGGCGCATTCGGTGACCGGCGTGGCCTCGCTCCAGGTCAAGGTGTTCCAGCGCTGGGGCAAAACCCCTGATCAGGAAATAGCGCAGGGCTTGATCAGTGCCGCGCCGCTGGAAGTGCTGCGTCTGGATAACGATCCCAATTTCCCTGAAAACGGCCGGCTGCTGCTGACGATGCAAGGTGGCTTATGAGCAATGGCGAACAATGCGGCTGCTGCGCCGGGATCAAGGTGCTGACGCCGGTCGACGAACTGACCCCCCCAGGGCAGACGACGTTGCACTATCGGGTCGGCACCCATGGGCGCTTTCGCGAGAGCCAGCTGGCGCGCCTGTCCGGCCAGCCGCAGCTGCTCGGGCTGAGCACCCGCGATGCCGATGATCCGGCACTGGCGTTGCTCGATGCCTGGGCCGGCGTGCTCGATGTGCTGAGTTTTTATCAGGAGCGCATCGCCAACGAGGGCTTTCTGCGCACCGCCACGGAGCGGCGTTCGGTATTGGAACTGGGACGCTCGATCGGCTACGAGCTGCACCCCGGCGTGGCGGCCTCGACGTTCCTGGCTTTTTCCCTGGAGACCGCGCCGGGCGCGCCCTTGGTCGCGCGGATCGACGCCGGGAACAAGAGCCAGAGCATTCCCGGGCAAGACGAACAGGCCCAGGTTTTCGAAACACTCGAGCCGTTGAACGCGCGCGCCGCCTGGAATGCCTTGCGCCTGCAGGCCCAGGAAGAGGTGCCGCCCTACTGGGGCGCACGCACCCTGTATCTGAAGGGGCAGAACACCCGTTTGCAAGCGGGCGACCCGCTGCTGGTCGTCGGCGACGAACGCCTGAAAAATCCCGGCAGCGAAAACTGGGACCTGCGCCGCGTTGCACGCCTGCAAGTGATTGCGCCGGTGGAGCCGAGCGCCGACCCGCTGGCCGGCTACACGGTCGTGACACTCGACCGGCCACTGGGTGAGGCCGTGCCCCACGTCGAGCCGGCCAAGGCCAACCCACGCTGTTTTGCCCTGCGAACCAAAGCCGCGCTGTTCGGCCAGGCGGCGCCGGACTGGCGGGCGATGCCGCGCAGTCTGCGGGCAAGCTACCTGGGCCTGGACGATGAGGAACAGGCGAACATCAGCCTGCACGGCCAGTGGCCAGGCTTTACCCTGGCCGATGTGTCCGATCCACCGACCCGCCAGGCCACTGGCAGCGGTCTGTATGGCGAGTATTTCGAAGGCATCGACCTCAAGACACGCAAGCTCAGCCGCACCGACGCCACGGTGGATTTCGACTGGGGCAGCGCCAGCCCCGACCCGACGTTGACCGTCGATACCTTCTCGGTGCGCTGGAGCGGCTGGCTGCAAATTCCCGAGAGCGGCACCTACAGCTTTTTCGTCACCGCCGACGATGGCGTGCGGCTGTGGCTCGGCGGCCAGTTGCTGATCAATCAATGGCAGGTGCAGGGCGCCACTGAATTCAGCGCGACCCTGCGCGAACTCAAGGCCGGGCAAAAGCTCGACCTGCGCCTGGAATACTTCGAGAACACCGGTGCCGCCGTGGTCCAGTTGCGCTGGCAGGGCCCGGGCATCGCCAGACAGATCATCCCCCAGAGTCGGCTCTACCCCCGGGACGTACACAGCGTGCACCTGGATGCCAGCTATCCGCGGCTGGTCACGGGCAGTTGGCTGGTGTTGGCGCTGCCCGATTATCAAGAGCTGTACCAGATCCTCGACAGCCGCGAGGATGCCCGCGCCGCCTTCACCCTCAGCAGCAAGACCACCCGCCTGAGCCTGCGTGGCGAACAGCTGCGCGAGCTGTTCGATCAACGTCTGCGCGAGACCACGGCCTACGGCGAATCCATCGAGCTGCCGTGGGCGACCCGGCCCAGGTCCGGGTTGCTCGGCGGTCATGTGCTGACCCTGGATGAGCTGCAACCGGAGCTGGAAGCGGGTCGCTGGCTGTCGGTCAGCGGCTACACCTTGCCGGACGTGGCGCAAAATGCGGCGGCGCGTCAGCGGCTGTTGGCCAAGGACCCGCTGGTGGCGGTGGAGATCGCCAGGGACGGCCGGGTCGCCAGCCTGTCCTTCACCGATGGCGCACGCCATGAAGTGCTGCTGGGCTTCGCCAGCGAAGTGCGACGCCTGCAACGCAATGACAGCAGCGGCCCGCGCTCGCGCCTGGAGCTTGAGAGCGATCTGCAGCATGCCTATCTGCCGCTGAGTGTGCGGATCAATGCCAATGTGGCGCCGGCCAGTCACGGCGACAGCCAGCAGATGCAGGTTCAGCCGCAAATCCTCGGTAGCGGCGACGCCAGCCAGGCCTTCCAACGCTTCCTGCTGCTGCAGAAACCACTGACCTATATTTCCTCACCGACCCCGTCGGGCATCCAGAGCACGCTGCAAGTGCGTGTCGAGGGTGTGCGCTGGCGCGAGGCGCCGCACCTGGGTGAGCTTGGCCCGCAAGACCGTGCCTATCTGTTGCGCCGGGGCGATGATGGTCGGGTCACCGTGCAATTCGGTGACGGCGTGCACGGCAGCCGCCTGCCCACGGGGCAGATGAATGTGCAGGCGTTCTATCGCGTCGGCATCGGTGCGGCCGGCAACCTTGGCAGCGGGCGGATCAGCCTGCTGATGTCCCGTCCGCTGGGGGTCAAGGATGTGATCAACCCGGTACCGGCGGCAGGCGGCGTCGACCCCGAAGATCGCGACAGGGCTCGGCAGAGCGCACCACTGAGCGTACGAACCCTGGACCGCATCGTTTCGCTGCGGGATTTCGAAGACTTTGCCGCAGCCTTCGTCGGCGTCGGCAAGGCCCAGGCGGTGTGGTTGTGGGATGGCGAGCGGCGACTGGTGCACCTGACGGTGAGTGGGGCAGGGGGCGTCGGCATCGATCCCGGCACGGCGCTTTACCGCAACCTGGCAGCGGCCATCGACGCGGTGCGCCCGGCCCACCAGCCGCTCAGGCTGGCGTCCGGTGCGGTGCTGCGTTTCGGTGTGACGGCCAAGGTCCGGATCCACCCGGACTATCAGAGCGCGGCGGTCCTGAGCGCCGTGCGCAGCGCCCTGGAACAGGCTTTCGGGTTTGCGGCACGGTCCTATGGGCAACCCGTCAGCGGCAGCGAAGTACTGGCGGTGATGCAGCGGGTGCCGGGTGTGGAGCGGGTGGATCTGGATAGCCTGCAGTCCGACGACGGCCTGTCCAGCAGTCATGTGGCAGGGCCGGATGGCCGGCTGCGCGCCCGCGGTGCCCGGTGGCAGAGCCAGCAGATACTGGCGGCACAACTGCTGTTGCTGGACCCGACCGCCGTCACGTTGACGGAGCTTGGCCCATGAGCATTGACGCCGAATTCCTGATGGCACGGTTGCCGGCCTTCTACCGTGAGCGCGATGCCGAAATGGGCGGGCCGCTGCGGGCGCTGCTGGAAGTCATCGCCGAGCAGGGCGCAGTGCTGGAGGAGGACATCACCCGGCTCTACGACAACTGGTTTATCGAAACCTGTGACGACTGGCTGGTGCCCTATATCGGCGACCTGCTGGGTGTGCGCGGTCTGTACCCGGTCAGCGGCACCCCGGCGTTCGGCCTGCGCGCCTATGTGGCCAACAGCCTGCGCCTGCGACGTCGCAAGGGGACGCTGCCGGTGCTGGAACAACTGGCATTCGACACCACCGGCTGGCGCGCACGGGCGGTGGAATTTTTCGAACTGCTGGGCACCACCCAATACCTCGATCACCGCCGCCCGCACAGCGTGCGCACGCCGAACCTGCGTGAGGCCGCGCAACTGGAGCGGGTCGACGGCCCCTTCGACCGCAGCGCCCATACGGTGGAGGTGCGCTCGCTTCCGGCCGGGCGCTACAACATTGCCAACGTCGGTCTCTATCTCTGGCGCTTGCAGGCCTATGCGCTGCAACGCGCCAGGGCCCGGGCCATGACCAGCCTGGAGGGCTTTTACAGTTTCGATGCCCTGGGACGCGACGTCGCCGAGCCGCTGTTGCGCGGCGAGGGCCTGCTGTTCAACCGGCCGCGCACCGAGCAGGAAATCACTCACCTGGCGCAACCGGAAAACGTGCCGGAGCCGCTCTCGCGGCGCTTGCTGCACGACGAACTGACGGCGCTGCGTCAGGCGCTGACCGATGGCGAGACCCCCAGCCCGGTGTACTTTCCCCTCGATCGGGAGGAGGAAGGTGGCCCGGTACTGCGGATCTGGCTGGACGGTGTAGAAGTGCCGCCGGAACACCTGCTGGTGTGCAACCTGTCGCCCTTGCCCGGTGTGGTGCCGGAGGAATGGCGGCGACCACCGGCCAGCGTGACGGTGAAATCGAGCAAGACCGGTCAGCCGGACCACACCTTTCCCGGTGCTGCCCAGCAGTTTCTGGTGGGCTTCGACCCGGTCCTGGGACGTATCGCCTTGCCGGCCGGCACGAGCGCGACCCGGGTGGAAGTCGCCTACAGTTATGGCTTTCCCGGCGATGTCGGCGCCGGCCCCTACGACCGGCGCCCGGTGCGGCGCGACGATGAGCCGTTGCAGGGCCTGCTCGACCCGGCGGATTTCGAGGTACGGCTGCGAGTCCCCGGCGACCACGCGACCCTGGCCGATGCGCTGGCGGCGGTCATTGCCGGGACCCGTACACTGATCTATCTGCTGGACGACGGGACCCAGGAACTGACCCCTGATCTCGACCTGCCCGATACGCACCTGGCCATTGAAGCCGCCAACCAGCGGCGGCCGGTTTTGCTCGGCGACTGGCGTTTAGGCGGCAACCTCAACACCCGGCTCAGCCTGTCCGGGCTGCTGCTGGACGGGCAGCTGCGCCTGCACGGCGCGCTGGGCGAGGCGAATCTGCGCTATTGCAGCCTGACGCCGGGCAAGGGCGGTATTCGCCACACCGGCAGCGGCAGCCAGCTCTGGCTGCGCCTGACCCATTGCCTGTGCGGGCCGTTGCGGGTGAGCAAGGCCATCGCCGGGGTCGAAGGGCGCAACAGTGTGTTCGATAACGGCGATGCCATGGCGTTCGAATTGCCGGACACGCGCCTGCAACTCGATCGCTGCACCATCTTCGGCGCCAGCGCGGCCGGGGAACTGGAAGCCAGCAACAGTCTGTTCAGCGCCGAATTGAAGATCGCCCGACGCCAGGAAGGCTGCGTGCGCTTTTGCTATGTGCCGCCGGGCTCGCAGACGCCACGTCGCTATCGCTGCCTGCCGGACCTGGTGACCCAGGGGCTGCCGACCGCCGAGGCGAAGAGCGAACGGGTGCGGGTAACGCCAGCCTTCACCTCGGTGAGTTTCAACCATTGGGCTTATGCCCAGCTGCGCCTTTCAAGTGCTCAAGAACTGCGCACCGGCGCCGAGGATGGCGCCGAAATGGG